>DASSIL010000138.1:0-14557 GCA_035691925.1 Gemmatimonadales bacterium
AGCGCGAGGGCGGCGCCGTGGCAGGACTGTCGCACGCGCGTGGCGCGCACCAGGACGAGATCGGGTGACACGCGCGCGAGATCGATCGGAAACGCCGCGATCGCGCCGCGAACCACGTCCAGGGAATCGGAGACGCCGGTCAGCGTGCGCTCGTAGCGGGCCTGACGCACGGTATCCGGGGACGGCGCCTGCGCCACGAGGGCGAGCGCCAGGAGTGCGGTCGTCATGGTCAGGAGTCGATGCTGACTTCGCTGTAGCAGTAAGGATCCCCAGCCTGGACCGGGACGAAGAGACAACCGGCGCCCGAGGTGGCGAACCAGCCGGCCATCAGGAGCGTCGAGTGCGCCTCGCCGGTGGGCGGCCCGTTGAACAGATCCGCGAGCCAGCGGCGTACGTGCCGCAGCTCCGGAGCGCGCCGCCCCAGGATCGCGAGCATCGCACCCGTCCCTTGCGTCGCGCGGAGGAAGTGCGCGACGGCGTGACCGCGCTCGGCGAAGGCGTAGGCGCGCACACCGGGACCATCGTAGAGCAGCTCGCACTCGCCGGGGTCGGCGTACGGCTGATCCATGCGCGGCCCGAAGTACGCGAAGACGCGCCGGTCGCCGTCGCGCCGCTCGACCACCGCCGCGGCGGCGTCGGGGCGGATCCAGGCAGCGTGCATCAGGTCGTCGTCATGGAGAATGCCCGCGGCTTGCGTCCACTCGATAACGGCGAGCGCCTGGTCAAGGGGGCATCCGACGGCATCGTCGAACGCAATGAAGCGGGGCGCCTCGGCCGCGCGAGCGAAGAAGTGACTCAACGCTTCGGCGCGATCCTCGAACGTCCGCGACAAACGAGAGGTTGCGGGAACCGCCATGTCGAGATTATAACCCAAGGCCCATACGAATGCTCCGGAGCCACGGTTTGCGCACGCGTTCGATCATTGCGCCGCTCTTGGTGTTAGGCGCCCTCACCGTTTCTGGTCGCGCGGCGGCGCAACTCCCGGGCACCGGGGATTCCACCACCGCTCCGGCGACGCCCCCGCCTCCCACCCCCGGGCAGCAACGCTACATCCAGGGGCTGCGTACCGCGGGGCGCGGGATCGCACAGATCAAGACCGGGGTCGACCGGTTGAACCGCGCCCGCGGCTCGCGCGACTCGAGCCAGGTCAAGCTCGCCACCAAGCGCCTCGCCGCGTATTGCTCCGCCGCACGGGGCTTCATCGCCAGTGGACGGGGTCAGATGGATCCGGTCGTCTACGACCCCCCGACGCGCAAGCCGGCACGCGATCTGACGCTGCAACTCGACTCGCTCTCCCTCTCGGCCAAGGAATGCCAGGGCGCGAAAGGGCTCGCGCCAGAGCTGCTGAGCGCCGGTCTCGTAGCTCGGCTGCGCGCCTACGATGCCGCGCTGGCTGAGTTCCGCACGGCGATCGGGCTTCCGAACAAATAGAGCTGCGTTGTCTCTAGTGTAGAGATACTGTCACAACGATGGCCGATGGGGATTTCTTCGTGATTGACAGCCTCATTTCAGGATCCTACCTTTGGCCCCGGTTCAAGCAATACGTGGCACCGTCACCGGCTGTCTGCGCTCCGCGAGGACCAAACGTCTCGCGGTTTTTGTTTGAGCCCGTCCCAGGTCGCGGTGACCTGGGTCGATCACAGTCCGGGGCGATGCCCCATTAGTTAAAGAGGTTTCTCAGTATGGCAAAGGGAAAGGTGAAGTGGTTCAACGACGCGAAGGGCTTCGGCTTTATCGCGCAGGAGTCGGGTCCGGATGTGTTCGTCCACTTCACGGCGATCCAGGCCGATGGTTTCCGGAGTCTCGCCGAGGGTGACGCTGTCGAGTTCGATGTCGCCCAGGGTCCCAAGGGCCTGCAGGCACAGAACGTCCGCAAGGTCTCCTGACCCTGTCGGATCGCAAGAAAGGGCGGGCCCGGGGGCAACCCCGGGCCCGTTTCTATATTGAAGCTATGCGACTCGCTCCCATACTGGCCTGCCTGACGTGGGGGGTCTCCGCTGCAGCGCAGACTCCCGCGACGATTCCGGCCCCGGCCCGGTCTTCCGACGCGCTATCGTATCGAGGCTTCGTCCTGGCGGCGCCGTACGCCACCTTCACCGAGCGCGCCCGGGTGCTCGTGGCGTCCGATTCCACACCGCTCCTGTGCAACACGTCGCGACGCACCGCGCAGTTGATGGAATGCGGGGTCCAGACATTCGATCCATCAGACAGCACGCACTATTACGTGGCTGCGTACGTCCTGGAAGGAAAGGTCGCGTTCCTCTCGTTCGGCGATTCGGGGACCACGGGGCTGGTCGACCGCGCACAGCACGACCTCGAGACGCACTTCGGGCGCCCCCGTGCCTCCCGCGCGGGAATGTGGGAGTGGCGCTCCGGTGCCCAGGTGGCCCGGCTCACCTGGCGGGGACGGGGCGGCGCTCGCTGGATCTACATCGCGCTCTGGGACGAGCGGCTCTTGGACCGGATCCAGCGCTACGTCCCTCGTCGCCCTCACTGAGATCCTGCTCGGCGGGCTGGGCGTCTATGCCCTGCTCGCCCTGCTCGCGTGGCGGTTTCAGGAGCGGATCGCGTTCCCCGCCCCGCGCGCCCCGCTTCCCGATCCGCCGCCGCAGGGACTGCAGGACGCCGAGCGCGTCACGCTCACGATGCGGGACGGGACCAGGCTCTGCGGATGGTACGTCCCTCCCTTTCCCCGTCCTGCTTCATCGTTCTCCGCTCTTCTCTGGTTCTACGGCAACGGGGAAACGATCGCCGCGATCTGGCCGGTGCTGCGGGAGTTTCGCCCGCCGCGGACGGCGCTGCTCGTGGTCGACTATCCCGGATACGGAGCGAGCGACGGCCGCACCACGGAACCTGCGCTGTACGAAGCCGCCGACCTCGCCTACGCCGCACTTGCCAGCCGGGCGGGGGTAGATCCGGCACGCATGCAGGTGTACGGTCGATCCATGGGCACCGTCGCCGCCACGTATGTGGCAGCCACTCGCCCCGTGGCGGGGCTGATTCTCGAATCGCCCTTCACCAATGCGCGAGACATGGCCCGCCGGCATTACGCGCCGTTTCCTCGTTTCCTGATGCGCCTGCGGCTCGACAACCTTGACACGATTACGCGAGTACGCTGTCCTGTGCTGGTCCTGCATGGAACCGGGGATCGGCTTGTCCCGCTCGAGATGGGCAAACGTGTCGCAGAGGCCGCACCCGGGCCGGTCGAGCTGGTTCTGATCGAAGGGGCGGGGCACAATGATACCTACGACACGGGCGGCGCGTCTTATCGAAAGAAGATCTGGGAGTTCCTCGCCGTTACCGACCTGCCCTCCAACCCTGGCAGATGAAGATCCCTCTAATCCACCGGACCCTCCTGGAGAGGTGGTGGATGGTACGCCGAGCGGCCGTCGTCGCAGCGGTCTTGGGGTGGAGTCTCGTGGGAAGTGCGGGTGCGACGTCCATCACTGATACCGTGTCGATTGTGCTCACCGGCCTCTCGCTCGACTTGCGTGTCGACTACTCCAACGGAACGCTCGCGGGAACGGCGACGCTCGAGGTCAGGAATACGGCGAACCACCCCGTCCGCCTGATACCCCTGCTCTTGAATCGGCTCATGACGGTCTCGCGCATCACCGCGCCGGACGGTCACACGATCCCGTTCACACAGCGAACGGTGCTCTATGTGGACGACTCGACACTCCAGGTCAATGCACTCACCGTCTCCGCCGGGGCCCTCCGGCCCGGGGACACGCGTTCCATCATCGTGCACTACTCGGGGACGCTCGTCGGCTACACCGAAACGGGATCGCTCTACATCAAGGACCACGTCAGCCCGGAGTTCACGATCATCCGGGAGGATGCGTTTGCGTTTCCCGTCATCGGGATGCCTTCCAGGGCCGCCAATCGTGCCGCCCTTCGCGACCCGTTTCAGTTCACGGCCCGCATCACGGTTCCACGGGACCAGGTCGTCGCGATGGGTGGCGAGCGGATCGGGAGCATCCCGCAGGACTCCGAGGCTGTCTGGAGCTATCGCGCCTCCGGACCCGTCCCGTTCCTCAATATCGCGATCGCACCCTACGCGACCCTGGAGACGGGTGGAGCACGCGTCTTCTATTTTTCCTCCGATTCAGCCGGGGCGCGGGTCGTAGGCCAGGCGGTCGGCCAGGCGCTCGAGCGATTTCAGCGGTGGTACGGCCCGCTCGGCCGCGCGCCGCGCCTCACGATCATGGAGATTCCCGAAGGGTACGGCTCGCAGGCGAGTCTGACGGCAGGCATCCTGCAAACAGCGGACGCGTTTCGAGACCGGTCCCAGCTACGGCAGCTCTACCACGAGCTCTCCCATCTCTGGAATGTGACCGACCGCGAACATCCCTCCCCGCGCTGGAACGAGGGATTGGCATCCTTCCTCGAACGCCGCATGGCCGCCGAGCTGGATGGACAAACCGATTGGCATGCGACGCTGGAGCGGACGGCGCGCAGGATCGAAGACGCCTGCGCACGACACGTGGGCTGCGATCGAGTCCCCCTGGTCGATTACGGTCGTGCCGGAATCACCGACCTCTCGTACTCCGTGGGGGCCGCCATGTTCTATGCCCTGTACACCGTGCTCGGCCCGGACGACTTCGATCGTGCGTACCGCGATTTTTATCAGCGCTTCAAGGACTCGAGCGCCACGAGCGCCGACCTGGTCGCGGCCTTCCACGACGTCAACCCTCGGGCTGACACGATTCTCGAGGACTGGCTCCTCACCCCACGGTGGTACACCCGTCTGCGAGCGGGCGAGTCGGTGGAACAGATCGTGGAGTCCTACCGCAAGCAGTGACCGGGCGTCTCTAGATGACCGTGACCGGATCCAGCCGGTCGCGCGCCGCCAGGAAGCGGCGCTCGGCATCGTCCAGCGCCTGGCTCACCTCGGGGCGTTCGACATCGGGGAACTTCGTACTGGGTGCGAGTCGCCCGGTGAGCCGGCGCACCGCCACGAGGGCACGGGTCACTTCGCAATGGTCGGGATCCGCGTCCGTGTGCCCGGCGACGAGCAGCTCCTGGAACAACGGCAGCGACACGGGATCGCCCAGCACGTAGAGCGATTCGAGCAGGCGGGGACCGAGGAAGCGTCGCAGCAACTGATCCCCGCGGATGCGCTCGAACAGGGCGAGGAGCAGCGCCGTGGGGTGGTGCGCCGGATAGAACCGCGCCGCTTCGACCGCCACGGCGACAAACGCGTGGTGCGCGCCTTCGGCGCGGAGATACCGCTCGAACACCGGCCACGCTTCGGAAGGACGGCGCCAGGCGAGGTCCAGAAACGCGAAGTAGCGGCGCGCGAAGGGCGCGCGCGTGTCCTCGATGACCGTGCGCAACCCGGCACCGCCCCAGCGCGCGCCGACGAGCGCCGCCGCCGTGGCGTGTTGCCAGCGCTCCAGCTCCGGGATCCGGAAGGTGACGACGTGCAGATCGGCAAACGCGCGGGACCGCTCCAGCACCGCGAGCAGCCGCCGGTCCAGGGCCTGCAGCACGGGTGCGAGCGTCGCGGCCCCGGCGCGGCGCGCCTGCGCCAGCGCCTCCCATCCGACCTCCGCGAGCTGCTCGCGCTCCCACACCGCTTCGAAGCCCGGTGCATCGCAGGCGGTCAGCAGCGGCTCGAGCGCCGCGATGAACGCGAGTAGCCGGTCACGTGCCACCACACTTCGAATTTACGGCATTGCGCTCCGTTTTGCCGCCGCTTAACCTTGCCTCCCGTCACCAGATGCGCGTCCGTTTCCGTTTCCTCCTGGCCGCCGCAGCCCTCTCCACCGCGGCGTGCGCACGCGATACCGGCTCGATCGTGATCGGTGTCGCGGGCCCGATGCAGGACCCGCTGGGCGTCTCGGAACTGCGCGCGGCCCGCTTTGCCGTCGACCAGATCAACCAACGCGGCGGCGTCCGCGGCGGGCGCAAACTGCAGCTCCGGGTCATCGACGACAGCGGCACCGAGAACGGCGCGGTGCTCGCCGCCCAGGCCTTGTATGACGACGCGTCTGTCATGGCCGTCGTCGGGCATATTACCTCCGGGACGAGCATCGCCGCGGCGCGGGTGTACGGTGCCGGCAGCGACCCCATTGCGATGGTGTCCCCGACCGCATCGAGCCCCGAGTTGTCGGGAATCAGCCGATACGCCTTCCGTGTCTGCCCCAGCGATCTATCGCACGGTCCCGCTCTGGCCCGGTTCGCCCGTCAACAACTCGGCGCGCACCGCGCCGGGGTGTTGTACTTGAACGACGACTACGGCCGCGGCGTGCGGCAGGCATTCGCGAGGGAATTCACGCGGCTGGGCGGAGTCGTGGTCGAGGAAGACCCGTTCCTCCCCACGACCGCCTCCCTCGAGCCCTACCTCACCCGCATGAAACGCTCCGGCGTGGACGTTCTGATGCTCGCGACCGACGTCCCTGCTGCCGAGCAGGCCCTGCGGGAGCTGCGCCGGCAGGGGCTGCAGTGGCCGGTGGTGGGAAGCGATGCGCTTGTCGGAATCGAGGGAGACGGGCCGCTGGCCGACGGGATCCACATCTCCTCCGCCTATCTCCCCGACCGCCCGGGGGATCAGAACGCCAAGTTCGTCGTCGATTTCTTCCGTGCGACGCGAGGGCAGCGCCCCAACGACGTCGCCGGCCTCACCACCGACGTCTTCCAGCTGCTCGCGGCCGCGCTCGACGCCGCCGGTCCCGACCGGCGCGCGATCCGCGATTACCTGGCGAGCGTCGGTACCGGCCGCCCGGCGTTCGAAGGCGTGACCGGACGGATCGCCTTCGACTCGCTCGGGGACGTGCGCGGGAAACCGTTGTCGATCGCGATCGTGCGCAATGGCCGGCTGGTGGCAGAGGCCAGCGAATGACGTTGCTCCCGCGCCTGCGGCTCAACACCGTTCGCGCGCGCATCCTGGTGGGACTGGGCGCGCTTGCGCTCGGTCTCGTGATCACGGCGGCGACGGGAGCCGCCGGCCTCGCCACGATTCGCCTGCGGATCACCTCCGAGATGGACAACGTCCGCACCACGACCGCCGTGAGCACCGGATTGCTCACCATGGTCTTCGCGGAGCTGCGTGCCGCCGAGCAGTATCTGAGCGCGCCCGACGACCGGGTCCGCTCGGAATTTCAAGGCGCGGCCGACAGCGCATTCCAGTACGAGAAACGGCTCGAGCGACTGGGCGATCTGGCGGTGGAAGACCGTCTCGTCGTCAACCGCATCAAGCTGCTGCAGTCGTCGATCCAGGTCGACTACGCGCTGGCTCATGCCCTGCGCGATCTGGGACGCAATGCCGAAGCCCAGACGCGCGTGGGCACCGTCCGCGCGTCGGTCGCCGAGCTGATTCAGCTGGTGCGCGGTCTCTCGGCGCGCCAGGCGGAACGGGCCGGCCAGGTCGCCGAGCGTCTGGCGCTGGTCGCGGGACGGCGGCAGCTGTTTCTGTGGCTCGTCCTCGGGGTGTTCCTCGCGCTCGGCGCGGTCGCGTCGATGCTCACGGTGCGCTCGGTCGAAACACCGCTCGCGCGGCTGGTCACCGCGGCGGAGCGCTTCGGCGCCGGAGACCTGCGGCCGGTGACCACGGGTGCGATGCCGCGCGAATTCCAGGTCCTGGCCCATGCCATGCGCGACATGGCGGAGCGGTTGCGGGGCATCGTGCGGGAGGTGATCGGCGAGTCCGATCGCATTACGTCGTCCGCCGGCGACCTCTCGGCGGTGAGCGAGCAGCTCGCGGCCAGCTCGAGCGAAGTGACCACCGCGATGGTCGACATTTCCAGCGGCGCCGAAGTGCAGCGCGACGAGCTGGTGGCGATCGAATCGGGGCTCGCCCAGCTGCGTCGCGCGGCGGCGGATACCGCGACGGCCGCCGCGGAGGTGACGCGGCTCGGCGAGCAGATTCGCGTGGCCGCCACGCGCCACCGCGAGGGGATCCAGACCGCCGGCTCGTCGCTGCTCGGTATCCGCGAAGTGGTGCTGACGACCGCGCAGCAGGTGACACGCCTCGTCGATCAGAGTGCCGCCATCGACGACTTTGTGGACCTGATCCGCCGCATCTCGTCCCAGACCAACCTGCTCGCCCTGAACGCCGCCATCGAGGCGGCGCGTGCCGGCGAGCACGGGCGTGGGTTCGCCGTCGTCGCCGAAGAAGTGCGCCAGCTCGCTGACGAGTCGGCCCAGGCGGCGGAAGCAGTGGCCCGGGCGACCGCCGCGATCCGCCAGGAGATGGACGGCATGACGGCGGTGATGGGAGACGGGCAGGCCAAGGTGCGGGGCATCGAGGCGGTGACCGAAGGCGCTGCAACGGCCCTCGCGGACATCGCGACCGCGGTGGAGCAGGTCGAGCATGCAGCGGGGCGCGTCGCCGGGGTCGCCGAGGCCAATCGCGGGATCGCCGAGGACCTCACCAGGAAGACCGAGCAGGTGGCCTCGAAAGCGGGCTCTCACTCCGCCGGCGCGCAGGAGGTCTCGGCGGCTGCCGAGCAACAGGGGGCGTCGACGCAAGAGCTCGCCGCCGGCGCCGGCACGCTGCTGCAGGCCGCCGAAAAGCTGCGCTCCCTGGTGAAGGGGTTCCGCGTCTAGCGGCGGGACTTCTTCTTGTCGGGCTTCTTGGCGGGTCTGGGCTTGGCGCTCTTCGCCGGTTTGCGCTTCACCTTCAATGCGTCCTGGACGTCGGCGAGCACGCGGTCCCCTTCATCGGGACCGATCAGCCCGCGGCGGACCGCATAGCGGACCAGCTCCTCCGCGTCGTCGATCTCGAACTCACCGATCCCCGCCGCCGCCCGGATCGCTTTGACGAGCGCATCCGCCACCGGGCTGCGCAGCACGCTCGCAATCCCGGGCAAGGCTTCGAGGAGTGAGGAGATCTGCGATCCGCCGAGCTCGGCAGGCATGGGGCTAGGGGACTCCAGGCTGAAGGTCGCGCCAACCTACAGCCCACACCCCCACAGCGTCAAGAATTAGCGCTGATAGCGGAGGTAGAGCGAGAAACCCGTTGCGTTTACGTCCGACCGGCCGGCCGCGGGATCGAAGATCCAGCCGGTGCCGAATCGCCCACCGGCGACTCCGGACCACTGGCCGCTCAGCCCGAAGCGCAGGTTAGCCCCGAAGCTGTACAGCCGCCCCCCTCGAAAGTCCGCCGGATTCCACTGCCGGAAGCTGGCGAGCGGCTCGATGGCGAAGCGGGGCGACACCTGGCGCGCGAGCCTGACTTCCGTATTGAAGACGTTCTCTTTCGTGTCGCTCAGCGTGATGGCTCCCGAGCTCCCGGCCATCCGGTAGTAGTCCCAGGCTCCGAGGGTGAGACTCGTGCGACCCCACGAGTAGGCGTAGCCGACTTCGGTGATGAAGCGCGACCCGGGGTTGAATGGCCCCAGCCCGCCGCTGTTGGAGCCGGAGAATTCGTCGGTCGAAAACGTGGAGAACGTCAGCCCGAACAGCAGGCGACCGCGCTCTCCCAACAGCCGGTCGGCGCCGACGCGCAGGCGCCCTTCGAGACCCGGCTTGTAGTCCGTGCTGTCGTTCGTAAACGGATGGTAATTCGCCTGAACGCGCACGCTGCCAGCCACCCCGAGATTCCACGCCCCCGCGGGCGTCGCGTAGGCCAATCCGGTCGTCACCCCGAACGAACTGCCCAGATTGTTGACCGGAAAAGACAGGTAGGTCGAGCTCACGCCACTCGCGACGCGGAACGAGTCCGTCGGGAACGAATGCTTCCCCGTGGGGAGATTGACGGAGATGGACGCAACCGCGCGTTGGGCGCCGATCGTATAGAGCAGGCGAAGCTGGGTATCGGTGAGACCCGAATGGGTCAGCGACGCCGTGTCGGTGACCGTGGTGTGCGCGTAGTGGGTGGTCAGGTCGATGGATGCGTGACTCCCCAGCGGGGCGACGAGGACCAGCGGGAGGCTCCATTGCGAGCCGCTCTGCACCGCATATCCCTTGTCGAATCCGTAGCGCTGGTATTCGAATCCGCCGAGGACGCTCCAGCTCGAATACAGCGCGGTGTTCCCCTGCGCGGCCAGCGGACCCGCGAGCGCGACGGCGACGACGATGAATCGGACTTGCATGTGCCGCGCTCCTATGGGCGCTGGATGATGATGATGATCGTCCCGATCAACGCCGGCCCACCCTTCGGCAATCCCTGACAGTTGGCCGCCTCGCACACCGGGTCGGTGCGTGGCTGACTCACCGGGTTGCTCCCGATCTGATCGGAGATCGTGGTGCCGCTCGGCACCGTCGTGTTGATCCCCAGCTGCAGCGCCTGCGTAGCACCGCCCGGCGGGCCGCCGCTGGGTGCACCGCTCCCTCCGCCGACCACCGCGGCCAGCGTGTTGTCGGCCGTGCCGCTCGCCGATGATGCGGCGTCGCTCGACTGCGATTGCTGCGCCGCCGCCTGGAACGACGGATCGCGCTGCGCCGCGGCCTTGAAGTCGGCGCTGGCCGCGCGGAAGTCGCCCTTGTCCTGCGACTCGAGGCCGCGGCTGTAGAGGAGAAACGCCTGCAGGTCTTTCGTCGGCCGCTCGCTGATGGCGATGCTCTCGGCCGGCGAGATGGGAACGCCGGTCTTGGTGAGCAGCTGAAACACCACCGACTTTTCGAGATCGAACAGCTGTGACAGCGGGTCGCGCCCGGATCCCGTCGCCGCGACCCCCGCATCGCCCGCGCGGACCATCGTCGCGTCGAGTCGAATGTTCGCGCCCGGTGCGTCCTGGTACTGGCCCTGCACAACCTGCCCGGCGCCGACGAGGTGCCCGGAGCGTGCGCCGGTCGCGGGGTCGACGCGGCCGCTCTCGGCCAGCTTCATCTCGTCGACTAACGCCTGCAACCGCTCGCGCTCCACGAGTCGCAGCCGACGCACGTGCGAGAGGTCGCTCACCACCAGCGCCGCGAGGCCGCGCTCGAGCGGACGCAGCGTCGAATCCTGCCCCGTATAGCGGAACGGAAACACGGCCACCGTATTGGGATCGGGCGGCGTCCGCGACAGATCTGTTTCGTGAGCCAGGGACGCCCGCGCGGCGGCGTGCAGCTCTTTGCGGGCAAGCAATGTCAGACGGCCGTTGAGCAGGCGCCCGACTTCGCCCGAGGGCTTGGTGGACAGCAGCGTCGTGTAGATGGTGCGGGCCGAGTCGAATTGCTCCATCCCCTCGTAGCTGAGTCCGAGGTAGGTCTGGGCAACGCGATTCGTCGGCTGCTGCGTGAGCACGATCGCCAGCGCCTTGCGGGCATCGGCAAACCGGTTGGCGGCGTAGTACGCTTTGGCGAGTCGCAGCTGGAGGTCGGGGTCGGTGGGGTGCTGGGCGCGTTGTGCTTCCAGGGCGCTCAAATCGGCGGGGCTGAGCTGGGTCGCACCCGCGCCTGCGCCGGCACAACCGGCGAGCGTCGCGCACAGCGCCAGGGCGGCGAAGATCCCTGAGCGGATAGTCCTCATCCTACTCCTCTCTGGTAGCAGCCGAGGATAGCCCGCGGCGCAATCAGTCGGCCGTGATGCGACGGCGGCGGGGGCGGTGAGCACGCTCACGTCGCGCGGGCGGCCCCGCCGGGGCCCGGCGCCACAGGGTCAGCTCGGACTGCGCCAGCAGCTCGCCCAATACCGCCCGGGTCCGCGCATCGAGGGGCATGTCGAAATGCACCTCGAGACGGTACTCACCCCGGTCGGATCCCTGCCCGCTCAGCGCAAAACCATTGCCTTCGGGCTGCACCACGTCAACAGCGATATCGGCGAGGCGCTTCAGCTGGGGATCGTCCATGAGCGTTAACCTCCTCTAGGTGCAAGAGATACGCCACGCCCGGGGAGTGTCAAGACACGCAGGGGAGGCTAGATTTTGGGCGGCGAAATTCCGGCTGGAATACTTCATTGGAAAGGACGCAACAGTTGGCTGGTGACGCGATTCAGATGATGGGGACGGTGACGGAGGTGCTCCCCAATACGACGTTTCGAGTCAAACTGGAGAACGGCCACGAGGTATTGGCCTACGTGAGCGGAAAGATGCGGAAGAATTACATCCGCATCCTGCAAGGAGATCGCGTCGCCGTGGATCTTTCCCCCTACGACCTGACGCGGGGGCGCATCACGTACCGTTACAAGTGAGCCACGCCGGACTCAGCCATCTCGGCTCACGACGCCCGCGGCTTCACCATTGCCGCGACCGCTGGCCAGTCCTGCGACGGTAGCACGTCGCCGTCCCCATCCGGACCCATCCACCATTCGTCCAGGCAGCCGTAGCGGCTGCACTGATCCCCGCGCAGCACCCGTCGATAACGCAGCAGCCACAGGGCCTTCGTGCCGCGCCCCACGCCCGGTCCGTCGGGCCGGACGAAGAAGACGATCCGCACGGTCCCGCTCGCGCCCGTCAGCGACGAGTCGACGCGAACCTGGCCCACGTATGCACGGCGATCGTCGCACGTCCCCATGATCGAGTGAATCAACCCGCAGGGCGCCTCGTAGCGCCAGTCGCGGCGCACTTCGACCAGCGTGCCGGCTACGATCGCGTTGGCCGACCGGACATCCTCGACGAAGGGAGCTCGATCCGGGGGTGGGACGAACACAGGTACGGGAACGTCTGATTGCCTGAGCCCTGCACAGCCAAGCAACGCCAGGCCTAACAGCCCACTGCGCATCCTGATCACGCAACTCCTCCTGCGGGCGCATCGCTCACCTCGGCCGTGACACCAACGTTGCACGACCGCAGTCGGTCGTGTCCGCACGCTCTGTGCCACGAGGCCGAGCCGGAATTCTTGCGTGTGATCTGGATAACGAAGAGACTGTGAGGTCCGTGCGGAGTCAGTGTCCGCAGGCAGCGAGTACTGCCTGTGCCGCGGCTTGCACGCTATCGGAAGCCGCTTCCTGGATCAACGTCTGGCCGCGCTCGGTCATATACTCGGCGAACGTTCGGGACGACACGACCATCGTGCTGCGCCCGACGCTGTCGGATCGAACCTCGATCTCCAGCTCGTCCACCATACGCCGGAATCGCACATCCGGCCGATGGGCGGCCTCGTTATAGCGTCGCGCGGTCAGGCGGTGCGCGGCGACGTCGTAGGATGTCTGCGTGTACCCAATGGGTGTGATGCCGGACCGGACACACGCGTACACATCGGCGACGGGTTGGGGTGCGACGGCGGTGGATGTCACGGTGTAACTCGAGCTCGCGCAGGCGACAGCGAGACCGATGGGAGGGAGAGCGCGATAGCGCATCGCATGACCTTGACCGAAGAAGAAACGGGGAGCGGCCGCAAGGAATGTGGCCGCTCCCCTCCCTGCCCGTCAAATGCTGCTACGCCATGCTCAGAAGAACAACATCAGCCCAACGGCGGGGGAGAACGATGTGTTCTTCTTGGGGTTCGTCACCGTCTCCTTGCTCCACGAGTAGTCGAGCTCGCCGACGAACTTGAGGGACCTGGTCCACTGATAATAGAGGCCGCCGGATACCAGGGCGTTCTGGGTGTGGAACACGTCCGTGCCGGCAATCTGCTCGTCCTTCGCATTCTTGAGCACGTTCGCGCCGTAGCTCGCGGCCAGGGTCATCTTGCTCCCCTGCGGCGTGAACGCAACCTGGCCGATGTAGCCGATCGATGTCCGCAGGTCATCGCCGCCCGTCGCGCTGTGATTGCCCGTGCCGTCCGCGAACAGGAAGGTCGTCCCGATTCCCTTGCCCCAGAACCCGGAGCCGACGATGCTGAACTGATTGAAGCCGAGCCGTACACCACCCGACAACCCGAAGGCGGTGGCGCTGTTGCCGGCAAGGTCCTTGTTGGTCTGCACCAGGCCGCCGACCCAGAACTTGTGCTGTCGATGGCTCCAGGTGACTTCACTTTCGACGCGGGGAATCTGCAGCGACGTATAGGGGCCGTTGAACGACGGATCGAAGACTCCCACCGAGAACACCGTCGGCCGATCCGACCGGGACGAATACGTCACTTGCGAAACGAAGTTCGGGTAGTCATACCCGAATCCGATGCGGCCCAGGGTGGTCCCACCACCCAGCGGATTTCCGGCCGCGCCGATGCCGAAGAGCGTCTGGTCGTTCAGGATGTTCTGCCGGCCGAAGACCCCCAGCTCACGTCCCGCGAGGATCTGCCCCCACGAGCCGCCGACCGTCAGGAAGACCTGGCGCATGTCCATCTGTGCGCCGGAGCAATCGTGGACGCCCCCGTCGCACTGGATCTCCGGTGCAAAGCCGAAATGCACGCCGAGGTTGAGGGTCCCTTCTTTCCCCTTGGCGTCGAACGTCGCGAAGGCAGGCAATAACCCCGTGCGAATCCGGGACGTTCCGGTCGGAGTGGTCCCGACGGCCGTGCCCGGGCTTCCGACTGCCCCGGTGGAGTCCAGATGCTGGTAGGCCAGGAACGCGTTCACGTTCCCGGCGAAGGAAAACGACCAGCCGTTCGACATCTGCATGGTGAGGCCCTGCGCACGAGCGGATCCCGCAAGCCCCAGCGCCACGAACAGCAACGCTCCGAGAACTCGCTTCATGTCATCCCTCCGGATGAAGGTGTATGGCTACTCGCCCGGGTGGCGCATTCCCTGGTTGATGTGGCGGAGCGCCAGATACAGGCGGATAGTCCGGTGGTCCTCCCACCAATA
>DASSIL010000139.1:0-4898 GCA_035691925.1 Gemmatimonadales bacterium
TGGATGATGTTGTCACCGGCGATGCCGGCGAATGACCGTCCTTCGTGACTGAACGCCCGCCAGTCCTGGAGGTCGGGATACGAAACGCTCCACACCGCGCCTTGCGGCCCCAGGGTGTGCAGCTGAACGATGCGGTCGATCTGCGGTACGACGGGAATCGGATGCAGCACCAGACCGTCCAACCAGGTGAAGATCGTGGCGTTCGCTCCGATCGCGAGACCGATCGACAGCAGAGCCACGATCGTGACTCCGAGGTCGCGGCGCACCATGCGGACGGCGTGTCGCAGCTCCTTCACGACCGCGTCCATCACTCGCCGGCCCCACAGGTGTGGGGGTGGTCGGAATGAGCGGGCTGATCGGTCAGCGTGTTGGGAGCGATCCAGCGCAGCACGTCCCCCGAGCCGCGGCGGAAGTCGATGTAATCCATCCACGACAGCGTGCGGTGCGGCGGGGCGACGGCGTGCGCCGCGCGAACGACACGCCGGTCGTGTCGCGGCAGGCGCTGCGCGGGGCCGTTCTGCAGGCCCAGGCCGAGCGACATCGCGGCCGCGACCGTGAACGCGGGGTATCCGCTGAGGGTTTGCAGCGTGGAACGGAGATCCTGGAGCAGAGTGTCCATTGTGCACCTCCACCGATCACTCGTATCGCAACGCCACCATCGGATCGACGCGCGTCGCACGACGCGCGGGTAAATAGCTCGCTAACAGTGCGACGAGGGTCAGCGTTGTTGCCACGGCGACCAGAACCAGCGGATTGTGCGGCGACACACCGTACAACAGCGACGCGATCGCTCGCCCCGCCACGAGCGAGCCCACGACGCCGAGCAGGACGGCGGTGAGCGTGAGGCGGACGCCCTCGTGCAGCACCAGCCCCAGCACGCGCTGCCGTCCGGCCCCCAGTGCGATGCGGATGCCCAGCTCCTGGGTCCGTTGCGACACGCCGTAGCTGAGGACGCCGTACAGCCCGATCGCGGCGAGCAGGACCCCCAGCCCGCCGAACAGCGTGAACAACGAGGAGCCGAGGCGCCATGGCCGCAGCTGCTCGGCGAACAGCGCCGGCATCGGATCGATCGCGGGGTAGGGGAGATCGGGAGAGCTGGCCTGGATCTCCCGCCGGACGGCGTTCGTGAGCGGCGCGGCCGGTCCCGCCGTGCGGATCATGAGGGAGCTCACGCCGTCCCGGAACACGGAGTCCGATTGGGCCAGCGGCACGAAGAACTGCACGACGACTTCGTCGATCACCGACTCTCGGCGCGCGTCTTCGACGACTCCGACGACCGCGAAGGGCTCGGGGTCGCTGCCCACCTTCATCGTCTGTCCAACGGCCTCCTCACCGGGCCAGATCAAGCGCGCCATCGTTTCGTTGACGATGGCGACCCTCTGCGCACCGGCGTTGTCGCCATCGGTAAACGACCGGCCGCGTTGTATCGCACCGCCAATCGTACGGAAGTAGTCCGGCGTCACGGCCGCCGCATACGGTCCACCCGTCTTGACGCTGGGTATCGAGTCCCTGCCCGGGACCGAGACGGATACGCCATAGCTCGTTTCGAATGGCGTGCCGATCGAGAGGCTCGCCCCCGTCACACCCGGGATCCGCTGCACCCTCTCGCGCATGCGCTGGTAGGCCGTATTGATCTCGGCGCGCTTGTATCCGAGCGCGTCGAGATTCACGCTCGTGACGATGAGGTGATCGGGATCGAACCCGAGCCGCAGCCCGAGCACGCGGTGCAGGCTCGTGATGAAGAGCCCCGCTCCCGTCAGCAGGATGAACGTCAGCGCGACCTGCCCTACCAGCAGCCCGCTGCGGGTCGCCGAGCGGACCACGCCGCCTTCCCGGTTCCCCGACTTGAGCGCGCCGGAGAGGTCAGGAACGCCTGCATGCACCGCCGGAGCGAGTCCGGCGAGCAGCGATGTCGCGAGCGCGACCGCGCCGCTGAACAGGAACACGCGCAGCTCGAGGGGATTTCTGGGGGCGGCATCGGGAATCAACGCCGCACGCAGCAGCGGGCCCGCCCACAGGCTGACGAGCAGCGCCGCGCCGAGACCGAATGTCGCGAGCAGTGCGCTTTCGGCATAGAGCTGCCGGATCAGGCGCCCGCGACCAGCGCCGAGAGCGACGCGCACCGCGATCTCCCGCCGGCGCTGCAGTGCCCGCGCAAGCAGCAGGTTTGCCACGTTGGCGCACGCGATGAGCAACACCGCGCCGCACACGCCGATGAGCCAGATCGAGAGCTTCGCGGCGTTGTTGACGTTGGGGCCGAGTGCTTCGTGCACAGAGTTCAGGGAGACCACGGCTCCGGAGTCGGCCTTGCTGACGTCGCGCCCGACGTGGCTGCGATACACTACCGTCGCCTCGCTCGCGGCCTGCGTCGGCGTCGCGTCCGGTGCAAGCCGGGCGATCGTGTGCATCCAGTAGCAGCCGTCGCACTCCAGCACCATCGGCCAGCGCGACTCCGGACCGGCGACGTTTAACGGAACCCACAGGTCGGGCTGGTCCAGCTCGATGCCGGCGAAGCCCTGCGGGGCGATGCCGATCACGGTGTACGTGCTGCGCCCCAGCTCGAGCGTCTTGCCGAGCACGTTCGGATCGTCGGCGTATTGGCGGTGCCAGAATTCGTGGCTCAACACCGCCACGTGCGCACCACCGCTGCGATCCTCATCAGCGGTGAAGAAGCGACCGCGTTCGGGCCGAACGCCCAGCAGCGGGAAGAACGAGGCGGTGACCGCCTCACCCGAGACGTGCTGCGCTTCCGGACCGCGTCCCAGGCTGAAGGGCGTTCCGGCATACGCGGCGACCGCCGACAGCAGGCGCGTGTGGTCCTTGAGTTCGACATAGCGGGGGTAATCGGCGACGCTGCTGGTGAATGTGCCGAACGGCGGCTGCGTCTTGGTGACGTCGACGCGCACGACCCGGCCGGGATCCACGACGTGGGCGGGTGGCCGGAAGAAGAGTCGGTCCACGACGCCGAACATCGCGCTGTTCGCCCCGATCCCGAGACCCAGTGTCAGCACCGCGGCGATCGTGAGGCCGGGGCTCCGCGTGAGCGAGCGCGCAGCGTAGCGCAGATCCTGAAGTAGCGTCTCCATCTAATGGAATGCCGCGGCGCTCTGTCCCGCGCCATGCTCTTCGACCACCCGCCCGTCGAACAGCTCGATCGTGCGATCGGCGTGGGCGGCGTAGCGCGGATCGTGCGTGACCATGCAGATCGTGGCGCCGCCGCGATGCAGCTCGCGCAGCAGTTCCATTACCGCTTCACCGTTCGACGAGTCGAGGTTCCCCGTCGGCTCGTCGGCGAGCAGGATCGCCGGATCGCCGGCCACCGCGCGTGCCACCGCGACGCGCTGCTGCTGGCCCCCCGAGAGCTGCGCCGGATAGTGCTTGATGCGATGCGACATGCCGACGCGCTCGAGTGCATCGGTGACGCGCTTCTTCCGCTCGGCGCCGGAGAGCCCGCGATAGGTGAGCGGCAGCTCGACGTTCTCGTACACCGTGAGATCGCCGATCAGGTTGAAGGCCTGGAAGATGAACCCGATCTGCCGGTTGCGGACCCGCGCGCGATCGGCCGCGGAGAGATTGGCGACCGGCTGGTTGTCCAGCAGGTAGCTGCCGTCGGTCGGGGTGTCGAGCAGGCCGAGGATCGAGAGCAGCGTCGTCTTGCCGCACCCCGACGGCCCGGCGATGGCGACGTACTCACCCTGCTTGATGCCGAGGTGCACGTCGGCCAGGGCGTGCGTCTCGACCTCGTCGGTATAGAAGACCTTCTTGATGCCCTGGAGCTGAATGAGAGTTGCCGCACCGTTGCCCGACATTTGGTCTCCTATTTCAGTTTCACTCGATCCACGTTGTCGTACTGCGACATATCCGAAAGAATCACGCGATCACCCTGGTTCAAGCCCTGAATGATCTCGATCGAATTGACCGAGGTGCGGCCGACCCGCACCTGGACGCGCATGGCGTAGTGGCCGTTCTCCACCACCTTGAACATCCCGATCGTGCTGTTGGGCTGGCCATAGGCGGGACGGCCGGTATACAGCACGTTCTCGAGCCGGTCGACCTCGATCGTGCCGTCCACAGACAGATCGGGACGCGCTCCCGAGGGGAGCGCACCGTCGAGCGACACGTCGACCGTCACCGTGCCGTTCGTCGCGTTCGCGTCGGAGCGACTCACGTGCCCCTTGATGATGCCGTTGCGGGTGTCGATCGACGCAGGCTGGCCGATCAGCACGTCCTTCGCCTGGGTTTCGGGGATCTGGAGGACGGCCTTGAGCTTCCCCGGCTGGACCACCTTCGCGAGGATCGTCCCCTCCGTGACCCATTGTCCCGCCTGCAGCGTCAGGTCGGTCACGGTGCCGGTGACGCCGGCGCGCACCTGCAGCGAGCGGACGCGCGTCTCCTGGAACTGGGCGATGGCCTTGAGCCGCTGCACCTGCGAAACCTGTACGGCAATCTGCGAATCGATCGTCGAGGCCATAAGCTCGAGTCGCTGCTGCTCGACGCGGTAGCGGATCTCGAGCTCCTGGGCGCGGTCCTTCGCCTGGGCAGCGTCGTTCTGGGCGATCAGCCCGTGTTGCACCAGGGTGTCGGCGCCGAGCGCGGCGCGCTTCGCCGCCTCGTAATCGGTATGCGTGGTGGCGACCACGCCCTCCTGGGTGAGCTTCTGGCTCTGCAGCGAGGTTCGCAGACTCACGAGCTGTGCCTGCGCGGCGGTGTACTGCTGCTCCGCCTGCAGCGCCTGGATCTGCACGTCGGGGTTGGATAGCTCGAGCAACAGTGTGTTTTCCTGGACCTGCTGGCCGGGAACGACGATGATGCGCTCCACCCGTGCCGAGGCGAGCGTCGATATGTAGCGAATGTGCTCGGGGACGAGTGTCCCCGGTCCGCGCACTTCGCGCAGCATC
>DASSIL010000140.1:0-28475 GCA_035691925.1 Gemmatimonadales bacterium
GGGTCCGATCATCGGTCCATCTTGCGCCGGGGCCCGGGCCGCCGTGCGGCGCTGGGCCGACGCGGTCGACGCAGCCAGCAGAGTGACCAGCACGGCCAGGATCAGCCGTCGAGTCGGATGGCTCACGCTCAATCTCCTCGGAAAAAGGTCGACAGATGTGGCGGCTCGTGCAGGTCGAAGCTGATCCCGCCCGCCACCTGGAACGCACTCCCATGACCCTGCAACAACCGCCCCTCGGTGTACGGAGCAACCGGGCTGCGCCGCATCTCCCACCCACCACTCACGCCGACGTTCACGTCCCCACTCGAGGCTCCGGCGGTTGCCCGAGTGCACCAGATGGAGACCCCCACCGACGTACAGCGCGCGCCGCGGGCGTGCGCGGCCGGATCTTCACGTCCAGATTCAGCGCCCACAGACTGGCCGGCGATACGAAGTAGTAATCGAACGTCGGATACAGCTCGATCTGACCAGTGAGCGGAGAACAGATAGGATACACGATGGTGAAATGCAAGGTCCGCGATGAAAAAAAAAGACGCCGAACCGCTGCGTGGACGCCCAGGATTTCAGGGGCGAGGATCGGGCCTAGTACCCGACACCTCGACGTCCACTCGGCGGCTTGGCGTCTGCTGTCGGCGCTGCCCAGCTCGCGCCGCAGACGCACTTCGGTTGATGGTGTCAATCGCGATGACGGAGAACGGATGCGCGCGTGACCACCGTCACGACGGCAACGGTCAGGCCGCGACGCGTCTCCCGCACGCGGCACAAAAGCTCGCGTCCGGCTCGAGAGCCGTGCCGCATTTTCCGCAGAACCCCGTGGCGGTGGCGAGTTGCCGGCCGCAGGCCGAGCAATACCGCGCGTCGGCTTCCGGGCGGACCCCATGGGTGGGACACGCCGGCCGGGGTGCGGCAGGCGACGCAGGACGGGGACGAGAGACGGCCGGGGCACGCTCCGGTGCCGCAACGGCAGCGGCTCCGCGCAGCGCCGCGAGCGCCTCCCCCGTGTACTTCGCCTTCAGCGCGTCATAGTCGGCGTCGCTGAGCTTCCCGGTCGCGCGGTCGAACTCGATCTCCTTCAGCGCACGCAGCGCCACCGACCGCGGCGAGAGATCGTCCTCGGGATCCTCTTCCTCCAGATCCGCCGCGGGAGCGTCATTCCTGGCAACCGACGGAGCGATGATCGGGCGGAGGACGAAGAAAACGGCCGCCGCCGCGAGGGCGAGGCCGGCAACGAGCTCTACAACGGAATTCACGCTTCGGTGCGCCGCAGCGCGGCCTGCAGATCTTCGAGCTCTGCCGCAGTCGCTCCCGCCGGCGCGCCGGTGACGGCCGCTGGCGCCCGCGCGCCGCGACGCACCCAGCGGCTCATCGCCCAGATGAGAAACGCGCCCGCGGCGACGATCAGCGCGTACGGCGCGTAGTAGCCGATGAGATTGAATCCACTGCGGGGCGGCGCCATCAGAATCTCGAGACCGTGCTGCTGCACGAAGGTCGCGATGATCTGCTCCGGGCTGTTGCCCGCCTCGGCGAGGGACAGCACCTGCGCGTGCATCTTCGGGCTGACCGGACAGGTGAAGTCCGTCGTGCGGCAGGTGTAGACGTCGAGCCCGCAGCCACACGTACACTTGATGCGCTTCTCGATCGCCTGAATGCCCGCATCGTTGTCGCGCGCCGTCACCGGCTGCACCGAGGGGCCGGCCCAGGTCGGATCGTACAGGCGGCCGGAGGGGCCGGCGGTCGTGTCCTGGGCGGCGGGAAGGGTGGACTGCTGGAAGGTTGGAATGAACGACACGAGACCCGCGGCGACGCTGCCGAGAAACTCACGCCGCTTCATTCCATCATTCCCGTGTTCCATCAGCTCTTCGCCTCTTCCGTGACCAGTTTCACGGCGTACCCCGCCTGCGCGCGCCGCACCGACACCGATCCGCCTCCGGGCCACATCACGATCAGACCGCCCAGCGCCACGATCATGCCGCCGTACCACACCCACCACACCAGCGGATTGATGGTGAAGCGATACACCGCCTGCTCCGTGCCGTTCACGACTCCGGCGAGGACGATATACAGATCCTCGCGCATGTCGCTCTTGATCCCCACTTCGGTGGACGGCTGGAAGGTGGGGTTCCCTTCGGCGTCGACGTGCTGGCGCTTCTCGGTCTCGAGCCGGCCGATCCACTTGCCGTCGCGGGTCACGTCCACCGTTGCCGCCGTCACCTGCCGGTTGAGCGCGGGGTACTGCGAGATCCCCAAATGCGTAAACCGGTAGGTCCATCCGTAGGGACTCTTCAGCGAGACCGATTCGCCCGGCCGCAGCGTCGCTTCGGTCTCGGTCTTGAAGGCGTAGCCCGCAAACGCGATGAACAGAATCAGAATCCCCACATGCACGACATAGCCGCCGTAGCGGCGGCGGTTGCGGGCGAACAGCCGCCCCAACGCCAGCAGCCACCCTTCACCGTACTGTCGGTGCCGCGCTGACACACCCTTCCAGAATTCCTGGACGATCGTCGTGAAGACGAAGCCGGCCAATCCGATCGCCACGATCGGGTAGAAGTCGCGCATCCCCGCAGCGAGCACCGCGAGCGTCGTCAGGACGCCGCCGGCCGCGGGCACGGCGAACTGCCGCTTGAGATTCGGCAGCGACGAGCGGCGCCAGGCGATGAGCGGACCGATGCCCGTGAACAGGAGCAGCAGGAGTCCGAGCGGGATGTTCACGGTGTTGAACCAGGGAGCCTTCACCGTGATCTTCGTGCCGCTGAACAGTTCCGACAGAATCGGGAGCAGCGTACCGAACAGGACGGTGAACGCGATCCCGATGAGCAGCAGGTTATTGAAGAGGAAGCTCGCCTCCCGGCTCACCATCGACTCGAGCTGTGCATCGGCTTCGAGCAGCGGCAGCCGCTTGGCGTAGATCCAGAAGCTCGCCGTGGCGGCCAGCAGCAGAAACCCGGCGAAGAACCAGCCGACCTGGGACTGCGTGAACGAGTGCACGGAGGCGATCACGCCGGAGCGCGTGATGAACGTGCCGAAGATCGACAGGAGCCACGACCCGATGATGAGGGCGAGGTTCCATTTCTTCAGCATGCCGCGCTTTTCCTGGATCATCACCGAGTGCAGGAACGCCGTCATCGTGAGCCACGGCAGAAACGAGGCGTTTTCCACCGGATCCCACGCCCAGTAGCCTCCCCACCCCAGCTCCACGTACGCCCACCACATCCCGAGACAGATCCCGATCGACAGGAACAGCCACGAGAGCAGCGTCCACTTGCGGATCGCCACCAGCCAGTCGGCATCGAGCCGTTTCGACAACAGCGCCGACATCGCGAACGCGAAGGGAATCGTGATCGAGATGTAGCCGAGGTAGAGCATCGGCGGATGGAAGACCATCCCCGGGTTCTGCAGCTGCGGGTTCAACCCGTTCCCGTCGACCGGGGTGTACGGCAGCCGGTCGAACGGATTGGCGTGCGAGAGACCGTCGAACACCATCACGCTGAGAAAGAACGTGCACACGAGCGAGGTGATCGCGCCGACGTACGGCAGATAGACGCGATGGCGCGGCGCCGTGAGCAGCTGTGCCAGCGCGCCGAACAGCGACAGCACCGCCGCCCAGAACAGCAGGCTGCCCTTCTGCCCCGCGTACAGCGCCGACCACGTGTAGAAGATCGGGAGGTTGCGGCTCGTGTAGGCGGCGACGTACTCGACGTTGAAGTCGTGGCGGAACAGCGCGACCTCGAGACACACCACCGCGACGAGGAGCACGCCGCACAGCGCGTAGACCGCGTGTCGCGAGCTGGCGATCAGATCGGCGCGGCCGCGCGCGGCGCCGAGGAACCCGGTGAGGGCGCCCCAGGCGCCGACCAGAAACGCCACCCAGAGCGCGAGGCTGCCGAGCAGCGTCATCTAGGCCTTGGGTACCGACTCGTAGCGGGAGCCGCACTTGGCCAGCACGTCGGTCGCATGGATCACGCCGTCGTGCTGGATGCGGCCTTCGACCACGACCTCGACGCTGTCGTTGAACGTGTCGGGAGCGATCCCCCGGTACACCACGGGGTACGAAGAGCCGCCGTCGGTCACCCGGAAGCTGAGCGTCTGGTGCGCCACGTCGCGGGTGACGCTTCCAGGAACGACGCGGGCTCCGACCCGCATCCCGACATCGTAGAAGGTGGGGTCCGCGGCGAGCTTCTGCGACAGCTCGCTCGGGGTCAGGAAGTACTGCCCCGTCTGCTTGACCCCCGTAGCCATGAGATAGCCGACGGCGCCTACGATCAGCACCGCGCCCAATGTGAACTTCATTCCGGCGTTCATAGCTGCATTATACAGCCGGACGCAGAGAAGCGCTCCAGTACCCGGTTCCGGACGTTCATAGTCCCTTCATGGCCGCCTTGTTGGACGCTGCGGCCAACGCCCATGCCGCCGCGGCGGCGGCATCCGCCACGCGAGGCAGCTCGGTCACTCCCGCGAAGTTGTCGTGTAGTCCCACCACCGGCGTTCCGATCCGCAGCGCCAGTGCGATCTCCGACAGGGTGCCGGTGCCGCCTCCGATCGCGACAATCGCCCCGGCGACCCGCACGATGAGGGCGTTGCGCATCTCGCCCATCCCCGTAGCCAGCGGGACGTCGATAAACCGGTTGGCGTCACGCGCGTCGTTGCCAGGGAGGATGCCGATCGTCAATCCCCCGCTCCCTCGTACCCCCTGCGCCACGGCTTCCATGACCCCCGTCAGCCCGCCGCACACCACGACCGCGCCGCCCTGGGCGAGCCGCCGCCCGAGCTCCTCGGCGAGCCCTGCCTCGGCGCTGGTGCACTCCGACCCGCCTACGACGGCAACGATCGGTCGCACACCGTCACGCGGGGAACGGGGGATGCCCGAGCCCGCGCTCGGTGATGAACGCCGTGACGTAGCGGGCAGGAGTGACATCGAACGCGGGGTTGAACGCCGCGACACCGTGCGGGGCGATGGCGCGCCCCGCGATTGCCTTCACTTCGTCGGCAGGCCGTTCCTCGATCGGGATGGCGTCGCCGTCCGGGGTGGCCGGGTCGATCGTCGAGGACGGCGCACAACAGTAGAACGGCACGCCGTGCTGGCGCGCCAGCACCGCCACCGGATAGGTGCCCACCTTGTTCGCGAAGTCGCCGTTGGCCGCGATGCGGTCCGCCCCGACCAGCACCGCGTCGACCCGCGCCGCCCGCAACAGCGACCCCGCCGCGCCATCGGCGAGCAGCGTGCAGCGGATGCCGGCCTCCGACAGCTCCCAGGCCGTCAGCCGAGCGCCCTGCAGCACGGGACGCGTTTCATCGACGTAGACGTGCACGCGGCGGCCCGCCTCGTGCGCCAGATAGATCGGCGCCAGTGCCGTGCCGATCCCGCCAGTCGCCAGCGCGCCGGCGTTGCAGTGCGTCAGCACATTCGCTCCGTCGGGCACCAGGGACAGCCCCGCCTCGCCGATGCGGCGACACATCGCGCGATCCTCTTCCCAGATCGCGGTCGCTTCGCTGCGCAGCCGTTCCCAGACTGCCGCCGCATTACCCGGCGTCTGCTCGGCGACCTCGATCATCCGCGCCAGTGCCCAGCGCAGATTGACGGCCGTGGGCCGCGTCTCGGCGAGGCAGGCGGCAGCCTTGCGGAGCTGCGCCAGAAACGGGTCGCGCCCACCGCGACGCGCGTCGCGCAACCCGGCGACGAGCCCCATCGCGGCCGCGATCCCGAGGAGTGGGGCGCCGCGCAGCTGCAGCGTGCGGATGGCGGTGGCCGCGTCGTCGATCGTTTCCAGGTCGCGGTGCACCAGCGCATCGGGAAGGGCCCGCTGATCCACGATGCGGACGGCGCCGGTGGGAGACCAGGAAATCGCCTGGATGGACATGGCGGTGAAGCTAATGCGGAATGCGGAATGCGGAGTCTGATCGACGACGCATGCGCGTTCGTTGGAGAGCTCGGAATTGACGAGCCATTCCGCACTCCGCATTCCGCACTCCGCACTCTCTGTGTAGGATTCCTTCCATGAGCTACGAAACTCTTCTTTTCGATATCCGGGATGGTGTCGCAACCGTCACCGTCAACCGCCCCGACAAACTCAACGCGCTCAACGACCAGGTGATGGCCGAGCTCGGCGATGCGGCCGAGCGCATCACGACCGCACCCGAAATCCGTGGCGCCATCATCACCGGCGCCGGGGCCAAGGCGTTCATCGCCGGCGCCGACATCGGGGATCTGTCGCGCCAGGGACCGTTCGACGGAAAGGCGCGCGCCATGCGTGGCCAGGGGGTGCTGCGACGGCTCGAGACGTGCGGCAAGCCCGTCATCGCGGCGGTCAACGGATATGCGCTGGGCGGCGGCTGCGAGCTGGCGATGGCTTGTCACCTGCGACTCGCCAGCGACACCGCCAAGTTCGGCCAACCCGAGGTCAAGCTCGGCATCGCGCCGGGGTACGGCGGCACGCAGCGACTCCCGCGACTCGTCGGCAAGGGCATCGCGCTCCACCTGATCCTCTCCGGAGAGATGATCGACGCTCAGGAGGCGTATCGCATCGGGCTCGTGAACAAGGTGGTGCCCGCGGCCGACCTCCTCGCGGAATCCGAAAAGGTGTTACGGGGTATCCTCGCGATGGCACCGCTCGCCATCCGTCTTTGCCTCGAGGCGATCGATCAGGGCCTCGAGATGACGCTGGACGAGGGGCTGCTGCTCGAGGCCAACCACTTTGGCCTGCTCGCCGCCACGCACGACATGAAAGAAGGGACTGCCGCATTCCTCGAGAAACGGCCCGCGCGCTTCGAAGGACGCTGACCCTGGCGCTGGCCGCCGGCGCAGCGACGTTCGCCTGCCAGGCGGACCGGGAGCGGCCTGGCCCACCGCGCCTCGCCATCTTCATCGATCAGGATTCGGTGCGCTCCCCCGACACCCTCTCCGGCTCGCTGCGCGCCGACGACCCCGACGGGATCGACTCCGTCTGGTTGTCGGTCGACTCGGCGCCGCCGCTGGGCGCCGATGGTCTGCTCGAGCCGACCTTCCTCGCTTCGTTTCGCGCCGCGGTGCGGAACGGGCACGTGTTGGGCGACCACATCGCCGTCCAGCTCACCGCCCGGGACCTCTCCGGCTTCGTCGGAGGCCTCGATACCTTTGTCGTCGTGCGGGGCCCCTGATCCCACTTCCAAGCCCTTGTCAGTACGGCAAATCGGGAGCCGGTCCAACCCAACTAAGTATTGACGGGACAACAATTTCCGGGTAATTTGGTAGGGCTTTCCGAGGCGCTCCTTTTGACCCATCCCAGATGACCGACCACGAGCGGAAACGGCGCGCGCCGATGGCCGTGGGTGATGCCCTGCGGGGGTATCTGACCCGGTCGGGATTTGGACCCCGCCTGGCCCAGGCACAGGTGGTGGAGGAGTGGCCACGCCTCGTGGGGCCGCAGGTCGCGGCGGTCACGCGCGCAGAATCGGTGACTCCCGACGGCACCCTGTTCGTGCGGGTGGCGACGAGTGCCTGGCGTAACGAATTGCAGCTCATGATGCCCGAACTGATGGCCCGTGTGAACGCGGGCCGCGGCGCAGGCCGGATCAACACCATCCGCTGGCTCTAACCCGGTACCCCATGGCGAAACCGAAGAAGCCGACGGCAAGAGCAACGAAACAGAACGGCAACGGCGACTACCAGGCCGATGCGATTCAGGTCCTCAAGGGCCTCGAGGCGGTGCGGCGCCGTCCGGCGATGTACATCGGCTCGGTCTCGGGCCGTGGGCTGCACCACCTCGTCTACGAAGTCGTGGACAACTCAGTGGACGAGGCGCTCGCCGGATTCTGCACCAAGATCGACGTCACGATTCACGAGAACAACGCCGTCACCGTGGTGGACAACGGTCGCGGTATTCCGGTCGACATTCACAAGACCGAGAAGAAACCGGGTGTCGAAGTCGCGCTGACGGTGCTGCATGCCGGCGGCAAATTCGACAAGAGCACCTACAAGGTGTCGGGTGGATTGCACGGCGTCGGCGTGTCGGTGGTGAACGCATTGTCGAAGAAGCTCGAGGTGTGGGTCGACCGCGACGGCAAGCGCTATCACATGTCGTTCGAAAAAGGTGAGACGAAGAAGAAGCTCGAAGTGATCGGCAAGGCGAAGGGGACCGGGACGACGGTGTGGTTCCTGCCCGACGACGCCATCTTCACCGAGACCCGCTTCGACTTCGCCACCATCGCGACCCGGCTGCGTGAGCTCGCGTTCCTCAACAAGGGCCTCGAGATCACGCTCATCGACGAGCGCAAAGGCTCCAAGAAGACCGAGACCTATCTCTACAAGGGCGGCCTCGTCGAGTTCGTGAAATGGCTGCTGGGTAGCCGGAAGCCGTTACATCAGAAGGTCATCGCCTTCGAAGCGCGGCGCGAAGGGGTCGAGGTCGAAGGGGCGGTGCAGTACGACGAGGGTTACAACGAGAACACCTTCTCGTTCGTGAACAACATCAACACGCACGAAGGCGGCACCCACCTCACCGGGTTCAAGTCTGCGCTGACGCGCACGATCAACGAGTGGGCGAAGAAAGATGGTCTCCTCAAGAAGGAGGAGTTCACCCTCTCGGGCGACGACGTACGCGAAGGGCTCACCGCGGTGTTGCACGTGAAGGTCAAGGATCCGCAGTTCGAGGGCCAGACGAAGACGAAGCTCGGCAACTCCGAGGTCGAAGGCGTCGTGAAAAGCGTCGTCAACGAGGCGCTGGGCGATTTCCTGGACAAGAACCCGAGCGTGGCGCGCACCATCATCGCCAAGGCGATCTCGGCGGCGCGGGCGCGCGAAGCGGCCCGCAAGGCGCGCGAGCTGGTCCGCCGCAAGAACGCCCTGGACGGCGGCATGCTCCCCGGGAAGCTGGCCGACTGCTCACTCACCGACCCCAAGTTGTGCGAGATGTACCTGGTGGAGGGCGACTCGGCCGGAGGCTCGGCGAAACAAGGGCGCGACCGCAGCTTCCAGGCGATCCTGCCACTGCGCGGCAAGATCCTCAACGTCCAGAAGGCCCGCATCGACAAGGTCCTCTCCAACGAGGAGATCCGGACCATCATCACGGCGATCGGGACCGGCGTCGGCGAGGACTTCAAGATCGAGGACGCGCGCTACCACAAGATCATCATCATGACCGACGCCGACGTCGACGGCGCCCACATCCGGACGCTGCTGCTCACCTTCTTCTACAAGGAGATGAAGCAGCTGATCGACGCCGGCTACATCTACATCGCGCAGCCGCCGCTGTATCGCGTGGCCAAGGGCAAGGAGGAGTTCTATGCCTACGACGACAAGCAGCGCGAAGATTACGTGAAGCGGCTGACGAACGGCGCCGAGGGCAAGGGCACGATCCAGATCCAGCGCTACAAGGGCCTCGGCGAGATGAACCCCGACCAGCTGCGCGACACGACAATGGATCCCCCCAAGCGCACACTCTTGAAGGTGACGATGGAGGATGCGCTCGAGGCCTCGACCCTGTTCGAGACACTGATGGGCGATGAAGTGGAGCCGCGCCGCCGCTTCATCGAGGACAACGCCAAGTTCGTGCGGAATCTCGACGTCTGATTCCGCTCCTCGCCGGCGTCGCCGTTTTGTTGATCCTGCTCGGGTGGTTGCTGTTCAGCGGACGGGACGACGCCCCCGAGCCCACCGCGCACCGCCGCGTCGATGACTCCATCGATTACAGCGAGCTGGAGCAGGCGGAGCGGGAGGTTCGGGACGCGGACGACGAGGACGGCGTCCAGGACTGGGGGCCGGGCTCGACGAAGCCGCGGCCCCCGCATCTCCTTTAGTCCTTCGTTGAATCGGCCCGCGCCGTCTTGAACAGATGCAGGTACTGTCCGTAGCCCGCCGCCTGCATCTCTTCCAACGGAATGAAGCGTAGCGATGCCGAGTTGATGCAGTAGCGCAGGCCTGTCGGCGCCGGGCCGTCATCGAACACGTGGCCGAGATGGGAATCGGCGTGCGTCGAGCGCACCTCGGTCCGCGTCATGAAGTAGGAGTGGTCGGACTTCTGCTGGACATTTCCCGCCTCCAGCGGCTTCGTGAAGCTGGGCCACCCCGTTCCGGAATCGAACTTGTCCAGGGAGCTGAACAGCGGCTCCCCCGAGACGACGTCCACGTAGATCCCGGGATGATGATTGTCCCAGAACGCGTTGCGGAACGGCGCCTCCGTCGCTTCGTGTTGGGTCACCTGATACTGCTCCGCGGTCAGCGCCTGGCGTAGCTCGGGGTCAGACGGCTTCTTGAACTGCATCGCATGCCACCCTTTCGTCGTGTCGCGTGCCATACCCTGGGCCGACCCGACCTGGGCCGCCGCCAGCAGCATGAGCAGCGCCACGATTCCGGTCCTGCTCTGCGTCACGACCATCATGTCCACCTTGGTTTCGTCGGTCTCGCCCGGTGAATGCCAGCGGGGCGAGATTGGTTCCAGGGAACTTCTGGTGCCTGGCTGACATTTTACGTTTTTCGGGCCTCAGCCGCTGCGGCGCGATCCGCACATATTGTCCGCAACATGACCGGTTCCGCCTGATCGGAGGGCAGTGATGGCCCGCTGGCACTGGCCCTGGTCGCCGCGCCCGTACGAGTGCGCCGACGCTCTGGCCCGGCTCGATGACTACCTCGACCGCCGCCTCACCCCCAAGGAGCGGCGACTGGTCGAGCAGCACCTCACCGTCTGCACCGCCTGCACGTCGAAGTACCGGTTCGAAACCACCTTCGTCTCCGAAGTGCGGCGCAAGCTCGCCCGCATCGACGTCCCCCCCCGTCTCGCCGACCGCATCCACCACGCGCTCTCGCAGTCCGGTGCCTCGGGCGAGCAGCCGGGGACGAGCCCGTGACCGCTGCGGCGACCGCGTTCGAAGCCGAGCTCCTGCCGCTGCTCGATCGGGCGTACGGGCTGGCCTACAGCCTGACGCACGATCGCGCGGACGCCGAGGACCTGGTGCAGGAGTCGGCGTTGCTCGCCTTCAAGTCGTTCGCGCAGTTCCGGCCGGGAACGAACTTCAAAGCCTGGTTCTACAAGATCCTGGTGAACTGCTTCTACGGCCAACTCCGCAAGCAACGCCGCCAGGGCGAAACCGTCGACCTCGAGAGTCTCCCCTCGCTCTATCTCTATGGGAAGACGGCGGAGCTCGGCTTGCACGACCAGACCGACGATCCGGCGGCGGCGTTGCTGGCACGGCTCGATACCGAGCAGATCGTCGCTGCGCTGGAAGTGCTTCCAGAAGAGTATCGCACCGCCTGCTCCCTCTACTTCCTGCAGGATTTCTCGTACGAGGAGATCGCGCAGACGCTCGCCGTGCCGCTCGGCACGGTGCGCTCCCGCATCCATCGGGGGCGAAAGTTGCTGCAGCAGCGGCTCTGGGCGATTGCCGAGGACCGCGGCATCGTGAAACAACTGAAACCTCAGGCCATCGCCTGACGCATGCCGACCGACGCCGAACGACGACGGCTCGCGGAGGACGCCGCGCGCACGCAGAACTGGAAGCGCTGGGGACCGTACCTCAGCGAGCGCCAGTGGGGCACGGTGCGGGAGGATTATTCAGCCGACGGGGACTGCTGGTCCTACTTCCCACACGACCACGCCCGCAGCCGCGCCTATCGCTGGGGGGAAGACGGGCTGCTCGGCCTGGCCGACCGCGAAGGCCGGCTCTGCTTCGCGCTCGCGCTGTGGAACGGGCGTGATCCGATCCTCAAAGAGCGGCTCTTCGGCCTCTCGGGACACGAGGGGAATCACGGAGAAGACGTCAAGGAGTGCTACTACTTCCTCGACGCCACGCCGACGCATTCCTACGCCAGGGCGCTGTACAAGTACCCGCAGGCGGCGTTTCCGTACGAACGCCTGGTGGAGGAGAACCGCCGCCGCGGTCTCGACCAACCCGAATTCGAGCTCTCGGACACCGGCGTCTTCGCGGACGATCGCTACTGGGACGTGGTCGCCGAATACGCCAAGGCCGCCCCCGACGACATCCTGATCCGGATCACGATCAACAATCGCGCAGCCGAGCCGGCGACGCTCCATCTCCTGCCGACGCTCTGGCTGCGCAACACCTGGTCGTGGGGACGAACAGGCGAAGGATACCCGGGGCGCGGGCAGCTGTCGGCCGAGGACCCGCTCGCGAGTCATGCCGTTCACCCGACACTGGGGACCTTCCGCCTGGCAGCCGAGCCCGGCGGCACCGTTCCGGCCCTGCTCTTCACCGAGAACGAGACGAACGCGGCGCGGTTGTTCGGCGCTCCGAATGCGTCACCCTACGTGAAGGACGCGTTTCATGCGTACCTGATCGAGAGCCGCCCGGAGACGGTGAATCCGGCGCGCGTGGGGACGAAGGCGGCATTTCACTATCGCCTCGACGTCGCTCCCGGTGCGTCCGCGATCGTGCGGCTGCGGCTGAGCACCGGCGGCGGGACGTTCGGATCTCCGTTCGATGCGCTCTTTGACCAACGCCGGCAGGAAGCGGACGGTTTTTACGCCGGTCTCGTTCACAACTTCGCCACTGCGGATGAGCGCAATGCCGCCCGGCAGTGTTACGCCGGGCTGCTCTGGTCGCGGCAATTCTACCACTATGTCCTGGAGCAGTGGCTGGAGGGCGACCCCGCACAGCCCACGCCTCCGCTCGAACGTTTACGCGGTCGCAACGCGGAGTGGACCCACCTCTACAACCGCGACGTGTTGTCGATGCCGGACACGTGGGAGTACCCCTGGTACGCCGCCTGGGACCTCGCCTTTCACATGATCCCGTTCGCGGCCATCGATCCCGACTTCGCCAAGCAGCAGCTCGTCCTGCTGCTGCGCGAATGGTACCAGCATCCCAACGGCCAGCTTCCCGCATACGAATTCGCCTTCGGCGACGTCAACCCGCCGGTCCATGCGTGGGCGTGCTGGCGCGTGTACAAGATGACCGGCCGGCGCGGCAACCGGGACCGGCTGTTTCTCGCCCGCACCTTCCACAAGTTGTTGCTCAACTTCACGTGGTGGGTCAATCGCAAGGATCCCGAGGGGCTCAATCTCTTCGCCGGCGGCTTTTTGGGGCTCGACAACATCGGCGTGTTCGACCGCTCGCAGCCGCTGCCGTCGGGGGAGCACCTGGAGCAGGCCGACGGCACCGCCTGGATGGCGTTCTTCTGCGCCACGATGCTGTCGATGGCCTTGGAGCTGGCGCGCGAAGATCCCGCCTACGAGGACGTCGCGTCGAAGTTCTTCGAGCACTTCCTCGCCATAGCCGACGCCATGAACCACCTCGGTGGAACGGGATTGTGGGACGCAACGGACGGGTTCTACTACGATCAACTGCACGCCGACGGCACGCGCATGCCGCTGCGCGTCCGTTCCATGGTCGGCCTACTGCCGTTGATCGCCTGCGAGGTCATCGAGGAGGAGGCGATCACGCGCCTCGCCGGGTTCCGGAAGCGCATGCACTGGTTTCTCGAGAACCGGCCGGACGTGGCGCGGACCATCGCCTGCATGCACCCCAAAGGGGGAGGCGACGGCTGTACCCATCGCCTGCTCGCCATCCCGACGCGTGAGCGCCTCACGCGCGTCCTGCGCTATTTGCTGGACGAGCGCGAGTTTCTCTCGCCCTATGGGCTCCGCTCCGTTTCCGCGGTCCACCGCGAGCACCCCTACGTCGTCGAGGTCCTGGGTCAGCGCCACGAAGTCCAGTACGACCCCGGTGATTCGAACACCCGCCTGTTCGGCGGTAACTCGAACTGGCGCGGCCCGGTCTGGTTCCCGCTCAACTACCTCCTGGTCGAAGCGCTGGAGCGCTACGATCACTTCTATGGCGACACCCTCACGGTGGAGTACCCGACGGGGTCGGGGCACCAGGCGACGCTGGGAGCTGTGGCGCAGGATCTCGCCGCCCGCTTGTCGAGCCTCTTTCTTCGCGATCCGGGCGGCAACCGGCCGTGCCACGGCGGCGACCCGCGCTACGCCACCGATCCGTATTGGCGCGATCTCGTGCTGTTTCACGAATTCTTCCACGGGGACACCGGGCGGGGCCTGGGCGCATCGCATCAGACCGGGTGGACGTCGCTGGCGGTGAAGTTCTTCGAAGAAACCGCCCGGCGCCGCTCGTCGCGATGACCGAGGAGTGGCTGGAGACGGATGGTCGGGGAGCCTACGCCTCGGGAACGGTGAGCGGGATCCGCACCCGCCGCTATCACGCCCTGCTCATGACGGCAACGCATCCTCCGACAGGCCGCGTCATCCTCGTCAACGGCGTGGAAGCGTGGCTCGAGGCCGGTGGGCAGCGGGTGCCGATCACGACCCAGCACTACGCTCCTGGTGTTCGCGTCCCCGAAAACGGCATCACCATCACCGCATTCACTCCGGATCCGTGGCCGCGCTGGGCGATCAGGGCTGGTCCTGGCCTCGAGCTCGAGCATGCGGTCTTTCTCTCCCCCGACATCCCCGTGGTGGTCTTGTCGTGGCGTCTTGCCACGACACGCGCCGGCTGCCGACTGTCGGTGCGACCGTTGATCTCCGGCCGGGATATTCACGCGCTGCATCACGAGAACCGGGTGTTCCGCTTCGACGCCGATACGACCGGTGACCGTGTGCTGTGGCGGCCCTACACCTCGCTCCCCGCCATCCTGGCCCGCTCCAACGGCCGCTATCACCACGACCCGGTGTGGTACCGCCAGTTCTTCTACGAAGCAGAGGCTGCACGTGGCCTCGATGCCGTCGAAGATTGCGCCGCTCCAGGAGTATTCGAGTGGGATCTCGCCGCCGGTGAGGCGACGCTCGTCCTGACGGCACCGCAACACGCCGCGGAAGCGACGACGTTCCGCCAATCGTTCGGCCGGTGGCTCGCGGCGACGCGCCGCGCCGAAGTTCGCCGGCGTGCCGCGTTCCCATCACGCCTGCATCGCGCCGCCGACGCCTACGTCGTCCGGCGGGGCGGCGGTAAGACGATCATTGCGGGATATCCGTGGTTCACCGACTGGGGGCGCGATACGTGCATCGCGCTGCGAGGGCTTTGTCTTTCGACCGGCCGGGTCAAGGACGCCCGGGAGATCCTCGACGCATGGTCCCGGACGATTTCCGCCGGGATGCTGCCCAACCGCTTCATCGAACAGACCGGTGCGCCGGAGTACAACTCGGTCGACGCTTCACTCTGGTTCATCATCGCAGTCGATGCCCTGCTCCGCGCGGCTGCGAGCGTGCGTCCCGCCATCTCACGGAAAGAGCGTGAGCGCCTGCTCGGCACCGTGCAGGGGATTCTGACGGCGTACGCGCGCGGCACCCGGCACGGCATTCGGCTCGACGCCGACGGACTGCTCGCCGCAGGGGAGCCGGGCGTGCCGCTGACGTGGATGGACGTCAAGATCGGAGATTGGGTCGTCACCCCGCGCGCCGGCAAGCCGGTGGAAGTCCAGGCATTGTGGCTCAACGCGCTCGCCATCGGAGCGGCAACGGACGAGCGGTGGGCCGAGCCCCTGGAGCGCGGCCGCCGCGCGTTCGCCGAACGGTTCTGGAATGCCGCAGGCGGGTGTCTCTACGATGTGATCGATGTCGACCACCAACGCGGCGTGGTCGATGCGCGCCTCCGTCCCAATCAGATCCTCGCCGTGGGCGGTCTCCCACTGGCGCTGATCGACGGTGAGCGGGCCGCGCGCGTCGTTGCGGTGGTCGAACAGCACCTCCTCACACCGCTCGGACTGCGCACCCTCTCGCCGGACGATCCCGACTACCACCCGCGATACGCCGGGGACGCGCGCGCACGCGATGGCGCTTACCACCAGGGCACGGCGTGGCCGTGGCTCCTCGGTCCGTTCGTCGACGCGTGGCTGCGCGTGCATGGCGACACGAACGCCACGCGGACAGTCGCGCGACAGCGCTTTCTCGATCCATTGCTGGCCCACCTCGATCAGGCAGGGCTGGGACACATCTCCGAAATCGCCGACGCCGAGCCACCGTTCACACCGCGCGGCTGTCCGTTCCAGGCGTGGTCAACGGCCGAGGCGCTGCGGGTCGCGGCGGTGCTGGGCTAGCTTGGGGGCCATGCCGACGATCCTGGGAGGCCTCGCGATCATCCTCGCGGTGGCCAAGCTCGGCGGGGATCTCGCCACCCGAGCCCGCCAACCCGCCGTGCTGGGCGAGCTGATCGCAGGCGTAATCCTCGGCAATCTGGGCCTGGTCGGAATCACGGGGCTGCAAGGACTCGCCGCCAACTCGACGCTCGACGCCCTCGCGCAGGTCGGTGTCATCATCCTGCTATTCGAGGTCGGGCTCGAGTCCACCGTCCACGACATGTTGAAGGTCGGCGCCGCGGCCGTCCTCGTCGCCACCTTGGGTGTCATCGCGCCGTTCGTGCTGGGGTGGCTCGTCGGTGCAGCCCTCCTTCCCGCCGAGAGCGGCTACGCGCACGCCTTTCTCGGCGCCACGCTCACGGCGACGAGCGTCGGGATCACCGCGCGCGTGCTGCGGGACCTCGGGAAAGGCGCGACGCCGGAGGCGCGAGTGATTCTCGGCGCGGCGGTGGTCGATGACGTCTTCGGCCTCGTCATTCTGGCGGTCCTGACGGGGTTGATCACGGCGGCGGACGCCGGGATGCCGGTGGCCTACGGCAGCGTCGCCTGGATCGTCGGCAAAGCCGCGCTGTTTCTGTGCGGAGCCATCGCCCTGGGACTCGTCGTGTCCCCATGGCTGTTCGGCCTCGCCTCTCGCCTCCAGGGCCGGGGCGTGCTGGTCGCGACCGCCCTGGTCATCTGCTTTGCCATGAGCTACGTGGCTTCGCTCATCGGGCTCGCCGCGATCGTCGGTGCCTATGCCGCGGGTTTGATTCTCGAAGACGTTCACTACCGCCCGTTCACGGAGCGCGGCGAGCGGCCGCTCGGGGAGCTGCTGCAACCGGTCGGGGCGTTTCTGGTGCCGCTCTTCTTCGTCCTGATGGGAATGCGCGTCGACCTTACCGCGTTCGCGCACGGGGAAATCCTGGGCCTCGCTGCCCTGCTCACCGCCGCCGCCATAGTCGGGAAACAGGCATGCGCGCTCGGGGCACTGGGCGGGAAGCTCGACCGGTTGACGATCGGCCTCGGCATGATCCCGCGCGGCGAGGTGGGGTTGATCTTCGCGAATATGGGCCTGGGGCTGACGATCGCGGGTACGCCTGTGATCGCACGGACCACCTACTCGGCCGTCGTCATCATGGTGATCGTGACGACCCTCGTGACACCCCCTGCGCTGCGCTGGAGCCTCGAGCGGAAACGGGTCAGCGGGCTATGAGCACCAGCCGAGGTTCGGCGTTAGGTGGATCGGTCTTGGTATAGATATTAATTGTTTTGATGATTTTAGCAGAATACGGAGCAATCTCAGATCGATGGCGGCATAGTGTCGCTAAAGTGACACCTCAGAGAAGCCGAGTCTGTGGGCCAACGGCTCCAGCACGGCGACCTGCTCCGGCGTCAGCCCATCCCGAACCCGCGCGAACTCCGTCTGCACGTCGAAGGAGATGTGCCCCGCGGTCAGCTCCAGGGCATCGACCAGATCGAGCACGTGGGCCAACGCTCCCTCTGTCGGAAGGGAGGCCAGCGCCGCGATCGATCGCAACAGACCGTCCGTGAGGAGATCCGCCAGCACGGCAGTCCCCGACGCCAGCCGGCTTCGCTCGTCCGCCGTCAGCGTGCGCGCGATCACCTCGGCGCGCAGCCCGGCGGACACCGGGGTGCGATACCGCTCCGGAAGGTCTCCCAGCTCGAGGGCAACCGGCGGGCTCCCATCCACCGCGACGGTGAATCGCGGCCCTGCCGCCAGGCGGCGATCGGGTTCCACCCATCCGAGCCGGACCGTCTCCTCGCGCCCCGTACGGCGGCTCCTGACGGTCACCTGAGTGCTCGTCCCCTGCTCCTCGATGCGCGCCTCATGGGCGGCATCGCGTCCCACTTCCGCTTGAGACGGCGCGAGCCGGGCGGCAGCGGCGGCCCCCGCCCCGACGCGGGCCGACACGGGAAACCGGGGCCGGACCTGTGCGAGGTACAGATCCCGCCCGGTGAGGGCGCCGGTCGAGCCGCTCACTGCGAGTGCAAGACGCTCGAGCAGCCCTGCCTCGAGCCGCGACGCAAGAGACCCGGCCAAATCGATCGCGCGACCGGCATAGCGCAGCACCTGCAACGCTTCTATCCCCGAGATATCGTCGAAAAACCACCCACACGACGTGAACATGCTGAGCGCGTGCCATTCGAGCTCGAGCAGCTCTCGCCCCCGTACGCCTACTCCAGCCGGCACGCGCGAGCGCTCAGGGGCGTCCTCCGGAACGTAGGCGTCGCGCGCTGCCCAGGGATCGCCGAGCAACCCCACTCCCTCCTGCGCGAACACGCCATGCAGCTCTGCGGCGAGCCAGTCGAGCGCCTGTCGCAATGCGGCCCGCCACTGCAGCGGCCGGTCCGACGGATCGGGCGCCATGCGGCACGCGCAATCGGACCGCCACCGCTCGATTCCGTGGGCACAGCTCCACGAGGTCGGCGCTACGAGACGGACCGTCTGTCGCGGCTCGTGCCGGGCGAGCACGGACGCGAAATTCTCCACGCGCACGTCCTTTCGCTGGTGCAGAGCGTCGAGCATCCAGGCGAGCGCCACCTCCCCGAACTTGTGATGGTGTCCATAGGTCTCGCCGTCGGTCGCCACGGCGACGAGGGCTCGCCGCGCTCCATCGGTGCCGGGCGCCGTCATCCGGTCGGCCCAGGCGCGCGCATCGTGCAGCAACCCGCCGAAGGCCACGCCGTTCGAGATGGGGCCATCATAGGTGAACAACGCGATCTCCCGGCCCCCGCTCGTCCGGTACCGTCCCGGCAGGCCGTCGGCCGGCGCGCCCTCGACCTGATGCGGCGCAAGCACGGTAAAGCGGATCCCCGCCTCGGCGAGCACATCGAGCGTCACTTCGTCGACCGCGGTTTCGGGCAGCCACATCCCCTCGGGGGATCGACCGAAACGGCGCCGGAAATCGGCGATGCCCCAGCGGACTTCGGTCATCTGGTCGCGCCGGGTGGCGAGCGGGAGGATGAGGTGGTGGTACGGCATGGCGAGGGCGTTGCCGTGGCCGAACCGCTTCATGCTGATCCGGTCGGCGCGGAGTATCCCGTCGTACGACCGCGGCGCATGGCGCTCGAGCCAGACGAGGAGCGTTGGGCCGACGTCGAAGCTGATCGATTCGAGCGTGTTGACGATGGCGGCGATGCGGCCGTCGGCGGCATGGCGCCGCGCGGCGATCACCGTGCGATAGCACTCTTTGTCGATGCGCTCGTTCCAGTCATGAAACGGCGCCGCCGACGGCTCCCGCTCCACTTCCTCCAGCCACGGGTCCTCCCGGGGCGGCTGGTAGAAATGCGCGTGGACGACGACCGACGGCAACGAGTGTCGAGTCACCCGATGGCGGAAGCGGGAGCGGTGATTGCAGCCGACACCGCGTCCAGTACGTCCGGGAAGACGGTGTCGCGCTGCCACAGCTCGTCGGCCAGACGAGCGGCGCCCTCGAGGGCCCCCGACTGCAGACCATCGAGCAACCGGCGCGTGTCTTCACAGTGTCCGACGAAGCGCCGCTCGGCGTAATCGGCCACGGCCCCGGTGGAGATGATGAACTGCCAGTCGGACGCCTGGGCGAGCAGCAGCTCGCGCGCCGCCTGGGCTACGATCGGGAGCGCACCGGGATTGGCGAGCGCTGCCGGCACCGCATCCCAGAACGCGTCCTCGAGCGGCCAGAGCCGGTTCCACGTCCAGCGAGTCTGGTCGTTCATCCACATGCTGTGGTCGCCGTTTACCCCCCATGATCCTTCCGCGAGGCGCAGCGCCGCCTTCGGCGGATGAGCTGCGAGGTGCTGTCCTCCCGTGACAGGGCGAACCGATGGGCGATGCCGCAGCTCGCGGTAGACCGCCGCGAGGAAGTCCACCCCTTCGAACCACCAATGCCCGAACAGCTCGGTGTCGAAGGGGGCGACGGTGAGCTCGGCCTTCGACTCGCCGATCGCCACGAGCAAATCGGTGAAATGGCGCGCGTGATCTCCCGCGCGCTGGCGCGCGCGCTCCGGGTCGTAGGGCTGCTTGGCTCCGAGATCGACGCCGCTTCCCGTGACGCGCCACAGCTTCAACCCTCCGGGCCAGCGAATCTTGTGGAACTCGAGATACCACTCGTCGCCCGGATACCCTTGCTGCCGGCTCCACACCTGCAGCGACGACCGCGGGTCGCGCACCAGGGCCGCGACCCCGGGCTTGGCCTGCGAGACCCGGTATGCGAGGTACGGCGAGCGCACCGCAGCGACCGGTGGGACCACTGCGTCGCCGTGTCGTTCGGCGTCGAATCGTTCCGCGCCGAGTGGGACTTCGCCATAGGTTCCGAGGGCCTGACCGGCACGCGCCTGATGCGCGTCGGTGAAGAAGTAGCGGAATCCGGCTTCGCTGAGGTGCTCCTCGATTCCAGGGCGCCGCCCATGCTTCGGGCGATAGGCGCACTCGGGGAGCCAGCATCCCGTCGGCTGCACGCCGAAGAGCCGGCGATGCTCTCGCTGACCGACCCCGAGCTGCAAGCGGATGCTCTCGTCGCGGCGCAACAGCGGCAGGTAGCCGTGCGTCGCCGCCGACCCGATGATCTCGAGCCGGCCACGCTCCTGAAGCGCGCGGAACGCCGAGAGCAGATCGCCGCCCGTGGCATGAAACAGTTCCCGCAGCCGCTCGAGATGCCGGCGCCAGAACTCCACCAGGGGAATGAGCGCCGAGTCGCCCGTCGTCGCGAGTGCCGGCACCGCCTCGCCGCAGGCCTTGAGCCGCTGGTCGAAGAAGGCCTCCAGCTCGCGACCGAACACGGGGCTGGCCAGCTGGTTGGCGAGGATCGGTGTGAACCCGATCGTCACCGGGGCCGGCGTACCCTCTGCGTCGAGAGCGCGCAGCTGCTCCAGCAGCGGGAGGTAGGTGTCGATCGCGGCCTCGCACAGCCAGTCGCTGCCGTGCGGCCAGCGGCCATGGTTGAGGACGTAGGGCAAATGACTGTGCAGCGCGAAGACGAATTCCATCGGGGCCTTCAGGCGGCGGCGCGCGCGGAGATCGCGCGCTGGTACACGGTCGCGTACTGCGCGGTGGAGACGTCCCATCCGAAGGGCCGCGTCATCGCCCGGTGCATCAGCGTGCGCCAACGGCGGCGATCGGCGAAGGCGTCGAGCACGCGGGTGACGACCGCATCGAGCGCGGCCGGCGAGTAGTCGTCGAACAGGAAACCGGTGTCGCCGTCGGACACGCTGTCCCGCAACCCGCCCACGGCGCGAGCAATCGGAATCGCACCATAGCGCTGGGCGCGCATCTGCGTGAGGCCGCACGGCTCGTAGAGCGAGGGCATCAACAGAAAGTCGGCGCCGGCCAGCAAGCGGTGTTCCAGAGGGTCGGTGAACGCGAATTCCGCCACGACCCGATCGGGGTATGCGGCGGCGAGATTCCGGAGCGCTTCGTGATAGCGGTGATCCCCCGAGCCGAGAAAGACGAACTGGGCGTCGACCGAGGAGAGCGACGCTGCGCGCAATACGAGGTCGAGACCCTTCTGCTGCACGAGCCGTGCGCTCATGCCGAAGAGCGGCGTGCCCGGCTCGACGGCGAGGTCGTACGCCTGCTGCAGCGCCGCCTTGCTCAGCCGCTTGCCGTCGAGGGCCTGGGCATCATAGTGGGCGGTGAGGTGCGGATCGGTCGCGGGATCCCACACGTCCAGGTCGATGCCGTTGAGGATTCCGACCAGCCGGTCCCCGAGCGCCGTGAAGGTGTCGTGCAGACCGAACCCGCCCTGCGGCGTGCACAGCTCGCGCGCGTGCGTCGGGCTCACGGTCGCCACCATGTCCGAGAAGGCGATGCCGCCTTTCAAGACGTTCACCTGATCGTACCACTCGAAGGCCTTCCAGTGGTACAGCTCCGGGGCGAGTCCCAGGAGCTGCATCGCCTGCGGGGCGTAGTGACCCTGGAAGCCCGCATTGTGCACCGAGAGCATCGTGGCGAGCCGGTGATAGTACGGCTCGTCGCTGAATCCCGTCCGCAGATACGCGCCGGCCAGCGCGGTATGCCAGTCGTGCGCGTGCAGAACCTCGGCCGCGGGAGCGATGGTGGGGAGCGCCGTGAGGGCTGCCTTGCAGAAGAAGGCGAATCGCACGGCGTTGTCCGCGTAGTCGCCGCCTTCGTCGCCGTAGATCCCGCTGCGATCGAAGAAGTTGGGATGCTCGATGAAATAGACGGCGGGCCCGGGCGCAGGGTCGGCGAGCCGGTAGACGTGGGCGAACTCGGTCCGCGTGCCGATGGAGACGGAGAACTGATGGCCGACGCGCTCGAGCACGTGGCCGTGCTCACGGACGAGGCGGTACAGCGGCATCACGATGGTGACCGGAGCGCCGCTCTTTGCCTGGGAAGCGGCGAGGCCGCTCACCGCTTCTCCGAGGCCGCCGGTGCGGGCGTAGGGCCAGCACTCGGCGGTGAGATGCACTACCCCGACAGGCGCGCCGGCGGCGACCGGGCTGGACCGGCGATACGACGCGGTTCGCTGGCTGCGGGTGGACCCGCGCCGTGGCTTCGTCACCTTGTCATCGACTCCCATCGGCCTGTCTCCCCGACGTCCCGTCGTCACCCCGTCGGCGGATCGTCCTTGACGTCCTCCCCCCGCATTGCTGGAACGTAATACTGCGTCGTGTATTGCTGCACCATCCGCTGGGCGGTGAACCGCTCACCGGCCACCCGCATGGCATGCTTCATCTTCTCCACCCACCCGACGGGGACGCCGCGCTCGTCCCGGGTGTAAAACAGCGGCACGACCTGCTCTTCCAGCAGCTGATAGAAGTGCGCGGCATCGACGGGGTCGGCGTCTCCCCCCTCCGGCGCCGGCGGGATGGCCCACCCATTTTTCCCCTCGTAGCCCTCGTGCCACCAGCCGTCGAGCGTGCTCAGCTGCGGCACCCCGTTCAACGCCGCCTTCATGCCGCTCGTCCCGGACGCCTCGAGGGGGACCTTCGGGAGATTGAGCCACAGGTCGACGCCCTGCACCATGCGGTGCGCGAGGTGCATCTCGTAGTCTTCGACGAAGGCGACGCGCCCCTCGAAGCGCGGATCGCGGGTGAATTCGTACACCTTCTGCAATATCTGTTTGCCGGGCTCGTCGGCCGGATGCGCCTTGCCGGCGAAGACGATCTGCACCGGGCGCCACGGGTTGACGAGCAGGCGCCGCAGCCGCTCGACGTCGCTGAAGATCAGGCTGGCGCGCTTGTAGGTCGCGAAGCGGCGGGCGAAGCCGATCGTGAGCGCCCGCTCGTCGAGCAGCGTCCCGGCGCCGACCAGGTGCTGCGACTCGGTCTTCCACTGCTCCACCCAGCGACGCCGGGCCATTTCGCGGATGGAGCGCAGCAGCACGAATTTCAGATTGACGTGCGCGTTCCACAGCGCGGCGTCGTCGATGGTCAGCACCCGTTGCCAGAAACCGGGGTCGTCGATGTGCAATCCCCAGTCGGCGCCGAGGGACTGGCCCAGCAGCGCCCAGAGCTGATGCGCTATCCACGTGTCGATATGCACACCGTTCGTGACGTGGCCGATCGGCACCTTGGAGGAGTCGCGGGCGGGCCAGAGATCGGCCCACATGTGCCGCGAGACGTCACCGTGGGCGCGCGACACCGCGTTGACGGACCCCGAAAGCCGGATCGCGAGCACCGGCATGTGGAACTGGCCGTGATCGTGCGTGGGCGAGTGGCCGAGTCCCATCACCGTCTCCCGCGACACCTGCATCTCGTCCCAGATCGGGCCGCAGCAGCGTTCCACCTGCTCGGTGGTGAACGCATCGTGTCCGGCGGGAACGGGGGTGTGTGTGGTAAAGACGCTGGTGCGGCGCACGCGGCGGACCGCGTCGTCGTACGCAACGCCGGACGCGGTGAGCTCGCGCAGCCGCTCGAGCAGCATGAAGGCGGCATGGCCTTCGTTGGCGTGCCAGACCGCCGGCGCGAGACCGAGCTCGCGCAGCACGCGCACGCCGCCCGTTCCCAACACCCATTCCTGGCGCAGCCGCAGCTCCCCTGAGCCGCCGTACAGGCGCTGCGACAGTTCGCGGTCCGCGGGATCGTTCTGGGGGAGATCCGTGTCGAGCAGGAAGATCGGAACACGCCCGACCATCATGCGCCAGGCCCCGATGCTGACCGTGCGGCCCTGCGCCTGGATCGTCGTGAGACAGGGACTTCCCGCGGACGTGAGTACGCGATCGAGCGGAGTCAGCGTGACGTCGAAGCGCTCGTCGACGTCGCCCTGCCAGCCGTCGAGCCGCAAGCGCTGGTCGAAGTAGCCGTGGGTGTAGAGCAGCCCCACGCCGATCAGCGGAATGCCCAGGTCCGATGCGGTCTTGCAGTGATCACCGGCCAGCACGCCGAGCCCGCCGGAATAGATCGGCACCGAGTTGTGGAATCCGAATTCGGCGCAAAAATAGACGACGCGGCATTCCTGGAGCGCCGCGTAGTGGGTCTCGAACCAGGTTCCCTGGGGAGACTTCTCGCGCTCCAGGCGTCCAACCGCCTCGTCGTAGCGCGACAGGAATTCGGCATCCTCGGCGCACTGCGCGAGACGGGCAGGATCGACCCGCCGCAACAGCTCGATGGGATTGTGTCGCGTGAGATGCCACAACGGCTGATCGATCGACTGGAACAGCGCGCGCGCCTCGTGGCTCCAGCTCCACGACAGGTTGTGCGCGAGATCGGCCAGCCCGGTGACCCGCTCGGGGAGGTACGGAATCTTGTTCTGGGGGTGTGTCATGGGCCCCGCAAACTAAACCGGAGGCGACACGGGCGGAAACGTGAGCGGCATCACCTCTTACGACCGGTCGTCGGCGCCGGACGCGCCCGCTCCGAGGCGGCGAGCGCCTCGACGCCCTTCCTGGTGACCCGGTGGGAGATGAGCGGCAACGGCCGCTCGCCGAGCTTCTCACCCACGGTGATGGCGCGCTCCAGAGCCTCGAACCCGATCTGGATGCCGGCAGGGTCCCGGGCGAACACCGACGCGATCGGCTCGCCGGCCAGCACCTTGTCGCCCGGTTTGACGGTGATCACGAATCCGACGCTCGGCTCGACCGTGTCTTCCACCTGCGTGCGGCCACCGCCCATCGCGACGATCGCCCGACCGATGGTGCGCGGTTCGACGGCCGTGACGACTCCGGTGCTCCGCGCCGCGAAGACCTCGACCGCCTGCGCCTGCGGCATGACCGAGGGATCTTCGACCACCTTCGGATTGCCCCCCTGCGCCTCGATGATCTGCTCGAACTTCTCCGCCGCGAGGCCGGACGACAGCGCATTCTCGAGCCGGTGCCGCGCCTTGGCGGCGGTCGGTTCGACTTTCGCCATCACCAGCATCTCGACGCCCAGCGCGTAGGTCACTTCCATCAGGTCTTCGGGACCCTCGCCGCGCAAGGCGAGGATCGCTTCTTCCGTCTCGAGGGCGTTGCCGCACGCCCGTCCCAGCGGCCGGTCCATCGCCGTGAGCAGGGCTACCGTCGGGCAGCCGCGGTCCTCGCCGAGCGCGATCATCGTCTGCGCCAGCTCGAGCGCGCGCTCGGTCTGCGGCAGAAAGGCGCCGCTGCCGTGTTTCACGTCCAGGACGAGGCCGGTCAATCCCTCGGCGAGCTTTTTCGACATGATCGACGCCGCGATGAGGGGAATTGCGGCGACCGTCCCCGTCACGTCGCGCAGCGCATAGAGCCGCTTGTCGGCGGGGGCGATCTCGGGCGTCTGGCCGATGAGCACCGCGCCGAGCTTCTGCAGCTGCGCCTTCGCGGCGGCAAGGGGGATGTCGGTGCGGAACCCGGGAATCGCTTCGAGCTTGTCGAGCGTCCCGCCGGTATGGCCCAGTCCGCGCCCCGACATCATCGGGACCGCCACGCCGCACGCGGCGACCAGCGGCGCCAGCACGAGCGACACCTTGTCGCCCACGCCGCCGGTGGAGTGCTTGTCGATGCGCGGTGTCGACCACCCCTCGAAGGAGAGGCGTTGCCCCGACGCAATCATCGCGTCGGTCAGCGCCGCCAACTCGCCCCGCTCCAGCCCGCGCCACACCACCGCCATGAGGAGCGCCGAGACCTGGTAATCGGGGATGCGCCCCGCCGTGTAGCCTGCGACGAGCGCCGACCATTCTTCCGGCGTCAGCGCCCCCCCGTCCCGCTTGCGCTCGATCAGCGGCACTACCAACATTAGGCAACCCCTCCACGTGAAGTCCCGCCATGCGCTATGCGACGACGGTCACGGCGTTGGTCTTGCTCGGCGCCCCCCGACTCGCGGCGCAGGCGACTCCGGCCGAGCAGATCGCGCTGGGCGACAGCGCCCGGCTGGCCCTGCATTCCGACGAAGCCCTCCGCCATTATCAGGCGGCAGTGGAAGAGATCCAGCGCGCCGTCGGCACGCAGCTGGAGACCATCGCCGGAGTCCACACGCCCAATCCACTCTATTGCGAGGCGCTGTGGAAGGCGGCGCGCGAGATCGCGGACGTCGCCAAGCAGCTCCTCGGCGACTCGCTCAAGCAGCGCCGCGACAGCCTCTACTCCCTCGGCCGCACCTGGGCCGAGGCGGCGCTCCAGGCCGATTCCAGCGTGGCCAATGCTCACTTTGCGCTGGCCCTCGTGCTCGGCCGGCTTTCCCGCACGCGCGGCGGGAAGGAGCGCGTGCGCTTCGCCAAAGTCATCTACGACGAGACCGTGCGCACCATCGAGATGGATCCCCGGCACGACGGCGCCTACCACATCCTCGGGATGTGGAACGCCGAGGTGAAACGGCTCTCCGGCCTCACCCGCTTCTTCGCCAAGACGCTGTTCGGAGCGGGATTCATGGATCGGGCCAGCTGGGATAGCGCCGTGGTGGACATGGAGCGCGCGGTGGAGCTCAATCCGCAACAGGTCTACCACCGCCTCGAGCTCGCCGGTGTGTACCTCGACGTCGATCAGCCGGACAAGGCCAAGGAGCAGCTGCTGGCGATCGCCGGCCTTCCCGACGGCGACCCGATGGATCCCTACTACAAGCGTCTCGCGGCCGCAGCGCTCGCCGACATCGAGCGGGGCAAGGCCGGCGACGCCGACGACCGACTGCGCAAAGGCTAGGCAAATCCGAAGCTATCCCGCCCCTGGTGAGGCGGCAACTTGACGCGCCACGCGCAGTTACCCCATTGTATGGCGCCATGACTATCTCATCGGCTCTTACCAGCGTCGAAGCGGAGCGCCTCGCGGCGCGGATCGCCGAGCTGGAGCACGAGCGGAAGCATCTCCTCGCGGTCATCGAGATTCTCAAGGAGATCTCGGGCTCGCTGCACTTCATCGACATCCTGCAATCGATCGCCCGCAAGCTGGGCGAGTCGTTCGGGCTGGATCGCTGCTCGATTTTCCTCTCGGAGCGCGGCGGGACCCACGTCCGCCTGGTGGCGTCGTACGAAGACCCCACGATCCGCAATCACCTCGTCGACCTCGAGCGCTATCCCGAACTGAAGCGCGCCATCCACCACGGCGAGACGGTGTTCATCCCCGACGCGATGACCGACCCGACGCTCAAGCACGTGAAGAACGAGCTGTCGAGCCGCCGCGTGAAGTCGATCACCGTCGTGCCGATCAATTGGCGCGGTGTCGCCATCGGCGCGATTTTTCTGCGCACCTTCCGCGACGGGCCGACCTTCTCCGACGCCGACGTGCGCTTCGTCCAGGTCGTCGCGTCACTCACCGCCCAGGCGCTGCGCAACGCCCACCGCTACGAGCGGCTGGCCCAGCGCCAGGCCGACACCAGCGAATCGCTGCGCCGCATGGAGTTGGAGCGCGTCGCCCTGCTCTCGTTTCTGCGGCGGCTGATCGACGCCTTCGGCCGTCAGGAAGGGGCGTGGGGGGAAGGGTTGCTCCCGAAGGCGAGCGCCGAAGAGCTGGACCGGCTGGTGGGCGTGGCCCTGGCGGTGATCCAAGAAGAAGCCCGCGGACAGTGACCACCCCGGCCGCGCGCGCCGCCGAGCTCCGGCGGCTGCTCGAGCGGGCGAATTACGCGTATTACGTAGTCGACCGGCCGGAGATGTCGGACGCCGAGTACGACCGCCTGTTCCGCGAGCTGGCCGCGCTCGAGACGGTCCACCCGGAGCTGCGCACACCCGATTCCCCGACGCACCGGGTCGGCGCCGACCCCTCCCCCGCCTTCAGGAAGCACCGCCACCTCGTCGCGATGCTGTCGCTCGCCAATGCGTTCGATGAGGCCGAGCTCACCGCGTGGGAGGAGCGCAACGCGCGGCTCGCCCCCGAGGTCACGACCGGGGGCTACACCCTCGAGGTGAAGATCGACGGGGCCGCCGTGAGCCTCACGTATGAAGGCGGAGTCCTGGTCACGGGAGCCACGCGCGGCAACGGCGTCGAAGGCGAGGATGTCACTCCCAATCTCAAGACGGTGCTCGACCTGCCACTGCGCCTGCAGGGCAAGGGCTGGCCGGCGAAGATGGAAGTGCGGGGCGAGGTCTATCTCTCGAAGAGCCAGTTCGCACGGGTGAACGAGGAGCGGGCCAGGG
>DASSIL010000141.1:0-43718 GCA_035691925.1 Gemmatimonadales bacterium
ACTTGAACCCCGGGAAGATCTCCTCGGTAACGGCCGCGCCCCCCACCAGGTGGCGCCGCTCCAACACGAGAACCTTCTTTCCGGCGCGCGCGAGGTAGGCCGCGGTCACCAGTCCGTTGTGGCCGCCGCCGATCACGATGGCGTCCCAGGTGCCGGGCATGGTCACGCTCGCTTGCGCGGAGGGTTGAAGAACGGCAGCGCGCGCACGGTGGCGCCGGCGCGTTTGCGGCGATGCTCGACGGTGACTTCCATCTCGACGACCGTGTCGGGCTCGCCGTACGGGCCTTCGAGGTGCGCCAGCGCGATGCAGCGCTTCAAGAGCGGCGACCAGCACCCGCTCGTCGCGTAGCCGACCTGCACTCCTCCCATGTACAAGGGGACGCTGGCGCGCCAGGCGGTCGTCGGCAGTTTGGGCGGCAGCCCCACATCGGCATAGAGCCGCTCCAGCGCGTCCCAGTCGACTTCGACCCCCATGAAGCGCCACGCCGGCCCGCGCGCATGCTCGGCAACGAGGGCGTCGCGGCCGTTGAAGCGATCCTTGTCGAGCGCCACCGTCCAACCGAGCGACAGCTCGTAGGGCGTCGAGGTCTGGGACTCGATCAACGCATGATGGGCGGAGACGTAATCCACGTCGATCAGCAGCAGCCCCGCCTCGTTGCGCACCAGGTCGAGCGCCAGCAGGCCAGCGGGGGTGATGCCAGAGGCGCTCCCCGATTCGATCAGCGCGTCCCAGATCGGGAGCGCGCGCGGCGCTTCGACCCAGAGCTCGTAGCCCAGGTCGCCGGTGTAGCCGGTGCGCGAGATCGTGACCGGAACGCCGCGGATCTTCGCGGTCGTGAGCCGGAAGAACTTGAGGCCCGACAGATCCTGCTCCGTGGCCTGCTCGAGGATGGTGCGCGACAGCGGGCCCTGCAGCGAGAGGGCGGCGATGCGGTCGGAGATGTCCTCGATCGTGCACTCGAGGCCCGAGGCGTTGAGATGCAGCCAGCGGATGTTGGGATCGGCGGAGGTCATCCGGAAGGTCGTCTCGTCGAGCCGCGACACGGTGCCGTCATCGATCACCTTGCCCCGACCGTCGCACCACGGGGTGTACAGCACCTGGCCGACTTTGCACTTGGCGACGTCGCGCGTGACGATGCGGTCGAGCAGGCGTGCCGCGTCGCGGCCGCGGATCAGATACTTGTAGAGCGGTGTGACGTCGAAGAGCGCCGCGGAGCTGCGCACGGCATGGTACTCCCGCTCGTGGGTCAGCTCGTACACGCTCGCCATGCTGTATCCCGCCCAGCGCCGCCACGCGGCGCCTTCCATCAGAGCGCTGGTACGCGGGTGGAACGGCGTTTCCTTCAGCACGCCGTCTCCCTGTAGCCGAGCGCCTGGGAGATTCTGTCCGCGGCGGCATGGACCTGCCGGCCGAGGAGCGCGATCCGCGCGGCGGGGAAGCGCACGCGCGGGCCGCCGAGGCTGATGGCGGCGACGGGGCGACCGCCCGAGTCTTGCACGGCGGCGCCGACGGCGACATAGCCGCGCTCCAGCTCTTCGGCGGCGACGGCGTACCCCCGGCGCCGGATGCGCTCGAGCTCGCGATCGAGGGCGCCCGTCGCGGTGATGGTGCGCGGCGTGTGGCGCGAGAGGCGCGTGCCGACGAAATCGCGGCGCTCCGCAGCGGGGAGGAGCGCGAGCAGCGCCTTGCCGGTGGAGGTGGCGTGGACCGGCCAGCGCGTGCCGACCTCCGGGACAGCGCCGAGCAGGGCGCGGCCCGGGACTTCGTGGAGGATGAGCATCGCGCCGCCCACCGGGACCTCGAGCGTGGCGGTCTCGCCCGAACTGGCGGCGAGGGTGTCGAGCTCGGGGCCGACGATGGCGCGCAGGTCCGAGGCGCGCGCGGCGCGGGCGCCCAGGGCGATCGCTTCGGGGCCGAGGCGGTAGTGCTCGCCCGTGGGGTCGCGGGTGACCATCCCCTCGCGCTCCAGGGCGGCGAGCAGTCGGTGCGCCGTCGCCTTGTGGAGGTGAGCGGCGCGCGCCAGGTCGGTGAGACGCCAGCCGCGGCGGGCGTCGGAGAACGCCTTGAGAAGGCTGACGGCGCGGACGACGGCCTGTGTGCCCGGGTACGTCCGGGTGCTGATCACGATGTGAAACTGGGTTTCATGACGTGAAACAAGAGACTGCGGCCGGGCGCCGCTGTCAAGTCGGCCGGACGCGGACACTCCCCGAACGGACAGCGAAGCCGTCTAGCGCATCAACCGGTGGGAACGGGCTCCGTCGGCGTCGGAGCGTAGCGCCGCTCGATCTCTCGCGTGATGTGCATCGAGCAGAACTTCGGCCCGCACATCGCACAGAACTCCGCCGACTTGAAGTACTCGGCCGGCAGCGCCTCGTCGTGCAGCTCGCGCGCCCGGTCCGGATCGAGACTCAGGCGGAACTGCTCGTTCCAGTCGAACGCGTAGCGTGCCCGCGACAGCGCATCGTCCCGGTCGCGCGCGCCGGCGCGGCCGCGCGCGATATCGGCGGCGTGAGCTGCGATCTTGTAGGCGATCACACCCTCGCGCACCTCCTCGGCGTTGGGCAGGCCGAGGTGCTCCTTGCGGGTCACGTAGCAGAGCATGTCGGCGCCGTACCAGCCGATCATCGCCGCGCCGATTGCCGACGTGATATGGTCGTAGCCGGGGGCGATGTCCGTCACCAGAGGGCCGAGCGTGTAGAACGGAGCCTCCTGGCAGATCTGCTTCTCTTTGCGGACGTTCACCTCGATGAGATGCATCGGGATATGCCCGGGTCCCTCGATCATCACCTGGACGTCCGCGACCCACGCCTTCTTGGTCAGCTCGCCCAGCACTTCGAGCTCGGCGAACTGCGCCCTGTCGTTCGCGTCGGCGACGGAGCCGGGGCGGAGCCCGTCACCCAGCGACAACGTGACGTCGTAGCGCCGCGCGATCTCGAGCACCCGATCGAAGTGCGTGTAAAACGGATTCTGCTCCTGGTGAGCGGACATCCAGTAGGCGTGCAGCGAGCCGCCGCGCGACACGATCCCGGTCACGCGTCCCAGCGCGAACGGCACGTGCTCACGCAGCACGCCTGCGTGAATCGTCATGTAATCGACACCCTGGCGCGCCTGGTGCTCCACCATGTCGAGCAGGTCGTCCGCGGTCAGGTCTTCGACCTTCCCGACCTCCGTCACCGCCTGGTAGATGGGGACGGTGCCGATGGGGACGGGTGAGGCGTCGATGATCGCCTGCCGGATGGCGTCGATGTTGCCGCCCGTTGACAGATCCATCACCGTGTCGGCCCCATAATGGACCGCGTGGTGCAGTTTCTCGAGCTCGCCATCCACGTCCGACGTGACGGCGGAGTTACCGATGTTGGCGTTGATCTTGACGCGCGCCACCTTGCCGATCGCCATCGGGTCGAGGCGCTTGGCGAGATGGTGCATGTTGGCGGGGATAATCAGGCGGCCGCGGGCGACCTCGTCACGAATCAGCTCGGGCTCGAGCCCTTCCCGCTCCGCCACGCGCCGCATGGCGGCGGTCACCGTGCCCTGACGGGCATGAAACATCTGCGTCACACAGCTCATAGTGAACTCCCCTCGCCGGCATGACCCGGATCAGGTCCTAAGGGTGTGATCTCAGCCCGGCCGGGACTTCCGGCGGGCACCCCTGTCGTTCGGCAATCTAACCTTAGTTTTCGAGCGTCACATGCGACTGATCCTGTGTGCCTTGCTCTCCCTGGCCTGCGGCGCCACTGGCGCGCCGCCGACGCCTCGGACGACGGACTTCCGCGACCTCGAGTCGGCGGTCGTCCGCCTCGTCAATGCGCACCGCGTGCGGCGGCACCTGCGCTCGCTCGCGGCCGATTCCACGCTCGCCCGCATCGCCCGGGAGCACAGCCGTGAGATGGCGGAGCGCCGCGTATCGTTCGGGCACGACGGGTTCGACGACCGCGTGAAGGAGGCGGAGCGCAGCTACGATTTCTCGGAGATCGCGGAGAACGTGGCGCTGAACGACTACCCGCGGTCCCGCACGGTGGCCGTCGCGGTGGACGGGTGGCTCGGCAGCCGGCATCACCTGGAGAACATCGAGGGGAATTTCGACCGCACCGGCGTAGGGATCGCCCGTGCGGGCGACGGGACCTACTACTACACGCAGATCTTCATCGCCCGGAGCCGCTTCCGCGAGCGTCGTCCGTAATCGTGTAGGTCGTGTACATCCCGGCTTCCATATGGTCGTTGACGTGGCAGTGCAGCATCCACACCCCGGGGTTGCGCGCGATCATGTCGGCGACCTTCATACTGCCCGGGAGCAGCTCGATCACGTCGAGGTAGCTCCGCTGGTCGAGCTGTAGCTTCGCCCCGTGCCAGTGCGGGGTGTGCAGGTCGCTTTCACTCCCCAGGGCAGTGACGTACCAGCGCACCCGGTCGCCCTTGGCCATCGTGAGGCCACGCAGGTTTCCGAAGAACAGTCCGTTGATCGAGTGCTTGAGATTCATCTCCGCGTCCCGCGCGGGAGACACCGCTCCGTTCTCGTTGAAGATCATCCAGAACGTGATGAATTCCCGGTCGACGTCGGTCGGGACCGCGGTCACCTGGTTGGCCCGGGCGGGATCGGCGACGATGATCGCCCCCACCAGCCCCTGATTGATCTCGTGCTCGGGATGCACGTGCGAGTGGTACAACCAGACTTTGCTGGACAGCTCGCCGCCCTGTGGGCCGCTCTCGCGTCCCGCCAGCCAGTTGTAGGTGTAGCCGCCGCCCGGCGTCACGCTGTCGCCGCCGCCGCGCGGCGGGTTGTACAGCGCTCCCTCGTTTTCCGCGTTGTAGCGCACGCCATGCGGGTGCATCGAGAGCGGCTGGTGCGTGGCGTTGCGAAACACCACGCGAATCGTGTCGCCGGTGAGCGCGCGCAGCGTGGGCCCGAGGATGCCCTGCCAGGGCGGAAGGGCGATCGGCGTGGTGAACGTCGAGTCGGTGTAGCCGACGTAGTGGACCATCGGGTAGACGAGCGAATCACCCCAGGGACGGGGCGGCCGCTGTCCCATCACGGAGTCGTAGCCCGCCGGCATGAAGTTCCAGCGCACCGGCTCGGCCCGCACGTAGTAGGTGCGCGTGCGCGGGCGATAGGGCGCCACGCCGCAGCCGCCGAGTGCCAGTGCAGCGCACGCGGCGAACAACCCGATTCCTCTCAAAGGCGGGTTGCTATGGCTTCGTCGGGTGCCTCGCGCGGATACGGCACGCCGTACCGCTCGGCGGGGAGGTGGTACTTCTCCCATTCGCTCCGGAAGGCGAAGGGATCGAGACCCACGGCGCGATCGACCGCCAGTATGCCGTCCAGATGGTCGACCTCGTGCTGCATCAACTCCGCCATCGGTCCCTCGCACTGGAGCGTGTGGGGGCGGCCTTTGAGATCTTCATAGGCAACGGCCACCTGCATCGCGCGGGTCACGCGCACCAGGAGATCCGGGAACGAAAAGCAGTCGTCCCACACCTGGAAGTCCTTGGGCCCGACGTCCGTGATCTCGGGATTCACCATGACGAGGCGCTGCTTCATGCCATCGACGTCGACCACGACGAGGCGCACCGGCGCGCCGATCTGCGGCGCCGAAAGCGCTCGGCCCATGCCGTGTTTCTGTTTCGCCGCTTTGAGGGTGTCACGCAGATCGTCGGCCACGAGCCGCACCGCCGCGGAGGAGGGCTTCTCCACGCGCTGGCAGCGCTGACGCAGGATCGGGTCGCCGAGCAGGCGAATGCGGCGAACAGCCATAGGGGGCCCTAATTCTGGTGTTTTCCGTCCGAGGCGCAACAGGGATGTGTCCTACAGGACGCAACTCTCTGGGACATCACCACATAGCGTCTTGCATATACCCCGGAGCGCCACGGCGGTTTGCTCCTCTCCGCTACAGGGTATACGCTAATCGGCCCCATGACGCTGGCCGGTGTGATCCTCGCGGGCGGCCGCTCGAGCCGGATGGGTACCCCCAAGGCCCTGCTCGATTTCCGCGGCGAACCGTTCGTCGTGCGCCTGCTCGAGGCATTCGAAGCGCTCGATCTGAAGACGCGCGTCGTGGTCGTGGGCCCGGGCGCCGGGCGCACGCGAGAGGTGATCGCCGCGCATCCCTGCGTCGTGGTGGAGAACCCCGACCCCGACTCCGGTCCAATCGGCTCGCTCCGGCGTGCGCTCGAATCCCTCGAACCGATTCATCCGACGGCGATGCTCGTCTGGCCGGTCGATCTTCCCCACGTGCACGTCGCCACGGCGGAGCGCCTCGTCGAAGCCTATCGCCGGGGCCACGCCGCGATCACGCTGCCGACCTTCGCCGGACGCCGCGGTCATCCGGTGATCTGGGATCAATCGTTGTTCGACGAGCTGCGCACCAGTGAGGCCGCCACGCGGGAGGGCGCCCGCGCCGTACTGCACGCGCACGCGGATCACGTCGAGGCGGTGCCGGTCGATGATCCGGCGGTGACGGACTACATCAACACGCCGGCCGATTACGAGCGACTGATTCGCGAGATCAATCGGGATGCGTATTGACTAGACGCACAGACACAGCAGACGCTCAGGGAGAACCGCTTGGAGATGACGGAAAGCAGGAATGCCGCATTGGGCGCCCGGCTGGTCCGCGGTCTCCCGGATTTCGGCCTGGGGATGTTGTTCGCCGCGGCGTGGCTCAATCTCTTCAATCTCGGTGCACGCCACGGCGTCGGCCTCATGCTCCTCATCGAGATCGAGGCGTGGATCATCGTCGTGACGTTCATGACCGCGGCGCTCGGCTATGCCCTGGCCAAGGACAAGGAGTGGACGGAGCGCGCCAAAGACGTGATCGGCATCGTGGCGTTCTGCGCAGTCCCGCCGATCTTCTTCGCTGTGCGCTGGCATCTCTGGTGGCCGATCCCCACTTACGCGCTGCTTTTGTGGAACCGCTTCCGGCTCGCCCGCATGGGCGAGGAGGGAGCGCGCAGATTGCGGATCCCGTTGCGAGAGATGGTGACGTACGCGGCGGCCGGGCTCGCCAGCATCTGGCTCTCGATTCCTGCGCTCGGTGCCGCGGCGGCGGAGTTCCGCATCGCCGACTACCCGGGATGGTGCCATGCCCCGGAGATCCTGATCCCGGATGACATCCGCAACCTGCGGAAGGTGGTGACGTGGTGCGACGAGCCGCATCGCGCGCTGGCGGCTGGCGTGATCTACTACTGGGTCACAGGATTGCTGATGTTGCTGCGCGGGCCCTACCGGCTCACGATGTTCGGCTGGGTACGGCGAGAGGAATAGAAAGTGCGCCCGCCGTCCGCACCGACCGGTGCAGACTCCCTCAGGGCGCTTGGTCGAGCCACCCACCGCGGAAGCCAGCGCGGCGTAGTCCGCGGATGATGTAGGGGCTCTTGCGCATGTACTTCCATACGAGGTCGCTGCGGTAGTTGGCGAGCATACCGAGGATCGGCCCCTCGTCGATGCCGAGGTAGTCGATATCAAACCACCCCTTGCCGGCAACGACCTGCCCCTGCGTCGCTTTTCCGGTGAGCTGAAACGTCGGGTTGAAGGCGTCGAGAAAGCCGTACACCCCGAACAACGGGTCGCCGTAGCGCTCGCGCATCGTGACGAGGGCGGGGATGGCGATCTCGGGGGCGAAGGGGATGGCGCCGCCCGCTGCAGTGGGCGCGATCGTGCCGTCGTCACGCACTTCGGTGAATGAGGCGCCGCGCGCCGAGTAGGTGAAGAACTGGTGCGGCGCGCCGTTCACGGTCAGGGTGGCATCGACCGGCCCGTCGCAGGCGGTGAGTCCCCAGACGTCGCCGCTGTACCCGGTCCAGTGAGCGGGATTCGCGATGGCGTACGACCGTTGTGACAGCGTCGCGTGGCGCGCGTTCTCGAAGTAGTCGAGGCCATGCGCGCGCATGAAGTCGTCCTGAATGCCGCGGAAATCGATCCACACGTGCGAGTACTGGTGGCCGAAGAGCGGTGCGAAGCCGACCTGCGGCTGCCCGTAGTAGGTGCCCCAGGGATACGATGCGGCCCAGGCTGACCAGGCGGTCGAGTCGATCGGGTGCGTGGGGGAGCCGAGCGCCAGGACGTAGATGATCATCGCTTCGTTGTAGCCGTGCCAATCAGTCGGGATGTAGCCGTTCTCGGGGGTCCATCCCATGCTCACGAGCGGGGCGTTGTGCACGGCCCATTGCCAGTCGACCCGGTCGTAGAGTGAATCGGCGGTGGCGCGGATCGCCGTTTCAGTCGAGTCGGCGCCGTTGAAGTACTCGCGGCAGAACAGCACTCCCCCCAGCAGCAGCGCGGTGTCGATGGTGGACAGCTCGACCTGCTGGTAGCGCGCGCCGCCCGGCATCGAGAGGAAGTGATAGAAGAAGCCCTTGTAGCCGGTGACGTTACTCGTGCCGGATCCTTGAGGTGCCTGCCAGAACCAGCGGAGCGTTGTGAGGGTGCGCGCGGCGGCGTCGGTGCGCGTGATGTAGCCGCGCTCCACGCCGATCGGATATGCCGTAAGGGCAAAGCCGATGGCGGCGATGCTCGAGAACGAGGGCGTCGGCCAACGGTCGGGAGTCAGGCCGGTTTGCGGGTCGGTCCGTTCCCAGAAGAAGGCGAACGTGCGCTGCTCGAGGGTGTCGAGGAACGCCTGAGCGCGGGGCGACGACGGGTCGACACTCGGTACCTGGGCGTCAATGCCGCAGGCGCAGAGCACCACCGGCAGAAGACCGACGAGCGCGCGCCAGCGATGGAAGGACATGTGCCTCACGATATACCGTCGTGGAGAGCAGGCCGGTGGGGCGCCGGGTTCGGCGCCCCACCGGGGAAGAAGGTCAGAAGTTGTATTCTGCTCCAATCTGCAGCCGCCGCGCGTCGGAGATGACGCAGTTCGGCTCACCGAAGATCAGATTCCCCTGCGAATCCTTTGCGTTTCGGTCGCCGGTGTTGTAACAGCCGTAATTGGTGTTGTTGGTTGCATTGAACAGGTCGAGGGTTACACCGAGTGCGGTGCGGCCGAAGCTCGGGAAATCCTTGCGCAACCGCAGGTCCACGTTCTGGTAGGGGAACGTGCCTGGGACGGTGAATCCGCCACGTTGGTATTGGTTGCCGCTGGTGCCAGTTCCACAGAATCGCGCCGGGCACCCGACGTCCTGACGCACCCGCCCGCCCACCGTAGCGATTCCGCTGAACTGGATTCCATAGAGAAACGGCACGTCCGTGATCCAGTTTGCCACGATCCGGAGCTTTTCGTCGTTACTGGGATGCTTCAGGATGTTCAACGCATTGGGGAACGAGAATTCATCGCCCAGGTTGTCGACGCCCTGCACCGACCGGGTGGCATAGGTGAAGGTCAGCCCGGCGCCCCAACCGAAGTCGGGGCTGGAGCGGTGGTACTGCCGCTCGACCTGCAGGCTAAACGCGTCGTACCAGGTCTTTCCGTCGTTCGTCGAGTAGATGAAGTTGGCGAAGCCATGGGCGCCGAGGTTGAAGCTCGTGCAGCAGGAGCCGTTCGGATTGAGTCCGAAGTTGGCCCAGTTGAGCGTCAACTGATCGACCCCGCGCACGCCGGCGTACGTTCCCGTCACGAGCACGCTTCCGAACAGGCGCCGGATACCGAGGTTCCACTGCCGCGATTTTGGGACCTTCACCTTGCTGTCGATCAGCCACGCTTCCGGCAGGCCGGACGAATGCGCGAGGGCGTCCAGGGTCGCCTTGTCTGCGGTGAGGTAGGAGTTATTCCAGGCGACCTCGCCGGCCTTGGGAGTCGAATCGGGATCGGCGAACTGGATGGTGAAGGTGGGGTGCGTGAGCTTGAGCGTTTCATCGACCGAGACGTCAAAGATCGAGCGGTCGTAATAGATCCCGAAGCCGCCGAACACCGTGGTCTTGTTGTCCTCGTCCAGCGCGTACGAGAATCCGAGGCGCGGCTGGAACGCGCCGTAGAACGGCTTGCGGCTGTTCCCGGTGCTGATGTAGCGGCTCAAATCGAGCGGCGTGGGGAGTGAGGCGTTGTAACGGGTCAACGTGTCGATGACTTCCTGCGGTGTGACGTAATCGGTGTTGAACATCTTCGTCTCGAAGTCCCACCGGACGCCGATATTGAACGTGAGCCGTGGCGTGGGACTCCAGTCATCCTGGATGTACGCGCCGATCTCGTTGTTGGTCTTGTTCAGGGACGCAATGCCGGTTCCGTAGACCAATTGGTACGGAGTGCGATACAGAAACGCGAGGGTGTCGTTGTTGCGCACCAGCGTGTCGCGATAGGAGAACCGCGGCGTCTCGTCGTTCCCCTTGAAGATGTCGTACGTCACGAAGTCGAAGGTGGCGCCCGCCTTGAAAACGTGGTCGCCGGCGCCATGGAATCCGGAATACGTGAGGTCATCCCGGAATCCCAGTCGCTTCTGAATGAAGTTTTGGGTGCTGAAGTTGCTGCCGATGACGTTGTCCTGGCCGTTGATCTGGTAGATGCGGGCCGGGAGTCCGGGCGTGTCGGGCTTCGGATTCCGTTGGAAGCGCGAGTAGTCGACCTTCGCTTCGTTGAGCCAGGCTCCGGACGTACGGGTGTAGCGGAGCTGTCCCACTCCCACGTTCTGGGCGAAGTCGACTGCTTCGTTGAAGGCGCACATGAATCCGGAGCAGTTGTTGTTGCCGAAGTCCCGGACGTCGCTCTCGATCCGGTCGGAGATGCTGAATTCCAGTGACGAGTTCGGTGTAGCGGCATAGTTCAGTTTGCCGAACACCATCGTTTCGCGGAACGGCGAAGTGAAATTCCCGTTGTACTGCGTGAGGTTCACCGTATCGAGCGCGGGGAACCTTCCCGCCGGAGGTGGTGCGAAGTTCACCAGGTTCGAGCGGTTCTGATAGTTCCCCTCGTACGATCCAAAGAAGAACAGCCGATCCCGCTGGATCGGACCACCGATACTGAAACTGGCGAGGGAGCGTGTGTAGTCGGGTTTCTTGAAGCCCGGGGTGGCTCGCTGGAACGTGTCCAGCGCCACCAGGCCCTTGTTCTGATAGCCGAAGAACGCGCTGCCGGTCCACTCGTTCGTCCCGGACTTCGTCGTGGCGGTGATGATCGCGCTCGACGATTTCTGATACTCCGCTTTGAAGTTCTGGCTGATGACCCGGTACTCCTGGATGGCACTGCGCGGGAACGGATTCCCCCGGCTGGCATCCTGACCCGTTACTCCGTTGGTCGTCAGGTCATTCTTGAGGCTGGTGCCGTCGATGAAGACATTAACGGCGCTGGCGCTCTGGCCGCCTGCCTGGAACGTGCGCGACGTGCCCTGGATTCGATCCTCACTGACCGTCACACCCGGTGCCAGGGCTGCGAGGTCGAGAAAATTCCGGCTCGGCGTGGGGAGGCGATCGATCTGCTGCGTGGTGACGTTGGTTGCGACCTCCGACGTCCGCGTCTCCAGGGGAGGCGCACCAGCCGCCACGGTCACTGCGGCGAGTTCGACGGCACCCGCGCGCAGCGTAAAGTCTGCGAGCAGGGTTGAACCGATCTGAACTGTTACGCGACGCGCCTGCGGGCTGTGTCCGATGTGGCGCGTCGTGAGGTCGTACGTTGCCGGGGAGAGGCCGGGGAGCGCGTAGGAGCCGTCGGCATTGGTCGTCGCAGTCCGGACGACGCCTGTCCCGACGTTCCTGGCCTGGATTTCCGCGGCTGCGAGCGGTGCCCCGCTCGAGTCCCTCACATACCCGCGGATCGTGCCGGTCGTCGTCTGTGCAGCGGCACGGTCCGTCGCCAGAAGCAGCAGCCCGCCGATCGCGAGCACTCCTCCCAGCCACCGCATACCGTTGACCATGGTCATATCGCTACTCTCCTCCGAGGGTGAAATGGCGACGGCTCTTTACTGCGGGATTGTACTGCGAGATTGCGGCGCCGCATCCGATCGCGGGGACCAGTTCGTCCTCACGACGTGGGGCGTCGCAATAAACGAATGCTGCGTAAGTGTTTACATATTCGTCCAAATTATCTTTGATTTAGTTTGACAACCCAGGTTGGTGCCAGTACGATTGGGTTCATGGATACACCTCATCCCGGGCTCATGGCTCACAAGGGCCTGCGCGGCGACGTACTGCGTGAGCTGAAACGGGCCCAGCCGCTGACCGCCAAGGCGCTCGCCGAGAAGCTCGGCGTCTCGGCCAACGCGATCCGTCACCACCTGAAGGAGCTCGAGACCGAGTCGCTCGTGACATACGGGCGCGAACAGCGCGGTGTTGGCGCGCCGACATTCGCGTATCGGCTCTCGCCTCAGGGTGAATCGCTGTTCCCCAAGCGCTACGAGCAGACGTTGACCGAGCTGCTCGACCGGGTCGCCGAGCGGCAGGGGCGCGCCGCCACCGCGGCGATGCTCGAAGACCTGTTCGCCGATCTGACGCGCCGGCTCCAGGCCGAGCTGGAAGGTGTCGCCCCGGAAGCGCGCCTGACGGCGGTGGCGCGCGTGCTGAGCGACGCCGGCTACATGGCCGAATCGGACGCGGCGGGCGGAGCGTTCCGGCTCGCCGAGCACAACTGTGCGATCAAGTCGGTCGCGGAGCGGTTCCCGGAAGTGTGCGCGGCCGAGGCGAAGTTTCTCCAGACCGTGCTCGCGGCCAGCGTCGAGCGCACCGCGCACATCGTCGACGGCTGTAACGCCTGCGAGTACGCCATCACGTTTCGGACGGAAGTATGACATCGATTGAATCCCAGGTTCTCCAGCCCTACAAGTACGGCTTCACCACCGACATCGAGTCCGAGACCGTTCCCCCCGGTCTGAGCGAAGACGTCATTCGGCTCATTTCCCTGAAGAAGGGAGAGCCGGAGTGGATGCTCGAGTGGCGGCTCAAGGCCTATCGCCACTGGACGAAGATGACCGAGCCGACGTGGGCGAACATCTCCTACGGGCCGATCGACTACCAGGCGATCAGCTATTACGCCGCGCCCAAACAGCGGCCCCAGGTCGAGAGCCTCGACCAGGTCGATCCGAAGCTGCTCGAGACGTTCGACAAGCTCGGCATCCCGATCGCCGAGCAGAAGCGGCTCGCCGGCGTCGCGGTCGACGCGGTGTTCGACTCGGTCTCGGTTGCGACGACGTTCCGTGAGGAGCTCGCGAAACATGGAGTAATCTTCTGCCCGATGTCCGAGGCGGTTCGCGAGCATCCGGACCTCGTGCGCGAGTACCTCGGATCCGTCGTCCCGGTGAACGACAATTTCTTCGCCGCATTGAACTCGGCCGTCTTCACCGACGGCTCGTTCGCCTACATCCCAAAGGGTGTGCGCTGCCCGCTCGAGCTGTCGACGTACTTCCGCATCAACGCGCAGGCGACAGGACAGTTCGAGCGCACACTGATCGTCGCAGAAGAGGGGAGCTCCGTCTCCTACCTCGAGGGGTGCTCGGCGCCGTCACGCGACGAAAACCAGCTACATGCCGCGGTGGTCGAGCTGGTCGCCCTCGATAACGCCCAGATCAAGTACTCGACGATCCAGAACTGGTATCCCGGCGACGAGAACGGCAAAGGCGGAATCTACAACTTCGTCACCAAGCGGGGCGCCTGCCGCGGCAAGAACTCCAAGATCTCGTGGACCCAGGTCGAGACTGGTTCGGCGATCACCTGGAAGTACCCGGGCTGCCTGCTGCAGGGCGACGGCTCGATCGGCGAGTTCTACTCGGTGGCGGTGACCAACAACCGCCAGCAGGCCGACACCGGGACGAAGATGATTCACATGGGCAAGAACACGAAGAGCACGATCGTCTCGAAAGGGATCTCGGCGGGCCACGGGCAGAACACCTATCGCGGCCTCGTGAAGATCCTCAAGGGCGCCGAGGGCGCGCGGAATTATTCACAGTGCGACTCGATGCTGATCGGCGATCAGTGCGGCGCCCACACCTTCCCCTACATCGACGTGCGCAACAGCTCGGCGATCATGGAGCACGAGGCGTCGACGTCCAAGATCGGGGAAGACCAGATCTTCTACTGTAAGCAGCGCGGCCTCTCGGCCGAGGATGCGGTGTCGATGATCGTCAACGGCTTCTGCAAGGAAGTCTTCAAGGAGCTGCCGATGGAGTTCGCCGTCGAAGCGCAAAACCTCCTTGGGATTTCGCTCGAAGGGAGCGTCGGATGACGCCGCCGCTGCTCGAGATCAAGGACCTGCATGCGACGGTCGAGGGCAACGAGATTCTCAAAGGCGTCGACCTCACCGTCCGTGCCGGCGAAGTGCATGCCATCATGGGCCCGAACGGCTCCGGGAAAAGCACGCTCGCGCAGCTCCTGGCCGGTCATCCCGCCTACACCGTCACGTCCGGGTCGGTGCGGCTCGATGGGAAGGACCTGTTCGAGCTCGACCCCGAGGAGCGGGCGCGCGAGGGGCTGTTCCTCGCTTTCCAGTATCCGGTCGCGATTCGCGGGATCACGAACAGCTACTTCCTGCGCTCGGCGGTGAATGCGATCCGCAAGCACCAGGGGCTCCCCGAGCTCGATCCCCTCGATTTCCTCCAGGTGCTCGAGGACAAGCTCAAGGCGATTGGCTGGGACGACAGCTTCATGAACCGCGCGGTGAACGAGGGGTTCTCGGGTGGCGAGAAGAAGCGCAACGAGATCCTGCAGCTCGCCGTGCTCGAGCCGCGTCTCGCGATCCTCGACGAGACCGATTCGGGGCTCGACATCGATGCCCTCAAGACGGTTGCGGAGGCGGTGAACGCGCTGCGGTCCAAGGATCGCTCGTTCGTCGTCGTGACGCATTACCAGCGGCTGCTCAATTACATCGTCCCGGACTTCGTCCACGTGCTTGCCGAGGGGCGCATCGTGCGCTCCGGCGGCAAGGAGCTGGCGCTGACGCTCGAGGAGAAGGGCTATGCCGGGGCGGGAGTCGGCTCGTGACGGCGCACTTCGTCGGCGCGTACCAGGCGTTCGCAGCGAATGGCGCGTCGGGCGCCCCACCCTGGCTGAAGGAGATGCGGGAGCGGGCGATCGCGCGCTTCGCCGCGGTGGGATTTCCCACCACGCGCCTCGAGCAGTGGCGCTTCACCAACGTACAGCCGATCAGCGAGACGCCGTTCGAGCTGCAGCGCGCGAGCTGGGAGCTGGGTCCGGTCCCCGCAGGCGTCACCGTAGCGACGCTCGGCGACGCCGTCGCTACGGCGCCGGACTTTGTGCGTGCCCACCTCGGCCACTACGCCTCCGTCGAGACGAATCCATTCACTGCGCTGGCCACGGCGTTTCTCGCCGACGGAATCGTGATTCGGGTCGCTGCCCGGAGCAGCGTTGCGGAGCCGATCCGGGTGACCTGCCGCATTCCCTCGGGCGTCCGCCCGATGACGCACCCGCGCCTGCTGATTGTCGTGGAGCGCGCAGCGCGGGCGAGGATCGTCGAAACGTATGAGGGCGACGCGCACGGCGTCTCACTCACCAATTCCGTGACCGAAGTCGTAGTCGAGGAAGGAGCCCAGCTCGATCTCTGCCGCGAACAGCGCGAAGGCGCGCACAGCAATCACGTGGCGGCGTCGCACTTCCACCAGGCGAGAGATTCGCGGCTCGTCTTCACGACGGTCGCCCTCGGCGCGGGACTGGTGCGCCACGACATCCACGGCGTGCTCGATGGCTCCGGCGCCTACCTGATCCTGAATGGACTCTCGGTGTTGGGCGGGCACCAGCACGTCGATCACCACACGACCATCGAACACGCCCAGCCGCACTGCGAGAGCCACGAGTACTTCAACGGCGTGTTCGACGGCGAGTCCCATGGCGTGTTCAACGGCCGCATCATCGTGCGACCGGGCGCCCAGCGGACCGACTCGAAGCAGACCAACAACAACCTGCTGTTGTCGCAAGCGGCGCGCGCCGACAGCCAGCCGCAGCTCGAGATCTACGCCGACGACGTGAAGTGCACCCACGGATCGACCGTCGGGCCACTCGACCCGATCGCGCTCTTCTATCTGAGAAGCCGCGGCCTCGGCGCCGAGGAGGCACGGGGGCTGCTGACCTACGGGTTCGGCGCCGAGATTCTGGACCGCATCGCGGTCCCGGGTGCGCGCGAACGCCTGGACAATGAGATCCGGGCGAGACTCGGCGTCCCGGATGTCACGGGGCGCGCCGCATGAGATTCGCGGCTAAAGCCGCGACTCGGCTGCAACGACTGAAGCCGCTTCAGCGGCAGCAGCCGAGACGCGACTTCAGTCGCGATTCAAGGGGCGCTCCATGACGACCGTTCGGAACGCTCCCTCCGCGGATCCCCGCCCCACGTTCGACGTGGAGCGGGTGCGCCGCGACTTCCCCCTGCTCCAGACCACGGTGCGGGGCAAGCCGCTCGTCTACCTCGACAACGCCGCCACGAGCCAGAAGCCGCGTTCCGTGATCGCCCGCACCGAGCAGTACTACGCCACGGAGAATGCGAACGTGCACCGCGGTGTGTACGAGCTGAGCGAGCGGGCGACGGCGGCGTATGAGGACGCCCGCGAAAAGGCGCGTGGCTTTCTCAATGCCGCGTCGGCCCGCGAGATCGTGTTCGTACGCGGCACGACCGAAGCGATCAATCTCGTGGCGTCGAGCTTCGGCCATCAGGAGCTGCAGGCGGGAGACGAGGTACTCATCACGGCGATGGAGCACCATTCGAACATCGTCCCCTGGCAGCTGATCTGCGCCGAGCGCGGCGCGGTGCTCAAGGTTGTCCCGATGAACAAGCGGGGCGAGCTCCTCATGGACGAGCTCGCTCGGCTGATCGGTCCCAAGACGAAGCTCGTCGCCGTGGCACACGTCTCGAATTCGCTCGGGACCATCAACCCGATCGCCGAAATCGTGCGGCTGGCGCACGCGCAGGGCGTCCCGGTGCTGGTGGACGGCGCCCAGGCCGCGCCGCATCAGCCGATCGACGTCCGCTCGCTCGGCGTCGATTTCTACACGGTGTCGGGCCACAAGATGTTCGGACCGACGGGTATCGGGCTGCTGTACGGGACGCTCGAGCGGCTCGAGGTGCTGCCCCCGTATCAGGGCGGCGGCGACATGATCAGATCCGTCACGTTCGCGAAGACGACCTACGCCGATCCGCCGGCGCGGTTCGAGGCGGGCACGCCGAACATCGCGGGCGCCATCGGCCTCGGCGCCGCGATCGACTATCTGGGAACCCTGGACTGGGACGCGGTCCAGGCGCATGAACGCGATCTGCTGTCGTATGCGACGCAGCGGCTCGGCGCCCTGGCGGAAGTCGAACTGGTCGGCACGGCTGCGCACAAGGCGAGCGTCGTCTCCTTCACCGTGCGCGGGGTCCATGCGCACGACGTGGGCACGATCGTGGATCAGGAAGGCGTGGCGATCCGCACCGGCCATCACTGTACGCAGCCGGTGATGGATTTCTTCGGCGTCCCCGCGACCGCGCGAGCCTCGTTCGCGTTCTATAATACGCGTGCCGACGTCGATGCTCTGGTGAGCGCCGTGCGACAGGTGACCAGGGTGTTCGCCGGATGACCGACCTCTCCGACCTCTACCAGCAGATCATCGTCGAGCACAACCGCGCTCCCCGCAATTTCAAGAAGTTGATGCACCCGACGCGTGAGGCCGAAGGTGCCAATCCACTGTGCGGCGATCAGATCAAGCTCGAGGTCGAGTTGTCGGGAGACACGATCGCTGACATCGGCTTCCAGGGATCGGGGTGCGCGATTTCCCAGGCTTCGGCGTCGCTCCTCACCGGCGCCGTGAAGGGAAAATCCACCGCGGATGCGCAGGAGCTGTTCCGCGCGGTTCACGCGATGTTGACATCCGCTCCCGGCACGCCCGTGGATACGGCGAAGCTCGGCAAACTCGCGGCGCTCGCAGGTGTGCGGCAATTCCCGGTGCGGGTGAAATGCGCGAGCTTGTCGTGGCACACGCTCCGTGCCGCACTCGAATCCGCTGCGGAGCCCGTCTCGACCGAGTAGCTTTCCCCGCCGAAACCGAGCCGTCCGATCCGTCCTCACCTGCGGGGTCTATGACCACATCCATTCTCGTCGTCGACCACGTCACGAAGCGGTTCGCGGGGCATACCGCCGTGGACGGACTGTCGCTCGAGGTGCCGCCCGGTGTGATCTATGGCCTCCTCGGGCCGAACGGCGCGGGCAAGACGACGACCATTCGCATGATCATGGACATCTTCGTTCCCGACGAGGGGAGCGTTCGTCTGTTCGAGGGCGCGGGTTCGGCGCGCGACTACGCCCGCCGCATCGGGTTCCTTCCCGAGGAGCGCGGCCTGTATCCCAAGATGCGCGTGCTGGATGCGCTGCTCTTTCTCGCCCAGATGCGCGGGATGGACCGCCACGGAGCGCGCGTCAGGGCCCTCGAGTGGCTCGAGCGACTGGGTCTCTCGGACTGGCAGCACAGGAAGGTGTCGGAGCTCTCCAAGGGAATGCAGCAGAAGGTGCAGTTCGTGTCGGCCCTGCTCCACGATCCCGATCTCGTCGTCCTCGACGAGCCGTTCTCCGGCCTCGACCCCGTGAACGCCGATGTGATGCGGCAGACGGTGCTCGATCTGCGACGCCGGGGGAAGACGATCCTGTTTTCCACCCAGATCATGGAGCACGCCGAAAAGCTGTGCGACCAGATCTGCATCATCGCCCGCGGAAAGAAGCTGATTGACGACTCGTTGACCCAGGTCAAGGAAGGGTTTGGGGGACGCCATCTGATCGTGGCGTTCGACGGCAGTCGCGGCGGCGCGGATGCGGTATTCGCCGACCGGACACTCGTCACCAAGCTCCAGGACTTTGGACCCTATGCAGAGGTCGAGATGGCGACGGGTGCGGACGCCCAGGCCATCCTGCGGGCGCTGGTCGGCTCGGGTGCCCGGCTGTCGCGATTCGAAATCGCCGCTCCTTCACTCCACACGATCTTCGTAGATCTGGTCGGGCCGGACGCGGCGGCGTCCGATGGACGGGCACATGCCTAAGATGTTCGCCGTCGTGCGACGGGAGTTCGTGGAGCGGGTGCGCACCAAGTGGTTCTGGATCGGAACGATCCTGGGCCCGCTGTTCTTCGGCGGCATGATTTTGGTTCGACTCCTGACCGGATCGCACTCGGGCGTCGAGCGGAGTGTGGCCGTCGTGGACGAGACCGGGAACGGCGCCGGGGCGCGATTGATCGAAGGCCTGCGCGCCAGCCTCGATCGCTTCCACATCGCGAGAGTGCCGGCATCCGCAACCGTGATCGACTCGCTCACCGGGGCGGTGATCGCGAAGCAGCTCGACGGCTTCCTGGTGGTCGCGGACAGCACGTTCGACGACGGCATCGTCGACTATCGTGGATCGAACGTCTCCTCGCTCGCCGACATGGAGGAGCTGCAGTCCACGCTCGGCCGTCAGATCTTCGCGGTCCGGTTGGAGCGGCACGGGATCGATCCGAACGTCGTGCGCAACGCCGAGATCACGGTGACCCTGACGACCCGAAAAATCACGGGATCGAAGGTGACCGGAGAGAGCGGAGAGCAGGCGTTCGCTCTCGCCTTCGCGATGGCGGTAATCCTGTTCCTGGCGATCATCCTCTACGGCATCAACGTGATGAGCTCGGTGCTGGAGGAGAAGACGACGCGAATCGTCGAAGTGCTCGTCAGCTCGATACGACCCTTCCAGCTCATGCTCGGCAAGGTGCTGGGGGCGGGGGCTGTCGGTATCGTGCAGCTCACGGTGTGGCTGCTGTCGGTCAAAGTCCTTGCGGGCCAGCAGGACCGCCTGGCGGAGTTGGCGGGCGTCGATCACGCGAGCGGGGGCGGAGCGGCCTTTCACCTCCCGCAGGTGCCGACCGCCACGATGGCCGTGTTCATCGTCTATTTTCTCCTGGGCTATTTCCTGTACGCGGCGATCTTCGCGGCCGTCGGCGCGATGTCGGGAAGCGAACAGGAAGCCCGTCAGGCCCAGACGCCGGTCAGCCTGCTCTTGATGGTCCCGTATCTGTCCGTTTTCGGTATCCTCAACGATCCCGGCAGCCCGTTCGCCTTGTGGCTCACATACGTGCCGTTCTGGTCCCCGGTCGCCGTGCCGGTCCGCTGGTCGGCGTCTCCGATCCCCGGGATCCAGCTGGCGATCTCACTCGTCGTGCTGGCAGCATCCGTGCTGGCCGTCACGTGGCTCGCGGCCCGCATCTATCGCGTCGGCATTCTGATGACGGGGAAGCGCCCGACCCTTCGTGAAGTGGTGCGCTGGGTGAGCGCCGGCTAAGGCGCCGGGAGCCTGCGCGCGCGGACGGTGAACGAGTCCGCGACGGCGGTGTCTCCTCGCGCGCGCGCCGCGCGTGCTTCGAATTCGTAGTAGAACGGGCAGCGCCTGCACAGCTGATCGAGGCGCGCCAGCGCAGAATCGGCGAGCTGCGGGTCGCCAAGGGTAAAGGCCGCGTCCGCCCCAACCATGAGCAGCTTCGGCGCATTCGTCGTGATCGCAGCCGCAGCCCGATAGTCCCGCAAGGCGTCCGCCGGCCGGTGTTGAGCGAGCGCGGCACTGGCCGCCCACATTGACGCGACGTACGAGCGGGGCGAATCGCGCACCACGCTATGCAGCACCGACGCGGAATCTCTCCAGATCGGGACTCGCAGCGCCGTTCGGACGCCGGCCACCAACACGATCGCCGCTGCCACGAGCCCCACCCGAGGATTGCGCAGCTTCCCCGCCGCGGCGCCGAGCGCGATGGCCAATCCGGCCGACGGCAGGTACAGGGTGCGCTCGGCGACCAGGACGCCGGTCAGGAACAGCATATTGGCCACCGGCAGCAGCGCAACGCCGGTCCACACCAGTCCGAACGCAATCGTCGGGCGCCGCCGGTACAGGACGACGATCAGCGCCGCCCAGAGGCCGAGGCACAGCGCGCCGAGCAGGAAATGCGCGTCGAGCGGAGTCGTCAGCAACGTCCGCTCGGCCGGGGAGTAATCGACGCGCAGGTGCGCCGGGAAGAGCAGCAACCGCGCGACGTCCGCGAACGACCCGACGGCCGTCAGGCGCGTCGCCACGAAGCTCGCTCCCACGAACACCGGCGCCACCTGCACCTGATCCGCGTACGGATGGAGCACCCACCAGCGCACCACTCCGTAGCACAGGGCTACGCCCACCCAGCCCGCGACGTATTCGAGCAGGCGACGCCGGGTGGGTCGGTGCCCCACTCCGGTCAACCACCCCGCTGCGATCAACCCCGGCACGCTCGCGGCCGTCTCCTTGGACAGTAAGCCGAGCGTCAAAGCGACGAGACTCCACGCCAGCTGATCGCGCTCCAGCGCGGCATATACGGAGAGCAACGCGAAGAGCGACGCCAACACTTCCGCCCTGCCGACGAGATTGGCGACCGCTTCCACGTGAACCGGATGCACCGCGAAGACCATCCCTGCCAGCAACGCTCCGCTCGTCGAATCGGACCAGCGTCGTACCAACGCAGCGACGGTCACGCTCACCGCCGCGTGCCACAGCACGTTCACCGCGTGCAGCCAGACCAGTTGGCCGCTCTGCCAGTCGAGCGCGAACGAGGCGATGGTCAGGGGCCGGTACATCGCCGCCCCCGTTGCCGGTGGCCAGTACGGCGCCGCGAACGCCTCGAGGAATCCAGCCCAGCGGTGAACGAGGGGATTGGTCGCGATGATGGGGACGTCATCCAGCGCGAAGCCATGGCGCAGCGCGCCGAGGTAGACCAGGATCGCGCTGGCGGCGACGGTCAGGTACACCCGCCGCGACGAAGGCGTCATGTGAGGTGTCGTACACTTTCTCCGTAGCCTGCGTTGTACATGGTGCCGCTCCCGTGCCGCAGTCGGCCGGACACCACCGGCTCCACTTGCTACCGTAACATATTGTGATGTAACGAGTTGTCAAAAAGCGACGGAATGTCGCAAAATCGGTGCGTTACTTTTTCCCGTGCTGGTCTTGCGCAGCAAATCGTAGAGCCGGCGCGTCAGGTTGTCGCTCTGCCACTACGCCCATCCCCGAAGAAAGCCCGATGAAAAGTTGGTTCCCCGTTCAGGCTCCCGACAGGGCGTATCCCGAGACGTTTGTGCTGCGAAACGATCGGTGGCGGTCCATCGGCGACGGCAGCGCCGCGGTTGGGAACGCTGGTTGCGTAGGGCCCGGCCACGGATGGCGCGTGTCATCCCGAGTGCTCGTGCCTGGACACGGGCTCACCTACTGTCTGGGCCGTCGGGCCCGGGAGGATTCGATGAAGCAGCTGTGGCAGCGTCTCTGGAACGACCAGTCGGGGCAGGGGATGGTGGAGTATGCCCTGATCGTCGGACTCGTGGCAGTCGGTCTGATCGCCGTGTTTCTCTTCCTGCGCAACAGCACAGGGAACGTGCTGAACACCGCGGCCGACTCGCTGCAGAACACGCCTTCGACTCCGTACGTCACGCACTGACGATCGGCGAGGACGCGGAGGAGAGTAATTCGGGGGGCCAGCCGGACCGGAAATCCGGCACCCCCGCCTCCGCCAACTCGACACCCCATGCCCACTTTCTCGACGATGGCGCTGCTCGCGCTGCTCGGACCTGCGTGCTGGTTCGACGTGCGGGAACGCCGCATCCCCAACGTCGTCACCGTCGCGGGAGCGATCGGCGCGCTGCTGCTGCGCTTGTCGGTTGGGCTGGGAGTGTTCCTCGACGGCATGCTGGGCGCCGGGCTCGCACTGCTCGTGGTGCTGACGCCGTTCGCGCTGGGGTGGTTGGGCGGTGGAGATGTGAAGCTGTTGGGTGCGGTTGGTGCATTCATGGGTGTGGACCGCCTGTTCGGCGCGCTCTTGGTGATCGCGGCCGTGGGCGGTCTGCTGGCGGTGGTTGAGGCGACTCGCAAACGGGCGTTGGGCCGGACGCTGATCGGGACGCTCGGGGTGGCAAGACAATGGGCCGTGTTCGGGCGTGCCGACGTGGCGTCGGGTGTCGGGTTGTCCGGGACGCTGTCGGTTCCCTACGGCGTCGCGATCGCGATCGGGTCCTTGGCGTGGTGGTTCATGGGAGGGATGGCCTTTTGAACGTGCAACGCGGGTCTGTGGCTGCCGACCTCCGTCATGACGAGCGGGGCCAGGCGATGGTCGAGTTCGCGATCGTGGTGCCCCTGCTCCTGCTTCTGATGGTCGCGGTGTTCGAGTTCGGCAGGGCCTGGAATGTCTACCATGCCGAAACGGATGCGGCACGACTTGGCGCTCGCAGCGCCGCGGTGGCCGACCCGGCGACGACCCAGGACTCGGTGTACGCCATCATCCACCGGGCACTGGCGCGCGACGCCATCGATACGACCACCGCCACGATCACGCTCACCGGGTGGCGTGCCGGGACCGGAACCCCGCTGACTGTCGCGCTCGAGGTCCCGTACAAGTTCGTGATCCTGCGGCCGTTGATGATGTGGACCAACTCTCAGGCGTCCATCACGTTGCGATCCACGTTTGTGATGCGCAACGAGTAACACTCGCAATCGACTGGGTCAGGAGGTTGTGGTGAAGCAACGAAGACTGTGGGTCATCCTACTGCTGGCGCTCGTGTCTGGCGGCGCCGCCGCGTATCTCGCGCTGGCCTATTTGCGGGATCGCACGCCGCGGCTCGTGGCCGCTGAAGCGCCACATGTGCAGGTGGCGGTGGCCGCCCGTGACCTTCCGCTCGGCACGATACTCGGGCCGGCCGACGTCCGCATGATCGACTGGCTCGGCGAGTCGGTGCCGCCTGGGTACCTGCACGCCGCTCCGGACGCGGTGGGCCGCGGCCTCATCTCGTCCGTCAAGGCCAACGAAATGCTGTTGGAATCGCGGCTCGCGCCGCGCGGTGCCGGCGGCGGGCTGCAGGTCACGATTCCGGACGGCCAGCGCGCCGTGAGTGTCCGCGTCGACGACGTGATCGGTGTCGCGGGCTTCATCCTGCCCGGCACGAGAGTGGACGTCGTCGTCACGCTGCCGCCCGAACCGCAGCTCGATCAGAAGATGTCGCTGTCGCAGATCGTGCTCCAGAACGTGCAGGTCCTGGCCGCGGGGCAGACCGTGCAGCAGGATGCGCAAGGCAAGCCGATCACCGTATCCGTCATCACGCTGCTCGTATCCCCCAAGGACGCCGAGACGCTGGTCCTCGCGTCGAACGAAGGGAAGATCCAGCTCGCGCTGCGGAACACGCTCGACCTGGCCGATATCCGTACGTCCGGCGCGTCGGTGCGGTCACTGCTCCCGGGCCAACGGGCCACGGGGGACGTCGCGGCGCGGCCGCGGGCGCCGACCCCGGAAGCAGTCGGCACCGTGGTCGAGGCGTACAAGGGTGGCGTCCGAACTCTCGTCAAGTTCTAGAAACGGGGCAATCAACGTGCGCAGCAATTGGAGTAGACAGCTGTTCGTGGCCGCGGCGCTCGCGGCGGTTGGCACGCTCTGGGCAACGCGCGCCGCGGGTCAGCGCGTCGTGTCGGGAGCGGAAAAGGTCGTCACCATGTCCGCCGGAGCATCGGCGCTGTTGGTGTACGATGCGCCGGTGGCGCGGTTCTCGATCGGCGAGCTCACGGTGGCCGACGCGAACGTCGTGTCCCCCAAGGAAGTGCTCGTGACGGGCAAGAAGCTCGGCACGACGAGCCTCCTCGTCTGGGACAACACCGGAGGTGTGCGGGTCTACTCCGTCGAGGTGACCGCGGATGCCCCGGCGCTGGAGCGCTATCTGCGCGGCCTGTTTCCTCGGGACTCGATCGCCGTCGCCGCCAGCTCGAATACCGTCACCCTGACCGGTCGCGTGCGGAGTCCCGCAGTCGATCGCCAGGCGGTCGACATCGCCAAGGCGACGGGAGCCGTCGTCATCGACCAGCTGCAGGCCCCTCCGGGGCGGCAGATCCTGCTGCAGGTCGAGTTCGCGGAAGTCAACCGCGATGCGGTGAAACAGATGTCCAGCATCCTCTCGACCGTGAACCCCGACCGGTTCGCGCATGTCGTGATGGATTCGATCGAAACCGTGTCCGAAGGCCTCATGCGTCTCTTCCTCGCGGACGCAAACGCGCAGTTCGCTGCTGCGATCCGGGCGCTGCGATCCAACGGCGACTTCCGCAGCCTCGCCGAACCCAACCTGCTGACGTTGCCGGGGCAGGAGGCGTCTTTCCTCGCCGGCGGCGAGTTCCCCTACCCGAGCGTCCAGAGCGGCGCGCAGTCGGGGGCGGTCACGATCGTGTTCAAGGAATTCGGGATCCGGCTGAGGTTCACGCCCACGATCACCGAAGGCGGCAGCATCCGCCTGCACGTCGCGCCCGAGGTGTCGTCGTTGGATTTCGCGAACGCGTTGACGCTCAATGGATTTCAGATCCCGAGCTTGCTGACGCGCCGCGCCGAGACGGATGTCGAGCTGCGCGACGGCCAGCATCTGGCCATCGCCGGCCTGCTCGACAACACGATGCTCAAGAACGTCACGAAAATCCCGATCCTCGGCGATATCCCGATTCTGGGTGCCTTCTTCCGGTCCACCGACGCGCAGCAGCGGCGCACCGAGCTGCTCGTCGTGGTGACGCCTCGGCTTGTGGAAGCGAGCGATACGGCGCCGAAACTGCCGACGGGTGACGTCAAGACCTGGCCGTGGGATCGGTCGATGCTTCCCGTCCCGGATGGTCATTGAGGCCGCAGGAGGAGCCATGCGAGCACCATCGATTCGATCGGAGCGGGGCGCCACCATGATCGTGGTCGCCATCGCCATGACGGCGCTGCTGGGGTTTCTCGCCCTGGCGATCGACCTGGGCATGCTGTACGTCGCGCACAGTGACGCCCAGCGTGCGGCGGACGCCTCGGCCCTCGCAGGAGCGAGCGCGTTCCTCGACAATTCCAACTCGGCGGCGGTCGGGCCGGCGCGTCAGCGCGCGCTCGAGTACGCCACGCGCAACACGTTTCAGAACGGGCCGATCGACTCGGCCAACGTCGCTATCACCGTGTTGCAGGACAGCAACAAGGTCGGCGTGTACATCCATCGCGACTCGGTCCGGACGCTGTTCGCCCGCGTCCTGGGCATACGCACGGTGCCGATCGCGGCGTTCGCGGCTGCGCAAGCGATTCAGGCGGGGGCGGCCAAGTGCCTCAAGCCCATTGCCATCCCCGACATGTGGTCCGACGCGAATAGCGACGCGAACGGCGATCGCGTAATGGATAACGGCGAGCAGTGGACATTCGGCGACAATGCCGGGGATCGCTATCAGGCCTTCGACGGCACTAACGCCGCGACGGCCACCGGCTATGGCAGCGGCTTCCGCAATTCGACCTCCCCCGGCACCCCGAATGATTTCGGTCGCCAGCTCCAGATCAAGGAGCAGGATCCGAATTCTCCGTACGTCGCAAACCCGGGGGTCTTCTATCCATGGCAGATCCCGACCGACCCGAGCATGAGCGCCTGTAAGGGCGGTTTCGGCGGCGGGGCCGCGGCGTATCGCAACAACCTCTGCAGCTGCAACAACTCCAGCGTCACGCTGGGGGAGTCGTACCCGATCGAGACGGGCAACATGGTGGGGCCGACGTGGCAGGGGGTAGGCGAGTTGATCAAGGACGACCCCAACGCCTACTGGGACCCGTCCACACAGACAGTCAAAGGCTCGACCTTCGGCGGCAGCTGGATGAACAGCCCGCGCGTCGTCAAGCTCGCGCTGTTCGCGCCCGGGCAGATCACCAAGTCGGGCATGACGACGATCAAGTTCAACAACTTTGCGCTGATGTTCATCGAGTCGCAAAAGACCCAAAAGGACCCCGTGACCGGCCGGTTCCTCTATTACGTCTCAGGCTCGGGAGACCCGGGGCCGGTGACGGGTTCTCTCGTCAAAACCCTGAAGCTCGTCAAGTAACCAGGCATCGACTGGAGACGGATACGTGCGTAGTGCCTTGATTTCCATGGACGCGGCGGTGCGGGAGACGTTGCACCGCACGCTCACTCTCGACGGTCGTGGCCTCGAGTTCTCGGTCGAGATCGCCGCGCCGTTCGGGGAGATCAGCGAGGAGCAGATCAGCGAGCTGCGCCATGCCGATCCCCAGATCGTGTTCCTCGACTTCGACGGGGACGTCGCCACCGCGATCGGGCTGGCGCGCTTTCTGACCGACGGCGGACCGCAACGCAGCATCATCGCGACCGGACCGGCGCTGTCGGCCCAGGACCTGCTCGAAGCGATGCGCGCCGGGGTGGTCGAGTACCTTCCCAAGCCGCTCACCGACGAGGCGGCCAAAGCGGCGCTGGAGCGCGCCACTCGCCGGCTCGGGCTCACCGCCACGAGCCGCGAGCCGGGCCAGCTGTATGCGGTCTTCAGCCCCAAGGGTGGCGCCGGCACGACCTCGGTCGCGACCAACCTCGCGATCGTGCTGCATCGCCTGACCAAGAAGAAGACGCTGCTGGTCGATCTCGATCTGGAGTTGGGGGAAATCGCCGTCCAGCTCGGGTCGCGGCCACGCTACAGCTTGTCCGATCTGGTGCAGAACTTCTATCGCATCGACGCGGGCCTGCTCGCGACCTACATCGAACGCCATACGTCCGGCGTCGACTTTCTGTCTGCGCCGTTTCACCCGGAGTCGGTCGATGCTCCCGGGCACGATCAGATCCGTGCCATCCTGCATTACCTGAAGCGCCAGTACGACTACGTCGTCGTGGACACGCCGAAGTCGTTCTCGGCGGATTCCGTCGCCGCGTTCGAGGAGGCCGATCGTATCCTGCTCGTTTCCACGGTCGACGTGCCGTCGCTGCGCAACCTGCAACGCTGCCTGCCGCTGCTCGAGCAGGTAGCGGGCAAAGACCGGGAGCGGCTGCGGCTGGTGGTCAATCGCTACAACCCCGACGATCTCATTTCGCTCGAGGACCTGCACAAGACCGTCGGTCTCAAGGCGTCCTGGACGCTGAGCAACGATTACGAGACGGTGAGCCGCTCCATCAACTCCGGCACACCGGTGGCCGGCAACGGCGGCAAATCCCGCTACGCCAAGGACCTGCAGACGCTGGGCGCGGACCTCGCAGGCCTTACCGCGTCGAGCGGCGCCGGGCGGACGAGCGGCGCGCGGTTGATGGGCATCCTGAGCCGCCTGCGCCGGCGGCCGGAAGGGGAGGAATCATGACGAACGACGCACGCCGCGGCTCTGCCGCCTTCGCCGCCCCGCCGGCCCCTGCCGCGGATGGCAAGCGGCGGTCCATGCCGTGGGAGGTTCCTGCGTCCACCGGCGATGCGGGGAAAGCCGCGGGCGAAGGCACGGTGAGCTTCGCCCAGATCAAGACCCGTGTCCACCGGCGCATCCTCGAACGCCTCAACTTGTCGAATCTCGACAAGTTGGAGCGCGATGAGGTGGTCTCGGCGATCGCCAAGGTCGTCCAGGATCTGGTCGCCCAGGAGCAGTTGCCGCTCAATCTGGGCGAGCGGGATCTGCTGGTGCGGCAGGTGGTGGATGAGATTTTCGGACTGGGACCGCTCGAGGCGCTGATGCAGGACCCCGACGTCGCCGATATCCTCGTCAACACCTACGACCAGGTCGTGATCGAGCGGCACGGCAAACTCATCAATACCGACGTCCGCTTCCAGGACGACCGGCACCTGCTGCAGGTGATCGATCGGATCGTTTCCGCGGTAGGCCGCCGCATCGACGACTCGTCGCCGATGGTCGACGCCCGCCTCCCGGATGGCTCGCGGGTGAATGCCATCATCCCGCCGTTGGCGATCGACGGACCGCACCTCTCCATCCGGAAGTTCAAACGCGATGCGCTGTCGGGCGAGGATTTGCTCCGCCTGGAGAGCGTGACGCCGCCGATGCTCCAGGTGCTGACCGGCATCGTGCGCGCGCGGCTGAACGTCCTCATCTCCGGCGGTACCGGCGCGGGGAAGACCACCCTGCTCAACATCCTGTCGTCGTTCATTCCGTCGGACGAGCGGATCGTGACGATCGAGGACTCCGCCGAGCTGCAGCTGCGTCAGCCCCACGTCGTCCGGCTGGAAACACGGGCGCCGAACATCGAAGGTCAGGGCGCCGTCACGCAGCGCATGTTGCTCGTCAACGCCCTGCGGATGCGTCCGGACCGGATCGTCATGGGAGAGGTTCGTGGCGCCGAGGCGGTCGACATGCTGCAGGCGATGAACACCGGCCACGACGGCTCGCTCACCACGTTGCACGCCAATACACCGCGCGACGCGCTGAGCCGGCTCGAGACGATGATTTCGATGGCGAACCTGAACCTCCCCGATCGCGCCATGCGCCAGCAGATCGCAGCGGCGATCAACGTCGTCGTCCAGGTGAGCCGCCTGTCCGACGGGTCGCGCAAGGTGCTGCAACTGTCGGAGATCGTCGGCATGGAAGGCGATGTGATCACGATGCAGGACATCTTCACCTACGAGCGGCAGGGCGTCGACGCCGATGGTCGGGTGATCGGTCGCTACCGCGCCACCGGTATCCGACCGCGGTTCACCGAGCGCCTCACGGCCTGGGGCATCGAGCTCCCGAGCGGGCTCTTCTCGCCGACGGCGGAGCGAGCCGGTACGGAGGCGACACGATGGTAGGATCGTTCGGATTGTGGGGTGCGGCGAGCCTGGTGTTTGCCGCGGTAGCCTTGGGGACGGTGGCCGTAGCGCTGGCCCTGCAGGCGGTCGGGGAGCTGCGGCAGCGACGCCTGGCGGTGCGCCAGCTGAGCGATCTGGGCGCCGGCGCTGTGCTCGCCGGCCCCTCGGGCGTGTTGCGGGACGCGCAGCACGCCGAAGCGAAGTGGATGCAGGCGATTGCCGCGCGCATTCCGCAGCTCAAGGGGCTGCGCCCGTCGCTCGAACGGGCCGCGATGTCGTGGACTCCCCAGACTCTGGTGGCCCTCTCGGTCGGCCTCGCGCTGGCCGCGGCGCTGGTTGTCGCGGTGGTGTTCCCCGTCTGGCCGGCCATGCTGCTCGCCGCGCTGTGCGCCGGCGCGCTTCCCTGGCTCCACGTGCGGCGCCGGGCGAAGCGCCGCATGGCGGCGCTCGAGGAACAACTGCCGGAATCGATCGACCTGATCGGCCGGGCGATGCGAGCGGGACATCCGCTGTCTGCAGGCCTCAAGATGGCGGGCGATGAGACACCGGAGCCGCTGGCAAGCGAGCTGCGGCGCGTGTTCGAAGAGCAGCGGTTCGGGATGCCCTTTGAAGAAGCGATTCTCGGTCTGTGCGATCGGGTGCCGCTGATCGACGTCCGGATGCTGGTCACGGCGATCCTCGTGCAGCGCGATGTCGGCGGCAATCTCGCCGAAGTACTGGACAAGATCGCCTACGTGATGCGGCAGCGCTTCACGATTCGCCGCCAGCTCCGCGTCTACACGGCCCAGGGCCGATTCAGCGGGGTGGTGCTGGCCCTGCTCCCGATCGCCGTCGGGTCGGCGCTGTTCTTCATCAACCGGCCGTACATGATCACGTTGTTCTTCGACCCGATCGCGCGGTATTTCCTGATCCTGGCCGTGATTCTGCAGATCCTCGGCTATTTCTGGATCCGCAAGATCGTCGACATCGAGATCTGAGAGGTCACTCGTGGCGTACCTGGTAGCCGTTCTGTTCGGTGTGGCGGTGGCGATTGCGGTGGCACTCATCGCCCGTCTCGTACCCGCGCGGCCGCGCGCCCTGGCTCGGCAGCTCGCCGAGCTCGAGCGCACCGGTGCCGCAAGCTCGGGAGCGGAGCGGTCGGGACGACAGCGACGTTCGCAGGAGCTGAAGGCGGTCCTCGAGTTCATCGGCGAAAAGGTCGACCAGGATCCGCGCCGCGTGAGCCAGCTGCAGGAGCTGATGGTGCACGCGGGATATCGGGAGCCGGGCGCGGTCGCCATCTACTGGGGGACGCGCGTGGTGTTCACCCCGGTGCTCGGTGTCGGATTGTTCCTCCTGGTCGAGCTGCTCGGCGGCGACGCCCTCAAGGCACTCGTGGCCGCGGTCTGGGGAGCGGCCCTCGGCTGGGTCGTGCCCGCCTTGCACGTCGGCGGCCGCGCCAGACGGCGTCAGAAGGAGCTGCAGCGCACGCTCCCCGACGCACTCGACCTGCTGATCGTATGCGTTGAAGCGGGACTCGCCCTGAACCAGGCGTTGGTGCGAGTGGCCGAGGAGATTCGGCACGTGAGCGAGCTCACGAGCCGGGAATTCTCCCTCGTCAACTATGAGATCCGGGCCGGCGTCCCCCGTGACGAGGCGCTCAAGAACCTCGCCGATCGCTCCGGCGTGCCGGACTTGCGGTCCCTGACGGCCATGCTGATTCAGACGGATCGCTTCGGGACGTCGATCGCCCAGGCGCTGCGGGTGCATTCGGACTCGGTGCGCACCAAGCGCCGCCAGCGCGCCGAAGAGGCGGCCGCGAAAACCACGATCAAGCTCGTCTTTCCGCTGGCGTGTTGCATCTTCCCCGCGCTGTTCGTCGTGATTCTGGGGCCGGCGATGGTGCAGATCTATCGCACCCTCCTCGGAATGAAATGAGACGCGCCTTCACGGTGACGAATCTCACGCGCGGCCGTCGCGTCGCTGCGCAGGTGTGGCTGGCCGATCGGTGGTGGCTGCGGTTGCGCGGACTCCTCGGCCGGTGCCCGTTGCGCGAAGGGGAGGGGCTGATGCTCGAGCCCTGCAAGGCAGTGCACATGTTGGGCATGCGTTATCCGATTGATGTGGTCTTCGTCGATCGTCAGGGAGGTGTCGTGGCAACCTATCACGGATTGCAGCCGGGTTCTCGCTCACACTGGCATCAGCAGGCGGCGCTGGCGCTCGAGCTCCGGGCCGGTACGCTGCGGGCGACGGAAACGCAGACGGGTGACGCCCTCCGCTGGTCGCCGACTCCGGAGGCCGCGTGAGCGCGCCGGCAATCGATCGCACCGAGTTCGTGATTCCGTATCCGCCGGAAACCATCGCGGACACGGGACTCTCACCCGAATCGATCGCTGAGCTGCTGCTCAAGACCCTGTATGTTCAGGGCGCTCGCAGTGGTCAGGAGCTGGTGGCGTCGATTGGTCTGCCGTTCTCCATCGTCGATGAGCAGCTCGTCCAGCTGCAGCACCAGCGGCTCATCGAGGTAAAGCGGACGGCGGGGGCGGGGCGTGGCGGGTACATCTTTGATCTGACCTCTGCGGGCGGCAGCCGCGCGCGTGAGGCGATGGCGGCCGGGCAGTACGTGGGACCGGCGCCGGTGAAGCTCGAATACTATCGGTCGTGGATCGAGCAGCAGTCCCTCCGCCATGTCCATGTGACACGGGAGCGGCTGCTGGCCGCCTTCAACCATATGGTTCTCGACCCGGAGTTCATCGAGGGCTTTGGCCCCGCCGTCAACTCCGGGAAATCACTGTTCATCTTCGGCGACTCCGGGAACGGCAAGACCATGATTGCCGAGGTGCTCGCACGTCTCCTGGGCGGGGTCTATTACGTGCCCTACGCGGTGGACATCGGCGGGCAAATCATGGTGGTCCACGATCCGGTGTATCACCGTCCCGCATCGGAACAAACAAGCGGCTCGCCGGATGACCCGGAGTGGCTGCGGGACGTTCCGGAGTACGACCGTCGCTTCGCGCGTGTGGAGCGGCCGGTGGTCCTCACCGGCGGCGAGTTGACGCTGGAGCAGCTCGATCTGCAATACGATCGCGACACCAAGATGTACCAGGCGCCGTTCCAGGTGAAAGCGAACGGCGGGGTGCTCATCCTCGACGATTTCGGTCGGCAGCGCGTGCCGCCACGGGACCTGCTCAATCGGTGGATCCTGCCGCTCGAGAAGCGCGTCGACTTTCTGACTCTGCACACCGGGTCGAAATTCCCGGTGCCGTTCGAGAGCCTGCTGATCTTCGCGACCAATCTCGACCCCGATGATCTGGTGGAAGAGGCGTTCCTCCGGCGCATCCACTACAAGGTTCACACGGATAGCCCGTCGCGACTGCAATACGAGGAGATCTTCCGTCGCTGCGCGAAATCGCAGGGTCTGACGTATCGCGCCGAGGCGGTCGCACAGGTCTATCGCGACTTCTATGACGCGCGCGGGATCGCCCCGCGCAGCTGCCACCCGCGCGATCTGATCGATCACGTCTGCGACTTCGCCCGTTTCCACGCGGTCGAGCCGACGCTGTCACCCGAGTTGATCGACCGGGCGTGCCGGTCGTATTTCCTGGACGCGTCGAAGCGGTTATGACGCGCTGGTCATTGGCTGAAGCCCATGGAGTGTGAGGACCATATGAACGAAGTGATTCTCGGCGTACCGCGGCACACGAATCCCGAAGCTCAGCTGCATGATCTGGAAGAGGCGAACCGCCGGTTGCGGCGCTTCGCCTGGTCCGTCCTGATCGGCGCGGTCGTCGTCCTCGGCGGTACCGCCGCGGTGGTGGCGATGTTCGCGACGCAGCGTCTTCCGGCGCCGGGATCGGTCGTCCAGGCCCGCAGCTTCGTTCTCCAGGACACCCAGGGCCGAGTCCGCGCGACGTGGGGCGTGACCAAGGAAGGGGCCGTGCAGCTCGCCCTGCAAGACGACCGGGGGAATCCGCGTGCCCGCATGAGCGTGCTCGAGGACGGGTCGACCGGCCTGGCGCTGGTGGACAGCGGCGGCCACCCGCGCGCGGCGCTCGGGCTGTTGAGCGACGGCACAATCAATCTGGTGTTCGCCGATCAAGGCGGCCAAAGTCGTGCGGTATTCGGCCTGACCCCGGGTGGAGCGTCGAGTCTCGTCCTCGCCGATGGAAAGGGTGTGACGCGCGCTGGCCTCAGTGTCGCGACCGGCGGGAAGGCGACGCAGACGGTAGACGAAACAGGCGGACCGTGAACCACTAGGCTCGGGAGCCGCCGAGCCGGCGAGGCAGACGCCACGCCGCCGAGCCGCTGAGTGGACGTCGAGGAACGAGTGGGTAGGAAAGGCACGGGCCGGGTGAATTCGGTACCGTGCCTTCTCCATCTCGCCTTACGTTTTTCACATGGCCCACTACAAGACACTCAAGGCGTGGCAGCACGCTCAGCGGCTCGCCATCGAATGCTCCCGCGCGGCCCTTCGGTTTCCCGACTACGAACAACACGCCCTCGCCGACCAACTGCGTCGTTCCTGTTACAGCGTTCCCCTCAACATCGCAGAAGGCAACACCAGACACGGTTCGCGAGAGTGTCGCCGTTATCTCGATACTGCCCGAAGCTCGCTCGCTGAAGTCGAAACGATCATAGAGATGGCAAAGGAGCTGGGGTATCTCAGCCCCGTCGACTTCGGCCGGCTCGAAGCATTGTCCAATGAGACTGGGAAGACTCTCTACGGGTTGTTGCGGAAGATCAGCGACGCTTCCGGACGCACTTCTCACCCCTAATCCCTTGGCGTCCACTCGGCGGCTCGGCGGCTTGGCGCCTGCCTAGAACCTCGGCGTCGCGGCGTCTACATTGTCGGCATGTCAGTTCAGTATGACGTCATCATCATCGGCGGCGGCCACGCCGGCACGGAGGCGGCTTCTGCCGCCGCCCGCCTCGGCGCGCGCACGCTGCTCGTCACCTCCAACCTCGACACCATCGGCCAGATGAGCTGCAATCCCGCCATCGGCGGGATCGCCAAGGGAACCGTCGTGCGCGAAGTGGACGCCCTCGGTGGCATCATGGGCCGCGCCGCCGATCGCGCCACGATCCAGTTCCGCATGCTGAACCGCTCCAAGGGCCCCGCCGTGTGGGCGCCCCGGGCGCAGGCCGACCGGACGCTGTACCGGCGCGCCGTCCGCGCACTGCTCGAGCGGCTGCCGTCGCTCGAGCTCACCCAGGGCATGGCCGCTCGACTGCTGGTGGAGCACGGATGCGTTCAGGGAGTCGAGACCACAGACGGTCGGCGCTTCCTCGCGAGCGCAGTCATCATCACTGCGGGCACTTTCCTGCGTGGTCGCATTCATCTCGGCACCACGACGCAGATTCCCGCCGGGCGCGCCGGTGATCAGCCGTCCGTAGAGATGGCACAAGATATTGAAAACATTGGACTTACGGTATCGCGCTTCAAGACAGGGACCCCGCCCCGCGTCGACGGACGGTCTGTCGACTGGAGCAAGGTCGAGCGTCAGGACGGGGAGAACGACGGCTATCGCTTCTCCTTCTATGAGCGCGTCGACCTACCCCGTCAGGTGCCGTGCTGGATTACCTGGGCGGGAGAGCCGGTCAAGGAGATCATCAAGGCTCACCTCGAGGAGTCGGCGTTGTACGGCGGCGCCATCTCCGGCAGGGGCCCTCGCTACTGCCCATCAGTGGAAGACAAGATCTTCAAGTTCCCCGATGCCGCGCGGCACCAGGTCTTCCTCGAGCCCGAGGGGCTGGACACGCACGAGCTGTACGTGAACGGGCTGTCCACGTCACTCCCGGTGTCCGTCCAGCTCGAGTTCCTGCATGCCGTCCCCGGTCTCGAGCACGCGCTGATGACTCGGCCCGGGTACGCGATCGAGTACGACTACTATCCTCCCGATCAGCTCACTCCCTGGCTCGAGACGAAGGCGGTCGAGCGCCTGTTCTTCGCAGGTCAGATCAATGGGACGACGGGTTACGAGGAGGCGGCCGGCCAGGGTGTGGTCGCCGGGGTCAACGCGGTGCGGCGGCTGCGCGGGCAGGAGCCGCTCGTGTTCGGTCGCGACGATGCCTACATCGGCGTACTCGTGGATGACCTCGTGACGCGTGGGGTCGACGAGCCCTACCGTCTTTTCACCTCGCGCGCCGAGTTCCGTCTGCTGCTGCGCCAGGACAATGCACTGCGCCGGCTCCTGCCGCTCGCCGAGCGACTCGGCCTGCTGAGCGACGGGGAGCGACGCACGGCGACCGCGCGGCTCGAAAAAGAGGAAAGGATTCTCGCGCTCGCGCGCGTTACAACGATCACACCCGAGCAGGCCGCCGGCGCGCTGGCCGTGACCGGCGGGACTCTCGCCGCGCCTGAGCGCGTTGCTGCGGTAGCCCGACGCCCGCACATCTCGCTTGAGGTACTGCTCGAGTCGGTCGGGGTGCTCCGTGGGGCGGACGCCGAGGCGATCACTGCGGTCGAGATCGAGCTCAAGTACGACGGGTACCTCGCGCGCGAGCGCGACGCCGCGAGTCGGCTCGCGGAGCTCGCGTCCTTCACACTGCCGCTCGACCTTCCCTACCCGATGTTCGCGAGTCTCTCGACGGAGTCGCGTCAGAAGCTGGAGCGCATTCGCCCTGCTTCGCTCGCCCAGGCGGCGCGCGTGCCCGGGGTCTCTCCGAGCGATCTGCACAACCTCGTCATGGAGACGATCCGCTGGAGGCGTCGAGTCGCCTAGCACGTTTCACGTGAAACTCGGCCACCAGGCTCGGTTTCACGTGAAACTTCCAGCGTTCTGTTGCATGTTCGCTGTTCCCCATTAGATTATCCAGCAACGGTTTACGTTGTTGATAGCGTAAATTATTGTAATATAAGAGTTTATATGCCACCACGCGTTATCGCTGTCGCCAATCAGAAGGGCGGTGTCGGCAAGACGACGACGGCGGTCAATCTCGCCGCCTCGCTCGCCACCGCCGAGCGCAAGACGCTGCTCATCGACGCCGACCCTCAGGGCAATGCGACGAGCGGAGTGGGGATCGATCGCGCTGCGCTCAAGCATTCCCTCTACGACGCCCTGCTCGATGGCCAACCGCTCGCCGCTACGCGTGTCGGCGCCGTCCACTTTCCTTTTCTCGACGTGGTTCCCGCGACGCAGGACCTGGTCGGCGCCGAGCTCGAGCTGGTCAATCGCTCCGGACGCGAGACGGTGCTGCGGCGCGCACTGGCCGACGTCAAGAACGAGTATCAGTACATCGTCATCGACTGTCCTCCCTCGCTCGGCCTGCTCACGCTCAACGTCCTCACCGCTGCCGACGGCGTGTTGATCCCGATCCAGTGCGAGTATTACGCACTCGAGGGGCTGTCCCAGCTCTTGAACACGATCAAGCTGGTGCAACGCAATTTCAATCCGTCGCTCGCCATCGACGGCGTGCTGCTGACGATGTACGACGCCCGCCTGAACCTCTCCCGTCAGGTCGCCGAGGAAGCGAAAGAGTACTTCGGCGCCGGGATGTTCGCCGTCACGATTCCGCGCAACGTCCGCCTCGCGGAAGCGCCGAGCTTTGGAAAACCGATTCTCCTGTACGACGTGCAATCGGTCGGAGCCAAGAGCTACCTCGCCATCGCCCAGGAGTTGATCCGCCGCGTCGAGCGCGGCGCCCCCGCCGGGACGAGGGAACCGACCGCACAACCGGAGGTCGCATGACGGAGATCGCTGCTGGTCGCCGCCGTCTCGGTCGCGGGCTCGAAGCCCTGCTCGGCCCCACGCGCGAGGAAGCGGAGCGCGAAGGGAGTCTCGTCGAGCTGCCGGTCAAGGACATCCGCCCGAATCCCCTGCAGCCGCGCCGCAAAGTGGATCCCGGGGCGCTCGAGGAGTTGAAGTCGTCGATCCAACAAGCCGGGCTGTTGCAGCCCGTGGTGGTGCGGCCCGCGCCCGGGGGATCGGGATTCGAGCTGATCGCCGGCGAGCGCCGGCTGCGCGCCTGCCAGGCACTCGGCTGGGAAAAGATCCCCGCCGTGCGTCGCGACGTGGACGACCGCACCGTCCTGACCCTCGCCCTGATCGAGAACCTGCAGCGCGACGACCTCTCCCCCGTGGACGAAGCGCGCGGCTACGAGCGACTCATCGCCGAGTTCGAGCTGACCCAGCAGGACGTCGCCATCGCGGTGGGACGTGATCGCTCGACGGTCGCCAACGCCCTCCGTCTGCTGAAGCTGCCGGACGCGGTGCTCCAGATGCTGCACGATGGCCACTTGACCGTTGGCCATGCGCGCGCCCTGCTCGCACTCGACGATCCGCGCACCGTCACCGCGCTGGCACGCGAAGCGACGGCGCAGGGACTGTCGGTGCGCGACGTCGAAGACCGCGTGCGCGGCGGCCGCGCACCGGAGCGCCGCCCGCGCCTCAAGCGCGGACTCGCGCCGGCGCCGGAGGTGCGCCGCGTGGAGGACGCACTGCGCCGCCGGCTGGGCACCGACGTTCGCGTGACGCTGCGCGCCAAGGGCAAAGGCCAGCTCCACGTCGCGTTCTACTCGAACGATGACCTGGCGCGCATCCTGGAGCTGATCCTGGGCAATCCGTTCGACGGATGAAAGCGAAGCCCCGCGGCGTCACGATCGTCGTCCACACCGACGGCGACATCCATTCGAAGCAATACCGTCTGCCGATGTGGGCATTCGCGGCGGCGAAGTGGGGCGCGCTCGCGGTCGGCTTGATGGTGGTGCTGTTCTTCGCCTTCGCCGGTCCGATCTTCCGGGCCGCGGCGCGGACGCCGGGACTCGATCGCGAGGTCGCCCGGCTGCGCGAAGAAAACGGCCGCGTGCAGCAGCTCGCGGCGGCGCTGAATCGCGCCGAGGCGAATTATCAGTCGCTGCGCCAGATGCTCGGCGGACGGGCGCCGCGCGACACCAGTGCGGGAGTCGCGACGGCGGCCGTCGTCCTGATGCACGCCGTGCCGGTCCGGGCCGCGCCCGGCGGGATCCAGCGCTACGAGCTCGGCCCTTCCCTGCCGAAACATTGGCCCCTCGGGGACATCGACGGGTTCGTGACCCGCGGCAGGGTAGGGGAAGGGGACGCGCAGGGTGAGGCCCACCCCGGAATCGATATCGCCGCCCCGATCGGGACTCCCATCCGCGCTTCGGGTGGCGGCGCGGTGGCGGCAACGGGGGCCAACGCCGATTATGGGATGTTCGTCCTCTTGCGTCATCCCGACGGATATGAAACCATGTACGGTCATGCGTCGCGCGTCCTGGTGCGCGAGGGAGATTCCGTCAGCGCGGGGGTCGTGATAGCCCTGACCGGCAATTCGGGACGCTCCACCGCACCGCATCTGCATTTCGAAGTGCGGCGCCAGGGCCAATCGCTCGACCCACTCATGCTCGTCAAACAGGGGAACTGAAGATGGCGATGTTCACCGAGAAATCAGGGCTCTCCGCCGCCGAGGCGGGGCTGTCGATCATCGGGTCGGGAATGCGGGTGGTGGGGGATATTTCCGCCGAAGGCGTCGTGAAGATCGAAGGAACGGTCGTCGGCACCGTCCAGGCTGGGCGTCAGGTGTTGGTCGCCAAGGGCGGCCTCGTCGAGGGGGATGTGGTGACCCGCGAGGCGATCATCGGCGGTGAAGTGCGCGGCAGCATTCAGGCGTCGGAGCGCGTGGAACTGCAGACGACGAGCGTCGTGAACGGCGACATCGCCACGCGCCGCCTCCTCGTGCAGGAGGGGGGCGAGATCAACGGCGTGTTGCGCATGAGCGAGGGAGCCGGCGAAGGGGCAGCCGCGGGCGCGGCTGTGGGTGCGGCGCGCTGAGGACGGCGAATTTGTCCACAGCTTGTCTACGCGCAATGTGGATTTGCTAACCAATTGTGGATACGAGAGATGGGGTTATCGATGTCAGCTTCTCCCCACAGTTGCTGGCTTTATGATGTCATGATATTGTTCTAATACTGTCCAACATCCGCCAGCCGCATCCACCACCTAACCCCATGCTGCTCGGCGACATCGTCCGCTACTGCGACGATCTCCTCAACGTGCGGGCGATTCAGGATTCCCCTGAGGCCGAGAACGGCCTGCAGGTCGCCAATGCGGGGACGGTGTCCCGCATGGCGGCGGCCGTCGATCTGACGGCCGCGACTGTGAAACACACGGTCGCCGAAGCAGCAGACTTCCTCATCGTGCATCACGGGCTCTCCTGGAGTCGATCGGGGAATGGCGACTCCTACCTCGAGCGTTTCTCCGAGCTCGTCCGGCACGGCATCGCGTTGTACAGCGTGCACCTTCCCCTCGATTGCCATCCCGAGCTCGGCAATGCCGCGGTCCTGGGGCGGAAGTTGGGGATCTCCCGGTCGATGCCGTTCGGTGTCTGGCGCGGGCAACCGATCGGTGTGCGGGGTGAGCTCGACATTGCGAGTGCCGCGTTGGGAGATCGACTCGCCGAGGTGCTCGGCTCTCCACCCAAGCGGATGTTGTTTGGACCACAGAAGACGAAGCATATCGGGATCGTCACCGGGGCCGCAGCTTCCCTGATGCGACAGGCCGCAGCGGCCGGTCTCGATACGTATATCACGGGTGAAGGCAATCACCACACCTACTTCGACGCCGAAGAGCTGCGCCTCAACGTCTTCTACGGCGGTCACTACGCGACCGAAACGTTCGGGGTGCGTGCCTTGGCCGAGCATCTGAGCGCGACATTCGGGATCCCCTGGGTCTTTCTCGACCACCCTACCGGACTCTGACCGCCCGCGGCGTGCTCGCGGTGTTGGCGCTGGCGGAGCTGCTCGCCATGGCGCCATGGTTCAGTGCTTCGGCCGTCGCGCCAGCGCTCGCCGCCCAGTGGCATTTGGGCGCCGCCGGAACCGCGGCACTCACCGTATCGGTCCAACTGGGGTTCGTGGCGGGCGCGCTGGTGTCGGCGATCCTGACGTTGTCGGACATGTGGTCGGCGCGCCGGCTCGTGTCGGGCGCTGCGGTGGTGGCGGCCCTCGCTACCGCCGGCGTCGCACTGTCGCCCAGCGCGCCGGTCGGCGTCACGTTTCGATTCATCACCGGTGCGGCGCTGGCATGCGTTTACCCGCCGGGGATGAAGATCGCCGCCGGCTGGTTCCGCGATGCGCGCGGCTGGGCGATCGGGGTGCTGGTGGGCGCCCTGACGCTGGGCTCCGCCGCGCCGCATCTCGTTCGCTGGCTCGTGCCGCCGGGTCACTGGCGGGCGGTGCTCCTGGTCGCCGCGGCGTCGGCGTTCGCCGGCGCGATCCTCGTGCGGCTCGTTCCAAACGACGGGCCGTACGCCGCGCCGTCCCCGACGTTCTCGTGGTCGGCGACGCCCCGCATCCTGCGCGATCGCGCCGTGTTGTTCGCGAACCTCGGCTACCTCGGGCACATGTGGGAGCTGTACGCGATGTGGACGTGGATGGCGGCGTTTGTGACGGCGAGCGAGACCGCGCGGTTCGCCGGCCTCGAGAGCAGCGCCGATGTTCGGACGCGCGCCGCGCTCGTCACCTTCGCCGTCGTCGGCAGTGGGGCGGTGGGCTGCTGGCTTGGAGGGAAATACGCCGATCGCTTCGGGCGCACCACGATCACCAGCCTCGCGATGGCGGCGTCGGCGCTATGCTGTCTCGTCGCGGGCTGGTTCTTCGGCCAGCCGCTCACCGCGCTCGTCCCGTTGCTCATCGTGTGGGGGGTCTCGGTCGTCGCCGATTCGGCGCAGTTTTCGACCGCCGTCAGCGAGCTGGCGCCGAAGGAGTACGTCGGCACCGCCCTGACGCTGCAGACGAGCCTCGGCTTCCTCCTCACGACGGTGACGATTTCCCTGCTGCCGCAGGTCGCGGGCAGAATCGGCTGGCGCTGGAGCATGACGGCGCTCGCTCCGGGACCGATCCTCGGCGTGGTAGCGATGCAGGCGTTGCGGCGACGACCGGAGGCGATTCGATTGGCGAACGGGAAACGCTGAGGATCGCTCCTACGGAACCGTCAGCAATCCCACGGTGCCGGGTCCGAACTCGTCCGGCACTTTGGTGACCCCGGCCGGGGCAAACCAGGCACCACCGTCGATGCGGATGCTGAAGCGGTAGGTCCCGGCCGCGAGCGGAATCGGCAGCGTCCACGCTGCCGGCTCGTGCTCGGTGAGCGGCAGCGGCTGCCAATCAGTGAAGTCTCCTTCGATTTCGACGGTGCGGGCTGCGGCGTGAATCACGAATTCGCCGTTGTCTTCGAGCGCCGCACTCACCGCGGGGGGATCCTCGGCATCCGGCGGCGAATGATGGAGCGCCGGCCGTGGGACGGCGGGGAGCGGTGCCGGGCGGCGGCCCGGCAACGTCGACAATCGCAGCGACAGTGTGAGGTAGCGGCCCGCGACACTCCCCCGTGTCGGGTCGGTGGGGTAGCGCCCGCCCGCCAGGACGAGCGCGATCCAGGGCCCGACGGCGTAGCTGCCGCTCGCCTCTCCGTATACGCCATGTCCGCCGCCCCGGCTCCAGACCCGAGCCCCGAGCGAACCGTCGAACGTGAACCGGCCGCGCACCGCGCGGGCCGCTCCTTCGACGTCGGTATACGCGCTATCGCCGACCCGCGTGTAGGTCGCGTTGGCGAGCCACGACGCCGAGAGCAGCCTCGTCCATCCGCCGCCCGAGAGCGCGCCGACCGGTCGCTGCGCCTGGACGAACGACGTCGTGCCGCTGGTGCCGCCGATCCACGCACCGGCCCGAGCGCCGTCGATATGCAGCCGGGCGGTGAGCAGTGCGTGGGAGAATCCGGTGAACTCCTGATAGCGACTGGCGCCGGCCAGCAGCGACAGCTCTCCGGTCAGGGCCCCGAGCGGCGCGCTGAAGATTGATCCTGCCATGTTGCCCTGCAGGCTGCGGTGCCCGCTGGCGAAGCGGAGGTAGGAGCCGCTCGCGAGAACCAGGCTGCGGGGGGCGGCCCAGCGGAACGACGGCGATACGGCGGCGGCGGTACTGGGAAGAAAGCCGTCGTAATGGACGTTCGATACGCCGAGATCGACGGCCGCTTTGACTTGGGCGACGAGCCTCGGTGTGGCGGCGGAGGAGCAGGCCACGACGGCCGTGACCGCCCACGCGGGGCGCCCGGGTTTCACGCGCCGGTCGTCACACGATCACGGCTTGCGAGGAGTGTTGCCACTATTCGCGGCCGAGTTCGTGATATCGCGCACCGTGGCGTCGACTCGGACCGCGGCGGCCGCGGCGGGCGCTGCGCCGAGCGCGATGTCGCGCTCCACGGCGCGGCGAAAGTCCGCGATCTGATCGTCGCGCGCCCGGGCCAGAGCCAGCACCGCCGAAGCGGCAGAGTCCGGCGGCACACCGCCGACGACGAGATCGGTCAGGGCCGCGAGCGCGACGGTGAGTGATTGCGTCCGCCGTTGTCGCAAGAGCGTCAAGTCCTCGGGCCGGACCCCCGCGCGCAGCGCGCTCGCTCCCGCATCGAGCTCGACGGGGGAGGACTCGCGTCCCAACGCCGCCCGCGCCACTCCGAGCTCTCCGGCCAGCCGCCGCACCGCCGCGACGATCCGGTCGGGCTCGGCGTGCTTCGCGGCGCCCTCGAGCGCGCGCTGCACCAGTGGCTCGACCGGCAGCCCGGCGGCGCGCGCCGAATCCATGAGTGCGCCGACGCTGGCGAGCGTCACGCTGTCGAGGCGATGCATGAGGCGCGGATCCTGCGCTCGCGCGGTGCCCGTCCCTACAAGCGCCGCGGCGAGCGCAAGTGCCGACACCTGGTGCAGAGTCGTCATGGGCTAGCCCCCCACGGTGACGACGGAGCTCGGGGCGCCGAAATCGTCCGGCGCCCGCGGCGCCGAGGGATCGGCGACCCAGCGCGCCCCGTTAACGAGGAACGCATAGCGGTGGCGGCCGGGCGTCAGCGGAACGGTGACGGTCCAGAGCCGGCCGTCGCGATCGGCGCGCATCGGCGTCAGCCGCGCGTCCCAGTCGTTGAAGTCTCCGACTAGGGACACGTGCTCGGCGCCGGGTGCCACGACCACGAATTGCACCGGGGTCACGTCTGCGGCGAGCGGCGCCGCGAACTGCGGGGCGCGTGAGGGCAGGATCCAGATGATCGCCGCAGCGGCTGCGGCGAGCCCCAGACCGGCGATCGGGGAGATGGCAACGGTGCGTGGACGGCGGAGCCACTCCCACACGAGGGCGGCACGGGCCGCGAATCCCCGGGATGCGACACGCGTCATCACGCGGGCATCGAGTCGCGGATCCATCTCGACCGGCTCGCGCAGCCGGTCGATCATGCGGTTCAGGGCGTCGTCGTCGTGCTCAAACACGTTCAACCTCGCTCAACAGGGCACGCAGCTGCTCGCGGGCGCGCAGCACCCGCATCTTCAAGGCCGACACTTTGGCTCCGGTGAGCTGCGCCATTTCTTCGTA
>DASSIL010000142.1:0-3286 GCA_035691925.1 Gemmatimonadales bacterium
GCGCAGTTCCACGCGCTGGATGACGCGCTGCAGGGCATCGCGCATCGCATCTGTTACTCGGTGAAGGCGAACGGCAATCTGGCGGTGCTCAAGGTATTGCAGCGGGCCGGGGCCGGTGCCGACATCGTGTCGCTCGGGGAGCTGCGCCGGGCGCGGGCCGCCGGGTTCGCCGCGGATACGATCGTTTTCTCCGGCGTGGGCAAGACGGCCGCGGAAATCGAAGAGGCAGTCGCAGCGGGAATCGGGTTCCTCAACATCGAGTCGACGAGCGAGCTGGAGGTCGTGAGCGCTGTGGCGCGGCGCTTCGGCGGCACGGTACGGGTGGGGATCCGCGTGAATCCCGATGTCGCGACGCAGACCCATCCGTATACGAAGACCGGCGAGAAGACCGCGAAATTCGGCATCCCGTTCGACGAGGTCGTCAGCGTCGCCCGGCGCATCGCCGCCGACGGACACCTGGAGCTGCGCGGACTCGCCATGCATCTGGGCTCCCAGCTCACCGATGTCGAGCCGTATCACCGGGGAACCGTCAAACTGCTCGAGCTGGTGGCCGCGGTGCACGCCTCCGGCATCACGACCCTCGAGGCGCTCGATGTCGGCGGCGGGCTCGGGGTCCGCTATCACGACGAGCAGGCGCCGACTCCCAAGGCATTCGCCGAGGCTGTCGTGCCGGCAATTCGGGCCGCGGGGCTCAAGCTCCTGTGCGAACCGGGGCGGTATCTCGTGGCCAACGCCGGGATCCTGCTGACCAGGGTGCTCTACGGGAAGCACGCCGGCGGCAAGGAATTCGTGATCGTCGATGCCGGGATGACCGATTTCGTTCGCCCCAGTCACTACAACGCCCACCACGACATCGTCCCACTGAAGGACACCACGCGGCCCGAACGAACCGTGAACGTGGTGGGGCCGATCTGCGAATCGGGGGATTTCCTGGCGCTCGACCGGCGGCTGCCGGCAGTCGAGCCCGGCGAGCTGCTGGCCGTGCTCGGCACGGGGGCGTATGGCTTCGTCATGAGCTCGACCTACAACCAGCGGCCCCGGCCGCCGGAGGTCATGGTGGAAGGGGACCGGTTCTTCATCGCTCGCCCACGCGAGACGCTGGACGATCTGGTGCGCGGCGAGGTGGCCGACGCGAAAAGCTGGATCTCCGCATGAACCGGATTCTCATCCTCGACTACGGCTCGCAATTCACGCAGCTGATCGCCCGGCGGGTGCGCGAGGCGCATGTGTACTGCGAGATTCACCCGGCCCGCCGCGGTACCGATGTGGCGTTCGTCCGCGAGTTTGCGCCCTCCGGGATCATCCTCTCGGGCGGGCCCAGCTCGGTATTCGACCCGGGAGCCCCGACGGCCGACCCGGAGATTCTGGCGCTGGGAATTCCCGTGCTCGGCATCTGTTACGGCATGATGCTGATCGTCCATCTGTCGGGCGGGAAGGTGATCCCCGCGCCGGAGCGCGAGTACGGGCGCGCGGACATCACGGTCCTCGAAGCCGCGGGGCTGTTCGCGGGGTTCGCGCCACAGACCCGCACGACGGTGTGGGCGAGTCACGGCGACCGCATCGAGGCGGCGCCGCCCGAGTTTCGCACCATCGCGTCGAGCCCGAATGCGCCGGTCGCGGCGGTGCAGCACGCGTCCGCGCCGGTCAGCGGCTTGCTCTTCCACCCCGAGGTCGCACACTCGGTCCGGGGCGGCGAGATCATCGAGAATTTTCTCTTCGGCATCTGTCGCTGTACCCCCGACTGGACGCCGGGGCATTTCATCGAGCAGACGGTCCACCGGGTGCGCGAGCAGGTGGGGCCCACGGCGCGAGCGATCTGCGGCTTGTCGGGCGGGGTGGACTCGGCGGTGGCGGCGGCGTTGGTGCACCGCGCCATCGGCGACCGGCTCACCTGCATCTTCGTCGATCACGGGTTGCTTCGCTTGCATGAGCGGGAGCAGGTGGAGCGCACCTTCCGCAAGCACATGGGAATCGATCTGCGGGTGGTGGACGCCAGCGCGCGGTTCCTGGGCGAGCTCTCCGGGATCGAGGACCCGGAGGAGAAGCGGCGCCGTATCGGACACACGTTCATCGACGTGTTCGAGGACGCGGCGCGGCACGTGGCAGGAGACGTCGAGTTCCTGGTGCAGGGCACGCTCTACCCGGACGTCATCGAATCGAGCTCCCCGCGCGGCGGGCCGTCCGTCACGATCAAGACGCATCACAATGTCGGCGGCCTGCGGCCGGATCTCCCCTGGACGTTGATCGAGCCGCTCAGGGAGCTGTTCAAGGACGAAGTGCGCCAGGTGGGACGGGAGCTGGGGCTCCCCGAGGAGATCGTGGGGCGGCATCCGTTCCCCGGCCCGGGACTGGCGATCCGGGTGATCGGTCCGGTGAGTGGTGAGCGACTCGATCTCCTGCGCCGGGTCGACGCCATCTACATCGAGGAGATCCGGGAAGCCGGGTTGTACGATCAGATCTGGCAGGCGTTCGCCGTACTGCTGCCGATCCGCTCGGTCGGGGTGATGGGGGACGGGCGGACCTACGAGCACGTCGTGGCGCTGCGCGCGGTGACGAGCCGCGACGGGATGACCGCGGACTGGTTCCCGTTTCCGGCCGAGGTGCTGGCCCGGATCTCCAACCGCGTGATCAACGAGGTGCGCGGGGTGAATCGCGTCACCTACGACATCAGCTCCAAGCCGCCGGCGACGATCGAGTGGGAATGAGCCGCGGCGCATGAACCGCCGGGGGTTCACGCTCCTCGAGCTGATCGCCGTGGCGGTGATCCTCGGATTCCTCGCATCGATCGCGACCGAGCGATTGGCCAACACCAAGGAGCGGGCCTACCTCACCGCGATGAAGGCGGACTTGCGCAATCTCGTGACCGCCGAGGTTCTGTTTTCCACTGATTCGCTGCGATTTACGCCGGTGATCGGGTCGGGTGGCCTCACCTACCGCAGCACCACCGGGAACACGACGCCGTCGATCGTGCTAACGGGGGATGGCTTCACGGCGCGAATCGGCAACAGCAACACGCCGCGGACCTGTGCGATCTTCCTGGGGTCGACGCCCTTGGCACCGGCGACGAACGAAGGAGAGCCTTCCTGCCGGTAGCGGTTAGATGTTCTTTTCTTCCAGCAGCTTCAGAAATTCCGCCGGTTGACCCAGCGACTTCAACTGGTCGGGCACGTCCGCTTCCTTGGCGAACTGGGCGATCTTGCCGAGGACGGGGAGGTACTGGTTGGAAACCTCGAGCGGCGGTGCGACGATCAGGAAGAAGTAGTTGACGGGCTTGTCGTCGATGGCC
>DASSIL010000143.1:0-2150 GCA_035691925.1 Gemmatimonadales bacterium
GTATGGAAGTGCTCGGAGCGCGGCGCCAGCTTCGCCCGTCCGCTGGAGTAGTCCTTCCAGTTCACCGCGCCGAAATCGTTCGGCACCTGGCGCATCGTGATGCACCCCTGAACGGGGCACACCTGCGAGCAGAGATTGCACCCGACACACGTTTCCTCGATGATCTCGACCACGGGGCCGCCGTTGCCGCGCGGGTGGCGTCGAATGGCCTGGTGCGCCCCGTCCTCGCACGCCGTCCAGCACAACTCGCACTGGATGCACTTCTCCTGATCGATCTCGGCCACGAGGTGGTAGTTGAGATCGAGATCCTCCCATTTCACGACGTTGGGGAGTGCACGCCCACGGACATCGCTGAGCGTTGTGTGGCCCTTCTCATCCATCCACGTCGCCAGCCCGTCGACCAGGTCCTCGATGATCCGGAACCCGTAATGCATCACTGCCGTGCAGACCTGCAGCGTCCCGGCACCCAGCGCGATGAACTCCGCCGCATCGCGCCACGTGGCGATGCCGCCGATGGCGGAAATGGGGATCGTCACCGCCTTGTCGCTCGCGACCGCCGAGACGAGGTGCAGCGCGATCGGCTTCACGGCGGGGCCGCAGTAGCCGCCGTGGCTCGACTTCCCGGCGACGGCAGGGTAGGGCGCGAACGAATCGAGATCGACGCCGACGATCGAATTGATCGTATTGATCAGGGACAACGCGTCGGCGCCGCCTTTGACGGCGGCCCGCGCGATGTAGGTGATGTCGGTGACGTTGGGGGTGAGCTTCACGATCACCGGGATTCTGGCGACTTCCTTCACCCATTCGACGATCTGGCAGGTGTAGTCGGGAACCTGCCCCACGGCGCTCCCCATGCCGCGCTCGCTCATCCCGTGCGGGCAACCGAAGTTCAGCTCGATCCCGTCGGCCCCCGTGTCCTCGGTGCGTTTCACCATCTCGTGCCACGACTCGCGCTTCGATTCGACCATCAGCGACACGATCAGCGCGTGCTCCGGATAGTTGCGCTTGACCCCCGCGATTTCCTTGAGATTGTCGGCGAGCGGCCGGTCGGTGATCAGCTCGATGTTGTTGAACCCCATCATCCGCGTCGTGCCGAGGTCGACCGACCCGTAGCGCGAGAAGACGTTGATGATCGGCTCCCCCACCGTCTTCCACACCGCACCGCCCCAGCCGAGGTCGAACGCCCGCGCGACCTGGCCGTACGTGTTGGTCGGAGGCCCGGACGCGAGCCAGAATGGATTGGGGCTTTCGATGCCCGCGAAATTCGTCCTGAGCTCAGCCATGTGCTCCTCCCCTACCGTCTCCTACCGTCTCCTACCGTCTCCTACCGTCCCCTACCGTCCCCTACCGTCCTCTACCCGTCAGTCTCTCGTGAATGGCTTTCGCCGCCCTCACCCCGTCCGCCGCCGCGTTCACGATCTCCCCGCCGCCGCTCGTGAAGTCACCCCCGGTAAACACGTTCGGATGCTTCGCGAGATCCGCCAGCTGCTCGAGCGCGGTCTGGCCTAGCGCGGTAATGACCATATCGCCGGGAATGACCTCCGTCCCCTCGGGCGTCTCGACTTCGATCCCCGTGACCTGGCCGTTGCCGAGAATGCGCGTCGGCCGACAATTGAACCGGAAGCCGCAGCCGTCGGCCTTGGCGAGCTCTTGCTCGTAGCGGAAGCTGGGCATGTCCGGGGGGCCGCGGCGATACACGATCGTCGCCGACTCGGCGCCGAGTCGCTTGGCCTGGGTCGCGGCATCGATGGCGGTGTTGCCGGCGCCGACCACGACGACGCGACGGCCCACCCGAGTGAATCGATACGGGCGCGTCTTGATCTGCTCGATGAAGCTCAGGGCGTCGATCACGCCCGCTTGCTCCTCGCCCGGGATGCCGAGCGCCTTGGTGCGTCCCAGTCCAATTCCGATGAACACCGCGTCGTACTCCGACACGAGACGCTCGAACGGGATGTCCCGGCCGATTGCCACGCCGGTCTTGAGCTCGAGCCCGAGGTCCAAGATGTCCTGCACCTCCGCCAGGGCGACTTCCGGGGTCATCTTGTATTCGGCGATGCCGTACGTGTTCAATCCGCCGGGCTGGTCTTTCGCCTCGAACACCGTCACGGCGTACCCCAGGCGGCGCAGATCGCGCGCGCACGACAGCCCCG
>DASSIL010000144.1:0-39860 GCA_035691925.1 Gemmatimonadales bacterium
GAACACCACCACGCTCACGATGCCGTTCATCGTGAAGAACGCGGCATTGAGCCTGCGCAGATCGCCCGGTTTGACGAGCTGGTGCTCGTAGGCGACCAGCGCGGCACCGATCGCGACGCCCCCGTAATAGACCGTGCCGAGCCCGACGCCCCATCCGAACGCCACGAGCGCCACGAGGGCGAGACCGTGCAGCACCTTGGCGAGCAGGATTCCCCGCGGCGCCCCGAAACGGACGATCGCCGAGTGCAGTCCGGCGGCGCGGTCGAATTGCTCGTCTTGCAGCGCATAGAAGATGTCGAAGCCGGCCACCCAGAATGTCACCGCGGCCGCCAGGGCCCAGAGCAGCCACCCCGGCTCGCTCCAGCGGCCCGTCACCGCGAGGTACCCCGCCGGTCCCGCGATGGCGTCGCCGAACCCGAGCCACAGGTGCGACCACCAGGCGAAGCGCTTGGCATAGCTGTACAGGGTGACGACGGCGAGCGCGACCGGCGACAATGCGAAGCACAGCGGGTTGAGCTGCCACGCCGTCCACTCGAACACGAGCGCGGCGATGACGACCGCGATCCACGCCTGGGCGATGCTCAAACGCCCCGCGGGCAGTTCGCGTGAGCGGGTCCGCGGGTTCCGCGCGTCGAGCGTGCGGTCGGCGATGCGGTTGAATCCCATCGCGACGAACCGGACCGCGGTGAACGCCAGCGCCACGAGCGCGAGGATCCGCCAGGTGACCGGGGCGACGCGCGACGCCACCACGACGCCGAGCAGCGCGAACGGCAGGGCGAACACGGTGTGCGGCAACTTCACGAAGTTGGCGTAGCGGACGAGCAGCGACTCTCCGGCGAACGTCTGGCCTTCAGCGCTCAATGCCCAGCTCCTGCCACATCGCGTCCACGCGCCGCTTGGTGTCGGCGTCCATGACGATTCGTTCGGGCCAGTCGCGGTCGAATCCCTCTTCTTTCCACTTCTTCGTCGCGTCGATCCCCATTTTCGAACCGTAGGTGAACCCGCGGCTCGAGTGGTCGAGCACGTCGATCGGACCGCGCGTGAATCGTGTGTCGCGCTCGGGGTCGATGTTGTTCAATGCGACCCACCACGCCTCCTGCGGATCGCGCACGTTCACGTCCTTGTCGACGACGACGATCACCTTGGCGAGCGACATCAGTCCCTGGCCCCACAGCCCGTTCATCACCTTGTACGCCTGGCCGGGATACTGCTTGTCGATGCTCACGAACACGAGATTGTGGAAGATGCCCTCCGCCGGCATGTGGTAGTCCACGACCTCGGGCAGGGTGAGCTTCAGGAGCGGCAGGAAGATCCGTTCCGTCGCGTGACCGAGCCAGAAGTCCTCCATCGGCGGTCGGCCGACGATCGTGTGCGGCCATATCGGCTCGGAGCGCATCGTCACGGCGCTGATGTGGACCTGCGGGTAAAGATCGGCGAGCGAGTAGAACCCGGTGTGATCCCCGAACGGCCCTTCTCTCACGAGCGCCTCGGCGGGATCGACGTATCCCTCGAGCACGATCTCGGCCTCGGCGGGGACGTCCAGGTCGGACGTGATCGCCTTGGCGAGCCGCACCGGTTCCTTGCGCAGAAAGCCGGCGAACAGAAACTCGTCGATCGACGGCGGGAGCGGCGCCGAGGCGGCGTAGATGCTCGCGGGATCGCCGCCCAGGGCGATCGCCACCGGCATCGTCTCGCGGCGCTCGGCCATCGCGCGCCAGTGCGCGGCGCCCACCTTGTGGCGCTGCCAGTGCATCGCGACGACGCGCGGACCCGTCACCTGGATGCGGTACATCCCCACGTTGCGCGTCCCGGTCGCGGGGTCGCGCGTGATCACGCCGGGCAGTGTGATATAGGGTCCGCCGTCTTCCGGCCAGCAAACGGGTACGGGGAAGCGCCGCAGGTCGACCTCTTCGCCCCGCAACACGATTTCCTGGCAGGGGGGTCGTCCCGCAATGCTCTTCGGCGGAAACTTCGCCAGCTCGGCGAGCCGCGGCAGCATCGCCAGCTTGGCGAGCAGCCCTTCGGGGACCTTGAGGTTCAGGAGCTCCGAGATGCGCTCGCCCACTTCGTCCAGCCGCTCGACGCCGAGGGCCAAGGCCATGCGTGCGCCCGAGCCGAACAGGTTCACCGCCACCGGGATGTCCGACGCGCGTCCATTGTCCAGAGCGGGGTGCTCGAACAGCAGCGCCGGGCCGCCGCCCGGCGACTTCATCACGCGATCGGCGATCTCCGTGATCTCGAGCCGCGTCGACACGGCGTGCGACACGCGCCGCAGATCGCCCGCGGCGTCGATCGCGCCGATGAAGGCGCGCAGGTTATCGAGTGCCATAATGGAGCGCGCAGATGCCGCCGGTCAGCAGCTCGTAGCCCACGTCCGCGAATCCGGCGACCGCGAGCTTGTGCGCGAACGCGTCGGGATCCGGGAATTCCAGCACCGACTCTGGCAGGTAGGTATAAGCGTCCGTATGTTTCGAGATCGTGCGACCCACGACGGGGAGCACGCGACGAAAGTAGAACAGGTAGGCGGCCCGCAACGGGGCGAACCGCGGGGTCGTGAACTCGAGCACCACGAACCGGCCGCCCGGACGGATGACGCGAGCCGCTTCGGCGAGTCCCGCGTCCAGATCGGCGAGGTTGCGCACGCCGAAGCCGACCATCGCGCCGTCGAAGGTCGCGGCGGGGAACGGCAGCGTCACGGCATCGGCGCCCACCGGCGCGGTGCGCGCACTCTTGCCGCGGCCCTGTTCGAGCATCGGAATGGCGAAGTCGGCACCGATGACGCGTCCGCGGAACCCGGGCTGGCCGGCGAGCAGCGCCGCGAGGTCCATCGTGCCGGCGCAGAGGTCGAGGTACACGCCGCCAGGGCGCGCCTCCCAGTGCAGATGGTCGATCGCGGCGCGGCGCCAGCGCCGGTCGAGGTTGAGGCTCAGGAGATGATTGAGGAAGTCGTAGCGCGGGGCGATCGCGGCGAACATGCCGCGCACATAGGTTCGCTTGGCCTGGCCACCGGCGGGCGAGAGCACTTCGGACCGAGGGGGCGCCGCCATAGGCGCGAAAGATAGGCCGGGCAACCTCGCCGGCGCCAGCGACCAACAGGTAGTCGAGTGGGCGAAAGACGGTCAGGAGCCGGCGTTTCGCGAGCTGGTGCGTCGCTACGAGCGTCCGGTGTTCTCGCTGATCTATCGCATGGTGCGCGATCGCGCGCTCGCCGAAGATCTGGCGCAGGAAACGTTCATCAAAGTGTTGAACGGCATCCGCTCGTATCGTCCCGAGTTCAAATTCTCCTCCTGGATTTTCAAGATCGCGAACAACGCGGCGATCGATCATCTGCGCCGCCGCGATCTCGACACACTGTCGCTCGACGGATCGCCGCACGCGCAGACCGCCGAAGAGATGCAGGCGACGGCGCTGCAGCTCGACGGCCGCGCCGAGTCTCCGCTCGACGCGGTGACGTCGCGCGAATTGGGGAGTCAGATCGAGCGGGCCATCGCGCGGCTGCGGCCCGAGTACCGCGCCTGCATTCTGCTGCGGCACGTGGAAGGCCACAGCTACGAGGAAATCGCCCAGATGCTCGATCTCCCGCTGGGCACTGTGAAGACGTATATCCACCGGGCGCGCAACGAGTTGCGTGTCTACCTGGAAGCGGTACGGGATTGAAACCGGCGCGCGTGCCCTGACGTAAGGCGGACATGACGATGCACCCTTCTCATCCCCATCTCACCCCCGACGAGATCGAGCTCTGGGCGCAGGGCCTGCTCGGCGCGGCCGGTGCGTTGCACCTCGCGGAGTGCCGCGAGTGCCTCGTGCAGGCCGAACAGGAGCGCAAGCTGGCGCGCGACATGGCGAACCTGCCGCGCTTCGGTCCCGAGTTCGGCTTCGTGGAGCGGGTGATGGCGCACGTGCGGGTCCCGACTCCGTCGGGCGATTTTCGCGCCTAAGGAACAGACGGAGAAAGACGGAGAAGAGACCGAGAACGACTCAGTTCTCGATTTTCTCCGTCCTTCCCCGTCCGTCCCTGCCTTGCTCTGACATCCCCCGTCGTTCCCCGCTGTCCAGCACTTCCCGAACTTTCTCCGCCAGCTCATTCGGCGTGTACGGCTTCGGCAGATACGGCACCCCGGACTCCGCCACGTCCAGCGCCATCCCGCCCGAGTCGGGATAGCCGGAGGTAAACAGCACGCGCGTCCCGGGCCGCTCCTGCTGCAACGCCTGCGCCAGCTCGCGTCCTCCCATCTCGGGCATGACGACGTCGGTCAACAGCAGGTCGATCGGGTCGCCGCATTGCCGCGAGACGGTCAACGCCTCCACCCCGTTCCTCGCCTCGAGGACGCGGTACCCGAAGCCGGTCAGGGCGCGGCGGGCGAGCGCCCGCACCCCCGGCTCGTCCTCGACGAGCAGTACCGTCTCGCGACCGGGACGCGGCGGCGGCGCCGGCGCCTCGACGACCGGCTGCGTCGGCGCCGGAACGCGCGGCAGATACAGCGTGAACGTACTGCCGTGTCCGGGCTGGCTCTCGACATCGATGTAGCCGCCGCTCTGCTTCACGATGCCGTACACCGTCGCCAGCCCGAGCCCGCTCCCCTTTCCCATCGGCTTGGTCGTGAAGAACGGCTCGAACGCGCGTCGCCGCACCTCCGCGTCCATCCCCGTTCCGCTGTCGCTCACCAGCAGTCGCACGTGCGGCCCCACGGTGGAGCCGGGATGCGTCGCGACGAAGGTCTCATCGAGATCGACGCGCGCCGTCGCCAGCATCAGCGTGCCGCCCGCCGGCATCGCGTCCCGCGCGTTGACCGACAGATTGACGATGACTTGTTGCAGCTGGCCCTGATCGGCGCGGATGAACGCCGGCTCGGGGTCGAGTGCGGCGACGAGTGCGATGTGCTCTCCGATCAGCCGCCGCAAGAGCGAGCGCATCCCCTGCACCACCTCGTTCGCGTTCAGCACCGTCGGTTGCATCACCTGCTTGCGGCTGAACGCCAGCAACTGGCGCGTCAGCGAGGCTGCCCGCTCGGCGGCTTGTTCGATCTCCGAGATGTCGTCCCGCTGCTGCGGGCCCAGCCCCGACTCCTTGAGCAGCAGACGCGTGTACCCGAGGATCGCGGTGAGCACGTTGTTGAAGTCGTGAGCGATCCCGCCGGCCAGCTGGCCCACCGCCTCCATCTTTTGCGACTGGCGCAGCTGATGCTCCAGCTCCTTGCGCTGCGTGATCTCCGTGGCGACGCCAAGGACGTGCGGGGCGCCGTCCGCCGATCGCAGCGGCACCTTGATGACCTGGAACCAGCGCGCCCGCCCGGTGCGCCGATCCGTGTTGCGCTCCTCGAGGATGAACTTGGGTCGGCCGCTGGTCATCGCCTCCTGGTCGTCGCGGCGGTACTGCGCGACTTCCTCGACATTGGGGTTGAAGTCGCCGTCGGTCTTGCCGATCAGGTCATCCGGCGGGGCCCCGTACAGCTCCGCGATGGCGCGGTTGACGAGAGTGAAGCGGCCTTCCCAGTCCTTCACGAAGATGAGGCTTGGATTCAAGTCGATGACCTGGCGCAGGAATTCCTGCTCGCCGCGCCGCTCGTTCTCCAGCCGTCGCCGCTCGATCGCCGTCGCCACCTGGTTCGCGACGAGCTGCAGTATCTGGGCCTCGTGCTCCCCGTAGCGCACCTGCCGGGAGTAGCTCTGGATGGCGAACATGCCGATCGTGCGCTCGCCGATCTTGAGCGGTACCCCGAGCCAGTCGAGCGAGCGCGCCCCCACGAGCTCGACGGAGCCATCGCCCTCGGGCCCGGGGCGCTCCGGCGTCACGAGGATGCGCTCGCCGCGCTTCAACACCAGCTCGGTGAGACCGCGGCGCGGCCGGTGCGGAGCCGGCACCGCATCGTGCTCGTCCACGTGATAGGGATAGGTGACGAGATCGCTCGCCGGGTCGTACAGCGCGACGTAGAAATTCCGCGCCGGCATCAGCCGGCCGACGATGTGGTGAATGGCGCGGAACAGATCCTGCAGATTCGCCGTGGCGTTGGCGGCTTCGGAAATGAGGAACGCCGCACTCTGCACCCGCTCGGCGCGGCGCTGCTCGGTGATGTCGCGGTTCACGGAGACACGGCCGATCGTGCGGCCGCGCCGGTCCCGCAAGGCGATCACCACCGCCTCGACGTCCCGCTCCGCCCCGTCCTTGGCCACCAGCGTCAGCTCGGTGGTCCAGCGACCGGTCTCGCGCATCGCTTCCTGGATCGCCCGCGTCACCGCGGGCCCTTCGCCGGAGCGATTCAGCAGCTCCACGTTGCGGCCGGCGACTTCCTCGAGCGTATACCCGAACATCCGCTGCGCGCCGGGATTCCAGTCGAGGATCAGGCCGTCGGGGTCGGTGACGATGACCCCGTCGTGCAGATGCTCGACGATCATCGCCTGGCGGCGCAACGCCGCGACGACCGGGTCGCTCGTCGCGCGGGCGTCGGATCGGCGCTGGGGCGTCATGACGGCTCTACGATGCGGGGTGGGCGGATGTGGCGCCAGCCTCAGCGACCCGCCAGCTGCGCCGTGACCAGCGCGCCCACACCCGCGCCGACGTGCTCGGCCGCGCTGCCGTCGCGGACCGCGATTTCCACGCTGCCCCCGCTGCCGCAGTACGCCACCAGCCGGCCCTTCGCGACGTCCCCGAACGTGCGCTGCAGACTCCCGACTACCTCGCCCGCGACCGTGATCACCGACGTCCGCCCCACCGGGTCGCAGGGGATGTTCGACACGAGGTTGCCGAACCGGTCGACGTGCACGACCTCCCCCACCAACGTGCCGCCGTCCACCCGCGGCGCGGGGAAGGGAACGCACAGCGGGTTCGTCACGCCGGGCCCGAGCTCGTCGATCCGGGCACCCACCGCGAGCCGGGCAGCCGCCGGCGCGAAGACGTCGCGGGCGTGAAAGGTGGGCGCGGCGTCCCGCAACACCGGCAACGCGACGAACCGCGCCTCACTCGGGAGCACGGAGAGCAGGCCGTTGTCGGGAGCCACGAACGCGTGGCCGGCCGCTTCCGCCGCCAGGGCCCGCCGCGACGTCCCCACTCCGGGGTCCACGACGGCGAGGTGAACGGTCCCCATGGGAAAGCGCGGCCAGGCACGCGAGAGGAAGTACTGTCCCGTCCGCAGATCCCCCGGGGGGACCAGGTGATTGATGTCGACCAGCGTGGCACCGGGAGCGCGGGACAACAGCACCCCCTTCACCTCGGCGACGTAGGCGTCGGTGTTTCCGAAATCGGTGAGCAGGGTGATGATCGACATCAGACCGATTGAACGGGGACGGCGGCGGTGACGACATGCGCTGACATCGGCACGGCGAACCCGCCCTCCACGCGATACTGCTCCACCGCTTGCGCGACCGCGGCCCGAATCCGGTCCAGGCGATCCGGGGGTTGCTGGCGCAGGGCAGCAGCCGTGCGCACCGCCGCATCGCGTTGAATGTCGAGCAGGTAGGTCGCCGTCGGGGCGAGCCAGCGCAGGTCGTGCGTGGTGAACGTAACCGTGGCGGGGTCGAACCCCGCCGCCGCCAGTGCGCGGCGGCACTCCGCTTCCTGAGCGAACCGCAGACGGTCAGGGCCCGCCGGGATCCCGACGGCGGGCTGCCCATAGCGCGCGACGGCCTCGGCCACGATCCCCATGCCGCGGTTGCGCTCGTGCGCCGCCCACACCGTGAACCCATAGCGGCCGCCCGGCCGCAGGACGCGACGCGCCTCGGCGAAGGCGCGATCGGGATTGGAGAGGTGCAGCACCCCGAAGTTCATGACGACACGATCGAACGTCGCGACAGGAAAGGGCAGCTCGTGCGCGTCCCCTTCCCGGAATTCGATCCCGGGGTTCGCCGCGCGCGCGACGTCCACCATCGCCTTGGAAAAATCGAGGCCCATGGGGCGCGCGCCGCGGCGCGCCGCCTCTCGAGCGACGACCCCGGGACCCGACGCCACGTCCAGCAGCCGCATCCCCTTCCCCACGGCCGTCTCGTCGAGCAGCCGATCGCCGAAGTGAGCGGTGAGCGAGGGCCACGCCCCGGCGTACGCCTGTGCCACCCGCTGCCAGCCTTCGTGTTCGAATTCGCGAAACGGATCGCTCATGGCAAATTGCGGATTGTGGAATGCGGATTATGCACCCGCCCGTCCAATCCGCAATCCGAAATCCGCAATCACAGCGCCTGGCGCTGCCACGCGCCGCTGAGCCAAAAAGCCGTATTCGCCACGCCGCGCGCGATCGCCGTGAGCGACAGCGCGAGCCAGATCCCGAACAGGCCGAGCGTGCCCGACCACCATGCGGCGAGCGGGATGCGCAGTGCGGTGAAGCACGTCCCCACGAGCATCGGCCACAGGGTGTACCCCGCCCCGACCAGCGCTCCTTCGAGCACGAGCTCGAATGTCTGGCCGATCTGCGCGAAGGCGATGATCCGCAAGTAGAGGCTCCCGTCGTCGATCACGCCGGAGTCGGGAGTGAACAGCGCCACCAGCCGCTCCGGGATCGTGACGAAGGCCAGCGCGGTGGGGACGGTGACGACGAGGCAGTACAGAATCGTCAGCCGCGCCGCGGCGCGCGCGCGCGCCTCCTGGCCGGCGCCGAGGTTCTGCCCGACCAGCGCGGCGGCGGCGAGGGCGAACCCCGAGATCGCGATGAACCCCAGGCCTTCGACCTTGTGGCCGATGCCGAGCGCCGCCAGCGCCGGCGTTCCGAAGCGCGCCGTGAATCTGGTGAGCCACATATAGATGATCGACAGCAGCACGCCGGCGAGCGCGAGGGGAACGCCGACGCGCAGCATCGCCGGGACCGCCCTCCAATCGGGGGATCGGAGGCGGATCAGGCCGCGCCGAAACGCGAGGATGACGCCGATGAGAAACCCGCCGCCCCGCACCATCACCGAGGCGAGCGCCGCTCCTTCCACCCCGAGGCGAGGGAACGGTCCCACTCCGGCGATCAGCAGTGGATCGAGCGTCAAGGACAGCACCACCGAGCACGCGAGCAGCCACATCGGCGTCCGCGTGTCGCCCGAGGCACGAAAGGTGGCCTCGATCGCGAAGAAGCCGAAGACGAGCGGCCCACCGAGGAGCCAGGTCGAGAGGTAGACGTGCCCGAGACGCGCGACGTCCGCCGGGACGGTCATCAGAAGGAAGAGCCGGTCGGTGAGCGCCAGACCGGCGCCGCTCACCACGATGCCGGCGGCCAGCGCGTACCACACCGCGGCTCCGGCGGCACGCGCCGCCTGCTCGGGGCGACCCGCCCCGTGACGACGGGCCGCAACGGCGATCAACCCGACCTCCACCATCTCCCCGAGGTTCAAGAGGATCCACATGTAGAAGCCGGCGGTGGAGACGGCGGCGAGCGCGGCAGGTCCGATGAGACGTCCCACCCACACCGCGTCGATCAATCCAAAGGTGAAGTGGCACCCCATCATGGCGACGGCAGGGAGGGCGAGGCGGAGAATGACGGGTCGCAGCGGGCCGCGTGTGAGGACTCCCGGCGCGCCGGCGGCCGCCTCGGTCATGGCGACGAATCCGTCATGTCTTTCAGGAAATGCCGGAAGACGGGGTTTTCCGGATAGCGTTGGCCGAGGGCCTGGACGAGCGTCACGGCTTCGGCGCGCAGCTCGGCGCGGTTCCTGGCATCGCGCGCCGCTTCGCGACGCAGCGCCGCTGCGAGCACCCACGTCGCCTCGACCCGCGCGAGATCTCCCTCCGTCGTGACGCGCCGCAGCATGGTGATGCCCTTGGCGGCGTCGCCTGAGCCCAGGCCGATGAGTTTGGCGACGAGCCGGGCGATCGCGCTGGCGCGCGCCAGTCCGTAGTTGTAGAGGCCGAGGCCGAGCCAGCAGTCGATGCACGACGAATCGGCGGCGAGCACGCGGCTGTAAGCGTCGCGCATCGCCTTGGCGTCCTTCGCGGCGCTCCAGGCGTGGCCGTGCAGCTCGCGCTCCCGCGCGCGATAGCCGATCGCGGTACCGAGCCAGAAATCGCGCTCGACGCCGGGTGCCGTAGCGCGCGCCAGCGCGATCGCCCGGACCAGCAGCGAATCGATGGTCCCGGCGGCGAAGTCGTCGGAGTCCTGCGCGGCGGCCCACCAGATGAGGGCTCCCGCGTGGAAGATCACCGGGGCGGGATCGCTGCTGTCGCGCGCCGACAGCTCGGCGAAGTACTGCGCCGCGACCGGGAAGGCGCCGGCGTACAGGGTGTCGAGCCCCGCGCGCAGCTCCGCTCGCTCCACCCGATGCCCGACCTGCGGGGCTCCGCCCGCGCCCTGCATGACGAGCAGGACCGCGAGCGGCAGTCGCATCCTATCGCGTAATGGGGAGCTTGGCCCCGGTGTGGGCGGACGGCGGCGTCGCCACGAGCAGTGCGGCGACCTTGTCGGCGACCTCGCGCAGCGCCCGGCCGCCCGGGGAATCGGGTGCGGCGACGACGACCGGCGCGCCCTGATCCGCCAGCGCCGCGAGCCCGGCCTGCAGCGGGATCTGGCCGAGCAGCGGGACCGACAGCTCGGCGGCGAGCCGCATACCACCGCCCGACAGGAACAGCTCACTGCGCTCGCCACAGTGCTCGCACACGTAGTAGCTCATGTTCTCCACCACGCCCAGCACTTGCGTCCCGACGCGCTCGAACATCTTTGCGCCGCGCAGACTATCGCCGGTCGCGACCTCCTGCGGCGTCGTAACGATGAGTGCGCCGTGCAGGTGAATCGTCTGCGCCAGCGACAGCTGCGCGTCGCCGGTTCCGGGCGGCAGGTCCACCAGGAAGAAATCGAGCTGCCCCCAGTCGACGTCGCGCAGGAATTGCTGGATGATCTTCATGATGATGGGGCCGCGCCAGATCGCCGGCGCGTCGCGCTCGATGATGAAGCCGAGCGACATCAGCTTCACGCCGTGCGCCTCGAGCGGCTGGATCTTGCCGCCGACGACGGGTGGCTTCTCGTTCACGCCCATCATGCGGGGGACGTTGGGGCCGTAGATATCGGCGTCCATGAGTCCGACCTTGTACCCGGCACGTGCCAGCGCGGCGGCGAGATTCGCCGCCACCGTCGACTTCCCGACCCCGCCTTTTCCCGAAGAGATGGCCAGCACGCGGCCCAGGTGCGGCATCTCCTGAGGCGTCGGGGGCGGCGGCACACCCGGGGCCCCGCGTGGGGTCCCGCCGGCCTCCGCGGGCTGGCCCGCGCCCGGGTCGACGACGCTGATCTTCACGTCGCGCACCCCGTCCACCGCCTGAACCGCCCGGCGGGCGTCGCGGACGAGGGTAGCGGGATCCTCCCGCGTCAACTGGAAGGTGAACGAAACCCGGCCGTCCGCATCAGCAACCAGGTCGTGCACCACGGTCGCGGCGAGCGAGCCGCCGAGTCGCGGGTGGGGGATGGCGGCGAGGGCAGTCTGGACGCGGAGGCGCAGCGAGTCGCTGGAAGGTGTGGGTGGCACGGCCGGAAGTTAATCACTACGTTGCGAGTCATGCATGGAGACGGCACGGCGAAGCTGCGCAGCCTGCTCGAGGCCTACGCCGAGCGCAAGGCGAAGACGCAGGTTGTTCCCACGGCCTCCGACGCCGAAGGTGAGCGCAAGCGCCGCGCCGGTGGTGAGATTCTGCGCACCGTCGTCCGGCCGGTGCTGGAAGCGGTCCTGCTCGAGCTGAAGAGCGCGGGGCACGACGCCACGACCCGCGACCACACCGACCGCGACGATGCCTATCCCAGCGTGGCGCTGTCGTTCACGCCGCGGGCCGCCAATACCCCGGACGCCCTGTCGTCGGCCATCATCTTTCGATACGACCCGAGACGAGGGATCCTGGTGCAGCGCGACGTCAAGCCGTCGCCGCGGCGCGGCAAGGCGGTGACGCTGACGGGAGACCGGTCCGGCACCATGGGCGTCGACGTCGTGAGCGAGGCGTGGGTCGTCACCAAGACGCTCGACTTCATCGAGGCCGTCCTCAAGGCCAACTAGGGCGGCGAGTAGGCGCCCGACGGATAGCGGCGTCCGGCCAACGTGGTACAATCGAGCCATGCCAGCGACGCCTGTCCGATCATTGTTTGCCGCGGCACCCCTGCTGCTCTGGGCCGCTGCGCTCCCGGGACAGGACGCGCAGGAGTACGCTGCGGTGCTCTCCGCACTGCACGACGCCGCTCCCCGATCGGATAGCGTCGCTGCAGTACGCGGGCTCGTCGTGCGACGGGATGTGATGGAGTTTCACCTCGACAGCGGACGGCTGGTCCTCCTGACCCCGGTCGCGGCCCGCACCGTCGGCGCCGTCTTTCTCGGCACCGGCTCCGTGTCCTTCGCTCCAGCGGTGCCGGTCGAGCGGGGACAGCTGCGGCACGTACTCGGGGATTCGAGCCTTGTCGCCCGACTCACGGCCGTCGTGTTCTTCTTCACCGACTCGACGCTGACCGAACTCACCACCCGCCTCAGTTTCGTCCTGGACTCTCTCACGCCCCGGCTCGCCCGAGGGCCGGTCTCGGACGCGCTCGACCGATTCGTCAACGGCCGCGCGGAGCGGACGGAGCCGAGTTTCATGAGTGCGCTCTTGAACGGCGAACGCGACGGCTTCTTCTACGCCTACGTCAAGCGCCCGCCTGACGAGGACCTGATGTTCGAGGTCAACCCGGCGGCGACCGAGCCCATCGAGTTGTTGCGAAAGGGACGCTACCCCGGACAGCGTGCGCAGATCATCTGTCAGCTCCCCCGCTCGGAAGAGATCGCCGATACGCTGCGGAGCGAGCCGGCGCATCCGCGGGCCCTGCGACTCACCGCGTACCAGATCGACGCTACCTTCGACAATGGGCTACAGCTCGCCGCGCGAGTCGCGGCGCATCTGACTGCGTTACGCGACGGGCAACGCTGGGCCCGGTTTCTCCTGTTCGACGAGCTGCAAATTGATTCGATCCAGGATGCGAACGGCACCCGGGACAGTTTTTTCCGCAAGAAGGGCGGGAGCGAGGTCTGGGTACGGTTCGCTACGCCGTTGCACAGTGGGGATTCCCTCACCATCCGATTCACGTACCACGGGCACCTCGTCGACTACGGCTCGGTGCTGCCGCGCAATGTGCCGCAAGACGTCTTCCACACCCTGACGTTCCGCGACAAGTGGTTTTTCATCAAGGACACCGAGACCTGGTACCCGCGCTACGACTTCTGGCAGGACGCCGCCGTCGACCTCACCTACCACACCCCGGCACACTATCAGTTCGCCTCGATCGGACGTCTGGTTGACTCGCAGACCGTCGCAGGCGTCCGCACGACGCACTGGGTCGCCGAGCGACCCACCGGACAGGTGTCCTTCAACATCGGCGAATTCAAGGAATTCCAGATCGCCGACCCCCGGATTCCACCCGTGACGGTGCAGGTGAACCTGGAGGCGCATCGCCATCTCGACGCCGTCCTGTTGCAGCCCCGTGATCCCGAGGTCGACGTCGGCGCCGATGTGGCGAACAGCCTGGCCTTTTTTTCGAGTGTGTTCGGGCCGCCGCTGTTCGCGCGCTATTACGCCACCGAGATTCCCTACGGCCACGGCCAGGCATTCCCCGGTCTGATCCACCTGTCGTGGTTCACGTTTCAATCCATCGACCAGAGCGGCTTCAACGAGATCTTCCGCGCCCACGAGATGGCGCACCAGTGGTGGGGCATCGGCGTGGAGCCGGCCGGGTATCGGGACGTGTGGCTGTCGGAGGGCTTCGCGGATTTCGCCGGCCTGCTGTACATGGAGCGCATCCTGAAGGACAACCAGAAGTTCTTCAAGCAGCTCAAGACGTGGGGGGACGAGATCCGCTCGCGGCACAACGACGCGCCCCCGATCGCCCTGGGGACGCGCACCGCAGAAATGAATCCGCGTGACTACAGCACCATCGTGTACGGCAAAGGGGCGTGGGTGTTGCAGATGCTCCGCAACATGATGCTCGACCTCAAGACCATGAACGAGGACGTCTTCACGGAGACGATGCGGGACTTCTACACGCAGTATCGCGGGCGGTCGGCCTCGACCCGGGATTTCCAGCGCGTGGTCGAGGCGCACATGGGACTGCCGATGGGCTGGTTCTTCGATGAATGGGTCTACAGCAGCGCCATCCCGACGTTCATCCTCTCATGGCGCGTCGACTCGACGGCGGGCCATCCCCACCTCCTGCACGTCCGCGTGAGACAGGAGGGCGTGCCGCCGACGTTCGTCATGCCGGTACCGCTGCTGATCAAGTTCGTCGACAGCTCCGAGGTGTACGTGCGGGTCACGTCCCGGGGACCGCTGACGGAAGGCGCGCTCGGCCTCCCCGTGGCGCCGGCACGGCTGGAGCTCAACCCGCTGCAGTCGGTGCTCGCGGCCGTGAAGCAGGAGGACTGGCGAACGACTCCCTAGGTCGGGTGGTCGCGCCGGCCGAGGAACTCCCCCACCGGTGCGAGGCGCTCGATGTGATCGCAGCAGATCTTGAAGGTGGCGAGCAGCGGCACCGCGATGAACGCCCCCGCAATGCCCCAGATCCAGAACCAGAACGCCAGGCTCACGAGAATCGCCACCGGATTCAGCTCGAGCCGCTGACCCAGCAGCAACGGGCCGACGAGGTTCGCCTGGATCAGGTTGATCACGAGATAGCTGCCGGGCACGAGCAGCGCGTGGGCGACGTCGTCGAACGTGGCGAGCGCCGCGACCGAGAGCACGACGACCGCTGCCACGGCGCCCAGGTAAGGGACGAATTCGAGCAGGGCCACCAGCGCTCCCCACAACGGGGCATTGGGCATGCCGAGGAGGTAGACGGCCCCGGCCACGATCGTCCCCTCCACCAGGTTCACCGCGGCGGTGGTCAGCAGGAAGGTCGACACCGAGGCTTCGGTCTCCCGGGCGATCTCGATCGCTTTGCGACGGTCGCGCAGGTTGGGAAGCACCTTGATCAGCTTCTGAAGAAAGAGATCTCCCGCCGCCAGCAGGAAGAACAGCAGGATCGTCACCTCGAGCGCCGCGCCGAGAAAGCGCTGCGTGGACCCGAACAGCCGCGACACGACGCTGGGCCCTTTCACGACCACCACGGGCGGCGCGTCGGCGCCGGCAACCCCGCCGGCCGCGCTTTCCACCTGCTCCGCCGTCGACGTGACGCGCCGGATCGGACCGAGTAGCCGCCGCAGCCGCGTCTGGGCCTTGGCCATCGTCTCCGGAGCGTTCGTCGCCCAGCTCTGCACCGGTCCCGACAGCTCGTAAACGCTGAGCCCCGCGACGCCGAACAGCCCGACAAGCACCAGCGCCGACGCCACGGGCAGCGGCACCCGGCGTCGGGCCAGTGCCCGCACAGCGGGACTGAGCAGAAACGTCAGGAGCAGTGCGAAGGTGATCGGGAGCAGGAACTCGCGGGCGAAATAGAGCGTGTACAGCACCGCGAGGATCGCGAGCACCATCATCGCCCGCGACGCACCGGGCCGCGATTCCAGAGGGCTTCCCATCGGAGCGCTCATACGCCGTTCTCCAGGCGGCGCAGGAACGCCCCTGGGTCGTTGAGGAAATCGCGCGTCAGGGCGACGTGGTCCAGATCCGCGTAGGACACCGGGGCGATCGGGACATGATCGAAGCTATAGATCTTGGCCTCCGGAAAGGCGAGCAGCATTGGGGAGTGGGTGGCGATGACGAATTGCGCTCCTTGCGTCACCATCTCCAGCAGCACCGCGAGCAGACCGAGCTGGTTCTGCGGCGACAGCGGCGCCTCCGGCTCGTCCAGCAGATAGAGGCCGCCCGGCACGAACCGCCCCTGGAACAGATTGAGGAACGCCTGGCCGTGGGAACGGGCGTCCGGATCCCGGCCGTAGCGGCGCTCCATGTCTGCCAGCGCCCGGCGCACCGGCAGGGTGGCGAAGCCCTTGGCATACGCGGAGCGATCGCGGTACTCCACGTCGAGGTCACCGAGCCGCGCCTCGAGCTCCGCGCGATCGGACGCGAGACGCCGCTGGAAGCCGAAGAAGTCCTCGGCGCGCAGGAAGAACCCGCGATTGGTCCGCTTCGACCACGTCAGCCGCAGCACGTCGCCAAGGCGGCGCTGGGCGGTCAGCGTGGCGTCGGTCGCCACCTCGTCGGCGCCGACGCTCGGCAGGCGCGCCGCGGCGGCGATTCCTTCGAGCAGCGTCGACTTCCCCGAGCCGTTCTCCCCGACGAAGAGGGTGACCGGAGCGTCGAGATCGAGGGGCGCGAGCGTGCGGATCGCGGGCACGGTGAAGGGAAACCCCGTCCCCGCATCCGGCCCGCGTTTCAAGGCTACGCCGAGGAGGTGCGGCACCGGACTATGGATGGCACCCGGCGGTACGAACGTCAACCGCCGGGTGCGCATCCCCGGTGCTCAGTCGGCGTTGGAGCGCTCGGAGCGCGGATGGTACGCGACCGTCACCGGGCCATCCAGATGAATGCGGACCGTCTGGCCCGCGGGCAGCACGACCTGACCGCCCGGCGTCGCCACCGCCACGCCGGTTCCCGCCGCGGCACCCACGACGGCGCCCTTGGCGGTGCCACCTTTGCCGCCCACCACCCGTCCCAGGAGCGCCCCCGCCACGGTGCCGGCGCCGATCTGGGCGGCGCTCTTCCCGAGATCGTTCCGGCCCTGCAGGCGATACGGCTCGGCGTCGATCGAGCGGCGCCCGCCGTCGACCACCACGTCAGTGAATCGCAGCGCAAGCACGGGCGCCCCGGCGATCCGGCCGCCGCCCTTCGACTCCGTCACCGTCGCCTGGACGACCACTCCCGACGGGATCGTGGTGCGGCCGCCGTCGAGCCGGATCGGCGCGATGGTGTGCAGCCGTACGACGTCGCCCGGGCGCGCGTGCTCCGTCGAGACCGCTACGTCCAGCGTCGCGACCAGCGTGGTCCCGGCCGGGATCGTCGCGACATGGATGCCACGGCTCCGCCCCAGTGCGACCGCCGCCACGACGGCGACGCCGCCCACTGCGGCAAGCCCCACCTTCATCGTCTTGGTCAGCATGACAACCTCCGCGAACGTGATTCCGAGGCTCTACCTGAGCGCCGCGGGTTGGTTCCTTCGGAGGTCCTTCCCCTGCGTCGTGATACAGGCGAACGTTGATGCACATCACATTTTTTCCGGAGCTCGTATGCCCCCGTTGGAGTCTCCTGATAGCGTGCGGACCGCACCGGCCGATCCGGTCGCCGAGCGGTTGCTGCGCGCGCGCACGATCATCATCAGTGGCGAGATCACGCAGCAGGTCGCGGCCAGTGTCACCGGCCAGCTGCTCGCCCTCGCCGCCGAATCCGAAGACGACATCACCGTGTACCTGAATTCCCAGGGCGGGCACGTCGAAGCGGGGGACACGATCCACGACCTGGTCCGCTTTGTCCGTCCTGCCGTCCGCATGGTCGGTACCGGCTGGGTCGCGAGTATCGCCGCGTTGATCTACGTCGCGGTCCCGCGCGAGCGGCGGTTCTGCCTTCCCAACACACGCTTCCTGCTGCATCAGCCGGCCGGCGGCGCCGGCGGCTCGGCGAGCGACATCGAGATCGAGGCGCGGGAGATTCTGCGCATCCGCGACCGGCTCAACCGCATCGTGGCACGCGAAACCGGCCAGCCGCTCGAGCGCATCGAAGAGGACACGCGCCGCAACTTCTGGCTCGACGCGGCGTCGGCGGTCCGCTACGGGCTCGCCGGGCGGGTGGTGGAGCACGCCGAGGACCTCGACGCCCCGACTCCGGGGAAGGCCAAGCGCTGAGTCCCTCCGATAGCGCTCCGATCGCCCGCATTCGGGTGAGCCGCCGCGGCGAGATCTGGTGCGATGACGTCCGCACCTCTCTCCAGGACCTCGGGCCGCGGCTCGCGGAGCTGCGCGCGGCGCAGGGCGTGGTGTGGTATTATCGCGAGGACGGCGGTGCCGAGCCCGTCCCGGAAGCGATGGCGGTGGTGCGCATGGTGATCGAGCAGCGCCTGCCGATCTCCATGTCCACGCGGGCGGATTTCGGCGACGTGGTGCAGACCGACGGCACGGCCGTGCCGCGGGGGCGGTTCAACACCCTCAGCTGATCGCCGGGCCGCCCGCCCACCCGCCCCATGCCCGAGCTTCCCGACATCGCACTCTACCTCCACGCGCTCGAGCCGCGCGTCCTGGGCGAGCGGCTCGAGCGAATCCGGCTCGCCAGTCCGTTCGTCCTGCGCTCCACCGCCCCGACCGTCGCCGAGATCGAGGGACGCGCCGTCCGCGCGCTGCGCCGCCTCGGCAAGCGGATCGTCTTCGCGTTCGACGACGACTACGCGATGGTGCTGCACCTCATGATCGCGGGCCGGCTGCGCTGGCGGCCGCCGGAAACGAAGATCCCGGGCAAGGTTGGGCTCGCCGCATTCGACTTTCCCACGGGCTCGCTGCTCTTCACCGAGGCCAGCGCCAAACACCGCGCGTCGCTCTATCTGGTGCATGGCGCCACGGCGCTGGCCGAACACGACCCCGGCGGTCTCGACGTTCGGACGGCCACGGCGGCGCAGTTCAGCGCAACCCTGCGCTCGGAGTCGCACACCTTGAAGCGCGCCCTCACCGACCCCGGGCTGTTCGACGGCATCGGCAACGCCTATTCCGACGAAATCCTGCACGCGGCCAAGCTCTCCCCCTTGAAGCTCACCACGCAGCTCGACGACGCGGAGATCACGCGACTGCATCGCGCGGCGCGCGATACGCTGTCGCTGTGGATCGAACGGCTGCAGGCGGAAGCCGGAACTGAATTTCCGGAGAAGGTGACCGCCTTCCGCGAGGGGATGGCGGTGCACGGCCGCTATCGACAGCCCTGTCCGGTTTGTGGTGCGCCGGTGCAACGCATCCGCTATGCGTCCAACGAGGCCAACTACTGCGCGCGCTGCCAGACGGGCGGCCGCCTGCTGGCTGACCGAGCGCTGTCACGCCTGTTGAAGCAGGACTGGCCGCGCTCGCTCGACGACTGGGAGGCACGCACGCGTGACCCTGGTCACACCGTTTCCGGGCACGACACGGAGCCTGATCATTCGTGACGCTGGGGAGTACAAGTGAGGGATTCGCCCCCGCAGATTTTACGCTGGTGTGATGGGATAGCCTGGGAGACTTTGCGATGTCACGCCTCCTGCTTCGCTGCGCGACGGTCGTCCTGACGGTAGCGGCAATTGGTTGTGATACGTCTTCCAGCGGCGGCAACCTCGGGGGAGGCGGCGGTGGTGGCGGCGGAGGCGGCAGCCTGCCGCTGTTCGGTCACGAAGTGATCGTACTCGAAGAGAACCACAATCTCGACCAGGTCGACACGGCGAGCATGCCGTACCTGATGTCGCTGGTGCCGAAGGGCGGCTTCGCGACCCAGTACTACGCCAACACCCATCCGTCGATCGGCAATTACCTGATGCTCACGACGGGACAGATCGTCACCAACAGCGATTCGTATTCGCAGACGATCACCGTCGACAACATCGTGCGCTCGATCCTGGCCAAGGGAAAGACGTGGAAGGGCTACGCCGAAGACCTGCCGTCGGTGGGATTCACCGGCCAGTCTTCGGGCAACTACGCCCGCAAGCACTTCCCCCTGTCGTTCTTCTCCGACGTCGTCAACGACGCGACCCAGATCAAGAACCTCGTGCCGTTCACGCAGTTCGCGACCGATCTCGCGGGCGGCGCGCTGCCGAACTATGCGTTCGTCGCGCCCAACCTGTGCAATGACGCGCACGACTGCTCGCTGCAAACCGCCGACGCCTGGTTGAAGACCAACATCGCGCCGCTTCTGGCCGACCCGACGTTCCGATCGGATGGACTCTTGATCATCACCTTCGACGAATCGGACAACGACAACACGCATGGCGGCGGCCTGGTGTTCTGGCTGGCGCTCGGCCCGAGGGTGAAGCCGGGGTACCGCTCGGCGACGTTGTATCAGGAGCAGAACACCTTGCGGCTGATGGCGGAGGGACTGGGACTGACGGACTTCCCCGGCGCCTCGGCGACGGCGTCCAACATGGCGGAGTTCTTCACACCCTGAGGGAGTAGCGCCAATGAAGCCTGTCGTCGTTCTTCTCGCCGTTGGTGCGGCCGCGATCCTCGCGGCATGTCGCACCGAGCCAATGACGTCCCCGCAGACGTCGATTCTGACGCAGGCCCAGGCGGACAGCCTCGGCGACGTCGTCAGCGCCGATGTGCAGAGCGAGCTCGATGCCGCGACCGCCGCGAGCGGCCTCGGGTTCATCCCGGGTGCGCCCGTGGGCCCGCTGACCGCGAACCCGCTGTTCTGCGTCCCGCAGGTCTCCCCGACCCCGCCGGTGGACGCGGACTCGGATCACGTCCCCGACTCGCTGCGGATCACGTTCGACAATTGCGTGACCGGGTTCAACGGCCAGGACACCGTGCGCGGCACGATCGACATCGTCGACCCGACGCCGGTGGTCCGGGATCGGTCGATCAAGCAGGCGTTTACCGACTTCACCCGGATCTTCGTCGATCGCCACGACCACCGGGCGTCCTTCTCGGTGAACGGGACGCGCGAAGTGATCCGCGATTCCTCGCAGATCTCGCAGTCGTCGACCGATTTCCGCACCGTCTACACCTTCGCGCATGGGGACTCGGTGACCGATCTGCGCACCTGGGCGATCGTCTTCACCGCCGACGTCCCCGGCTCGATCCATCGCGACGCACCGCTGCCCAGCGGCACGCTGACGATCAACGGGTCGTCCACGGTGACGTTCGACGATTCCACCGTCTTCTCGCTGGCGGTGACGACGCCGACGACACTCCATCGCGACGCCACCTGCGACCAACGTCCGCAGTTCGACGCGGGGAAGGTCGTGGCGGTCGTCACCCGGCACAACGCCACCGCGACGATCACGGTCGAGTTCACCGCCTGCGGGCAGTTTACGGTGACGAAGTCGTAAAGCGGGAGGGTATCGAGAAACTGAGCCGGCACGGTATTGCACTGCCCCCGTGCCGGCTCTGGTGTTTCCTGGCAGACGCTACTGGTGCGGGGCAGCGCCCAAGGCGGCAATGCGCCGCCGCGCCAACCCGTTGGTCGAGTCCCGGGCCAGCGCTTCCGTATAATCCGCCAGCGCCGTCGCCGTATCGCCCTTCTGCAAGTGGCTCTCCCCCAGCATGAAGGGGATCTGCTTCGAAGTCGGATTGAATTCGGCGTTCAGCTGCAGCAGTCCGATCGCGTTGTCGGGACGGCCCGCTCGCGCCTCGGATCCCGCCAGGAGATTGAGCGTCAGCTCGCCGAAATCGTAGGACCCGCTGCCATAGTACCGGTCGCGCAGGGCCCGGTAGCGGCGCACGGTGGCGTCGAGCCCCGAGTCCGCCAGCATGAGGGCGAGGTCGTCGTCCAGAGGACGCGGCCGCGCCACCCCGCGGTGACAGGTCTCGCACTTCACCACGACGTGCGGCAGCGGCCGGTCGGGGACATCGGCCAGATGCTCCTCGTTGATGTGCATCACCATGTGCATCATCACGCGGGCGGCGCGCTTGGTCCGCTTGTCGTCGGAGCGGAAGTTCACCGAGTCCAGCGGCTGACCTTCCTTCCCCACATGGCAGTACACGCAGCGCACACCGAGCGCCAGCGCGAACCCGCGCATCGTGTCGAGCAGCGCCCGCTGGCCGATGGTCTTGGGAAGGACCTTGAGGTTCTTGAAGCTGTCGGGAGGGAATTTCCCCTGGGCGGCAGCCGAGCGCCCCAGCGCAGCGATCACGAGGACGACCAGCAGACCGGTACGGCGCATCGTGCCTCCTGGAGTAACGTGTGATGGCGTAATGATATCCCCCACTGACAGCGTCATGCCAAGCGGCTGTGAGCAACTCGTCAGGATCGCGGGCCGCAGGGTCACCTTCAACCATTTTGCGACATAAGCTGTCTTACTTCTCGATTCCTAACCTGAGGGTTCGAGTGCTCACGTTCCTGCTCGCCGTCGTCGGGGGTACTCCGCAAGGGGCCGCATCCGCGGCACCGCTCCCCCCTACACGCCAGGCGACCGCCACCCGCGCCGTCCACGCGCCGGTCCTCGACGGACGTGACGACGATGACGTCTGGAAGACCGCGCAGCCCATCACCGATTTCCAGGAATTCGATCCCGACGAAGGCAAGCCGGCGCGCTTCCCGACGATGGCGAAGGTGGCCTACGATGAACACAACTTCTACGTGTTCATCCGGGCGTTCGATCCCGAACCGCAGAAGATCCTGAAGATTCTGGCGCGCCGCGACGTGCGGCCGCCGACCGACCAGCTGAAGATCGTCATCGATTCTTACCACGATCGCCGGACCGGCTATGAATTTGCCGTGAGCCCGGGCGGCGTGAAGCGCGATTACGCGATTTACAACGACGGCAACGAAGACGAGGCCTGGGACGGCGTATGGGACGTCGCGACCACCGTCGACTCCCTCGGCTGGACGGCGGAGTTCCGCATCCCGCTCTCGCAGCTGCGCTACGCCAACGCCCCGGTGCACACCTTCGGGTTCGCCATATGGCGCGACATCGAGCGCTTCAAGGAGCGGGTCAGCTGGCCGCTGTACCACCGCCAGCAGGCGGGGTTCGCCTCGCAGCTCGGCGAGGTCACGGGGATCGCAGGGATCTCCTCGCCGCGGCGGCTCGAAGCGACCCCGTACGTGGTGACCAAGAATGTCTCGATTCCCGCGTCAGTGGGATTCGACCACGACCAGCGCTTCACCGCCGGGGTGGACTTCAAGTACGGGGTCACCTCCAACCTCACGCTCGACGCGACCGTCAACCCGGATTTCGGACAGGTCGAAGCCGACCCGTCGGTGCTGAACCTCAGCGCCTTCGAAACGTTCTTCCAGGAGAAGCGGCCGTTCTTCATCGAAGGCGCGAACCTGCTGAGCTTCGAGGTCAATTGCAGCGTTGTGAATTGCCAGGGCGAGGGGTTGTTCTACTCGCGGCGCATCGGCCGCGCCCCGCAGCTCGGCGACCTGTACGGCGACGCCACCTCCGCGACGGCCACGACGATTCTCGGCGCCGCCAAGCTCACCGGCCGCACCCCGGGCGGCCTCTCGGTGGGCGTGCTCGACGCGGTGACCCAGCGGCAGTCCGGGATTCGGAACATCACGATCGAGCCGGCGAGCAACTACGGCGTCCTGCGAATGACGCAGGACCTGCGCAACGGCGAGACCACCGTCGGGCTGATCGCCACCGCGGTGAACCGCGCACTCGACGACTCGACGCACAACCTGCTGCGCTCGAGCGCCGACGTCCTCGGGTTCAACATCCGGCACCGGTTCCTGCATATGTATCAGTTCCAGGCGGCCGTCACCGCCAGCCGGGTCGGCGGATCGCCGCAGGCGATGATCGCCACCCAAGAGGAAGCAGCTCACTACTATCAGCGGCCCGACGGCCCGCTGCGCGTCGATTCGACCGCCACCAGCCTCAGCGGCAGCACGCAACAGGTCAAGTTCGGGAAGGTGGCGGGGTTCATCAATTTCGAGACGAGCTACCAGCGCATCACACCGGGATACGAGATCAACGACCTCGGATTCCTGAATCGCGCCGACTGGCAGGACCAGGCCACCTGGGCCTCGCTCAATTTCCAGAAGCCGAACGCCGTCTTCAATCGGCTGTTCTGGAACTTCAACGAATGGAACGACTGGACCACCGCGGGACTGCCGCTCGAGCATGCGGTGAACACCAACGCGCATACCGAGCTGCGGAACCACTGGTGGGTGCACGCCGGCGGAACCCTGGGACAGCTGGGCACGGCGTTCTGCGATCGCAACTGCACGCGCGGCGGCCCGGCGCTGCGCCTCGATCCCTACATCTCTCCCTGGGTGGGCATTCAGGGGGACCAGCGCGCGGTCGTCAGCCCGTCGGTGTGGATGAACTACTGGCACGGTGACGGCGGGCGCTCGACCTTCCTCAATGTCCAGCCCGGCGCGGATTTCCGGATTGCCAACCGCTGGACGGCAAGCGCGGGGGTGAACTTCACCCGCAACAAGAGCGACAATCAGTGGTTCGGGAACTTTGCCGACCCGGTAACGCCCGGCGTGACGCACTACACATTCGCGCACCTCGAGCAGCGCACGATGAGCCTGCTGCTGCGAGTGAACTACACCGCGTCGCCGACGCTCACCCTGCAGATCTATGCGTCGCCGTTCGTCAGCAAAGGCATCTATTCGAACGTGCGCGAGCTGAACGATCCGCGGGCCAGGAACTACGCCGACCGCTTCCGTCCGTATGGTGACACCACCGCGCTCCAGAACAACCCGGGATTCGACGTCAAGTTCTTCAACTCGAACACGGTGCTGCGCTGGGAGTATCAGCCAGGGTCGACGTTGTATCTCGTCTGGACGCAGGGACGCGACGACTTCGACGGGGTGCTGGGCAGCCGCTCCTTCAGCGGCGACTTCCGCCAGCTGTTCCGGGCGCCGGCCAACAACACCTTCCTGATCAAGGTGAGTCACTGGTTCGACTGGTAACCGTCAGGCTGTAGGTGGCGGGTGTGGGGTGTGGCCCTCTCCACATCACACATCCCCCCTCCAGCCTCATCCTCGTTGGCAGGTTCCGGCGAGCGCAGTAGCATTCCGTGCACATGGCGCTCGCGCTCACCCTCGATCTCGAAACGGCGGGTCATCTCGGCGTGGCGGCGCTGGCCGGCCTCGCCGTCGGCATCGAGCGGGAATGGTCCGGCCACGCCACCGGTCCCGCCGCCCGCTTCGCCGGAGCCAGAACATTCTTTCTGCTCGGGATCCTCGGTGGACTCTCGGGCTGGCTCACCGCCGCCGGCCTCGCGCTGCTCGGTGCGCTCATCCTGGGTGGAGCGATCGCGCTCACGGTCGCCGCCTACGTCGCCGCCGCACGCCGCGGTGATGCCGCCGTCGAGGGTACGACCGAGGTCGCCGCACTCGCCGTCCTCGCGCTCGGCGCGGTGGCCGGACTTCGATACCCGCTGCTGACGAGCGGCGCCGCGGCCATCATGGTCCTCGCCCTCGTCGAGAAGACACGCATTCAGCAGGTCATTCACCGCATCGGCCAGCGGGAAATCACCGCTGCGCTGCAGTTCGCGGTGCTCGCCCTCGTCATCTTGCCGCTCCTGCCCGAAGGACCGTATGGGCCGTTCGACGCTATTCGGCCGCGGGCGTTGTGGATCATCGTCCTGCTGTTTTCCGGGATCAACTTCGCCGGTTATATCGCCCGCCGGGCCGTGGGGGGGGCGCTCGGCCTCCCGATCGCCGGGCTGTTGGGCGGCATCATCTCCTCGACCGCGGTAACGCTGATGTTCTCGCGCACCAGCCGCCGTGAGCCGTCGCTCGCGTTCCCCCTCGCGACGGGCGTGCTCGCGGCGTGCGCCGTCCTCCTTATCCGGGTGGCGCTCGTAGCTACAGTCCTCAATCCCCCGGTGACCGCCGCTCTCGTGCCGTTCCTCCTGCCGCCGCTCGTCGTCGGCGCCGGCGGCGTGGCCGTTGCGCTGCTGCGATCGCAGTCCGCCGACCACGACACGGCGGAGCGGCCCGAGAGCCCGCTCGGGCTCTGGTCTTCGTTGCGAATGGCGCTGGCCTTTCAAGCGGTCCTGCTCCTCATGCCGCTGGTGCAGCAGACGTGGGGGGCGGCCGGCGTCAGAGCGTCTGCCGCCGTGCTCGGCGCGACCGACATGGATGCCCTGACGCTCTCGATGTGCCGCCTTGCCGCCGGGGGCGACGGCGCGGCGCTCGCGGCGCAAGGAATCGCCATCGGGATCCTCTCGAACACCGTGGTGAAGCTCGGCATCAGCCTCGTCCTGGGTTCACCCTCGTTCCGGCGCTGGGCGTCGAGCGGCCTCGCGGCCCTCGCAGCGGCGAGCGCGCTGGGGCTGTGGCTCGCGACCGGGGCCCCGTGATCCCGTGAGGCGCCGCGCCGCGGCCCTGGGAGTGCGCATCAAATCGGGTTGGGCCGTGGTCGTCCTGGTCGAGGGACCGGCCCGCACCCCTACCGTCCTCGACCGCCGCCGCATCGAGTTGTCCGACCCGGCCAGCCCCCGCACGCGGCAACCGTACCACGCCGGCTTCGGCACCGCGCAAACGAGCCAGGCGATTATCGCGCGGCTGGTCCGCATCATCGAGCGCAGCGCGAGGGCGTCTCTCAAGATCCTGCTCGGGGAGTACGCCCGAACCGGCGTTCGGCCCCGCGCCGCCGGCATCGTCGTCGGCAGCGTCGGCGACCCCGCCCGCATCGGCAATCCCCACATTCGCGCCCACGCCCTCGAAGGCGCTCTGTTCCGACGGGTCGCGGTGGAGGGCCTCGCGGCGTTGCGGGTCGGCGCAACGGTGGTGCTGGAGCGGGAGGTCTACGCGGCGGCCGCACGGGCGGCACGCGTCCCCGAGCGGCAGTTGAAGGGTATGGTGGCGGAGCTCGCGGGGCAGGTGCGCGGGCGCTGGCGCAGTGAAGAGAAGACTGCCGCGGCCGCGGCGTGTCTCGCGCTGCTTACGCGCCGCCGTTGAGGCTCATGCGGGCGGCGGCGAGCACGCGCGCCTGCACATCCGCCATCGGCCCCTCGAGCGACGCCCCCGCCGCCTTGTGGTGACCGCCGCCGCCGAACTGGTGGGCCAGCGCCGCGGCGTCGATGTTCCCCATCGACCGGAACGAGATCTTGGTGCGCCCGTTCGCGATCTGCCGGAACAACAGCGCCAGCCGGACTCCCGCAATCGAGCGCGCGTGCTCGACGATGCCGTCCAGATCGTCCGCGGTCGCGCCGTGCCGCTCGAGCGCGCCGGGCGGGACCGTCACCCAGGCGAGCCCTGCCGGCTCGACGACGAGCGTCTGCAGCACGTCGCCAAGCAGCCGCACCCGGCCCTCGGGGGCACTCGCGTAGACCGATTCGTAGATCGACTCCGGATCGACGCCGCGCTCGAGCAGCGCCGCGGCGACGCGCAGCGCGCGGGCAGTGGTGTTCGAGAAGCGGAACCCGCCGGTATCCGTGAGCAAGCCGACGTACAGCGCGCGCGCCGCGTCCGCCGTCAGCTCCCACTCGAGCGCCGTGGCGAGATCGAACACCAGCTCTGCGGTGGCGGTAGCCTCTGGCGCCACGAGCCGCGGGCCTTCAGGAAGCGTGCCCTGGCTCACGTGATGGTCGATGCAGATCACGGGGACGCGCCGGTCGCGCACCGCTCCCGCGAGATCGCCGATGCGGCCGAGATCGGAGATGTCGAGCACGACGATGAGATCGGCCCGCGCGATCTCCTTCCCCGCCCGTTCGCTCGCGTCGGCGCCGTCGGGGACGAGGAAATCGAACCGCTCGGGGATCCCGGTGGCGTTGGCGATCGCGGGCTGCATCCCCCGCGCCCGCAGCAGGTGCCACAGCGCGATCTCACTGCCCACCCCGTCCCCGTCGGCGTTGACGTGCGTCGTCAGGGCGACGCGGAGGCCGGGCTTCAGGATGGCGGCGATGCTTGTTGCTGCGGTTATCCGGTCCGGAGGTATCGGGATCATTTCCAAAAGATACGTACGTCGAGAGAACGCGTCGAGAAAAGGCGTCGAGGAGAACCGGTATCAATACGGTTCTACTCGACGCGCTCACTCGACGTTCCCTCGCGACGTCTCTGTTAGACGCCCTTCGTCCTCAGAACCGAGTGCTTGCGGCTATACCCGAAGTAGATGGAGAACCCGATCAACAGCCAGACGACGAGCCGGATCCACGTATCGGCAGGCAGTGTGAGCATCAATCCGAAACAGGTGAGGATCCCCATGATCGGCACGAACGGCATGAGCGGTGTCTTGAACGGCCGTTCGAGATCGGGACGCCTGGAACGCAGGATCAACACGCCGGCGCAGACGAGAACGAACGCGAGCAGGGTGCCGATGTTGACGAGCTGGCCGAGGAGCTGCAGCGGCAAAATGCCCGCGGCGATGGCCACCGCGACTCCGGTGTAGACCGTCGAGAGGTACGGCGTCCGCCAGGTGGGGTGCACCTTGCCCGCCCAGGGGCCGAGCAATCCGTCCCGTGACATCGAATAGAAGACCCGCGACTGGCCGAGCAGCATGACGAGGATCACCGAGCCCAGCCCGAGCACGATGCCGACGTCGATGATCACCTGAAACGCCCACGGCGCCCCGACCTGCTGCATCGCGTACGCCATCGGCGCGGGCTGGTTCAGGTCCTTGTACGATACCATGCCGGTGAGCACCGCCGACACGATCATGTAGAGCAGCGTGCAGACGATGAGCGACCCCAGGATCCCGATCGGCATGTCGCGCTGCGGATTCCTCGCCTCCTGGGCCGTGGTCGAGACCGCGTCGAATCCGATGTAGGCGAAGAACACCAGCCCGGCGCCGCGCAGCACGCCGGACCAGCCGTACGTCCCCCATTCGCCGGTGTTCGGCGCGATGAACGGATGCCAGTTCGCCGGCGTAATGTGAGACAGGCCGACGACGGTGACGAGCAGGACGATCGCGACTTTCAGGATGACGATCCAATTGGTGACGCGGGCCGATTCGCGGATCCCGATCACCAGGATCGTGGAGATCACCGCGACGATGCACACCGCCGGCAGATTGATCACCGCCCCCGTGAAGTTGAAGCCCGTATGCAGGCACGCCGGCGCCGCCATCGTCCCGACCTGCGCGGCCGTGCACCAGGCCGTCGGTGAATTCGCCAGCGCGTCGGGAAGACGAATGCCGAAGAGGCCGAGCAGCGCCACGAGATTGGCCGACCACCCCACACTCACCCCTGCCGCCCCGGCGGCGTACTCGAGCACCAGGTCCCATCCGACGATCCAGGCGAGGAACTCGCCCAGGGTCGCGTAGACGTAGGTGTAGGCGCTCCCCGCGACGGGGACCGTGCTCGCCATCTCGGCGTAGCAGAGCCCGGCGAAGGCGCAGGCGACGCCGACGACCGCCATCGAGATCGGGACGGCCGGTCCCGCGTAGAGCGCCGCCGCCTGGCCCGTCAACACGAAGATCCCGGCACCGATGACGGCGCCGATCCCCATCGTGACGAGGTTGAAGGGACCGAGCGCACGCTTGAGGGTGGTGCCCTCGGCGGCCTCTGCATCGGCGCGCAGCGTAGCGATGGACTTGGTGGCCCAGAGCGACATCGGAGATCCTGGCGAGTGGGTACAGGCAATCTCGGCGCCGGGGGGAGCGGCGGAACTACTTCTGGTGTGAGTGGGATTTTCGATGTGCCAGACGGGACGGCTGATAGCTGATAGCTGATAGCGCCCTTAATCCCCGTACACCCCGTCTCTGTATCTCCGGCTCAATCTCAGCCGCACGCCGCTCGTCAAAATCACCACTCCGTCGCCGTGAAACCACGGCTGCAGCTCGCGCACCCGGTCGAGCGCGACGATCTGCGAGCGGTTGATGCGGCGAAAGTGTCGCGGGTCGAGCTGGGGCTCGAGCGCGCCGATCGACGTGCGCAGCCGGTGGCTCGCGCGGCCGACGTGGATGCGCACGTAATTCCCCTGCGCCTCGAGCCAGTCCACTTCCTCGACGCGGACGAAGAACGCGCGCCCCCGCTCGCGCACCAGCAGGCGGGACAGCGGGGCCGCGGGAGCGGCGGCACTGTCCCGGCGCTCGAGGTGGCGGCGTGCACGGGCGATCGCCAGGCGAAACCGCTCCGGGTCGATCGGCTTGAGGAGGTAATCGACCGCCTGGTGATCGAAGGCAGGCACGGCGTAGCGCTCGTAGGCGGTCACGAAGATCACTGCCGGGCGGCGGGCGGCCGGCAGGCTGTCGAGCAGCGCGAGGCCATCGGAGCCGGGGAGCTGGACATCGAGCAGCAGGAGATCGGGGGCCCCGTCCTCGATCTCGCGCCGCGCTGCCGGGACATCGCCGCAGGCACCGACCACCTTCACGTCGCGCTCGCTCTTCAGGAGGCGCCGCAGCCGGCGTACCGCGAGCGGCTCGTCTTCAACCACGAGCGTTCGGATCACTAGGCGACCTGAGGCAAATGGAAGGGGAGCGACAGCCGCACCACCAGGCCTCCCGGTGTGCCGTCCACCAGCTCGAACCGGTGGGAGGTCCCGTAGAGCTGCAACAAGCGCGCCCGCGTGTTGGCGAGCCCTATGCCCCGGCGCGCGCCGCTCGCGGCATCCTCGTCGAGCCCCGGCCCGTCATCCCACACCTCGACGCGCAGCGTACCGTTATCGCGGCGCGCGCGGATCCCCACCTGCCCCGGCCCCGGCCGGCTGGCCACGCCGTGGCGCACGGCGTTTTCCACCAGCGGCAGGAGGATCATCGCCGGGACGCCGGCGCCCTGAGTCTCGTTCGCGATTTCCCAGCGCACGCGCAGCCGGTCCTGGAACCGGACCGACTCGATCTCGAGGTAGCGGTTCACCAGCTCCAGCTCGGTGGCGAGCGGCACTTCTGCCGAGCCGTCGGTCTCGAGCGTGCGTCGCAACAGATCGGCGAGCCGGCCGACCATGCGCTCGGCGGCACCGGGGTCCTCGTGGATCAGCTCGGCAATCGCGTTCAAGGTGTTGAACAGGAAATGCGGACGCAGCTGCAGCGTCAGCGCCTGGAGGCGGGCCTCGGCGGCACGCATGCGGTGTTCGCCCGCGTCGCGAGCGTACTCGCGGGCGTGCGCCAGGGCCACGATGGCCCAATAGATGAGGAGGTTCCAGTGGTAGGACGCGGCGAAGTTGTCCACCAGCTTCGGCAGGAACGGGTACGGCTCGCCGCCGCGCAGCACGACCTGAATCGCGGTCGCCAGGACGAGATGCAGGAAACCGAGGGTCAGACTGGCGCCGAAGTGAATCGGGATGGCACGCTCCCAGTTGCTGCGGTCGATGCGGAAGCGCCGCGCCAGCGTGCCGACGATCAACGCGAGCAGTCCCCAGAGGTACCAGTCGGGGAGCTCCGAGCGGAGCGCCTGCCACCAGGTCGAAGGACGGGGAGAGAATCGCTGTTCGCCGAGATACAGCTGCGTGGCGAACACGAGGCCGAGCAGCGTCCAGAGAGCGAAATACCCCAGCCAGGCCCGCGCGCGCGACTTCATTGGGAGCAATATGAAGCGGCCGGCTCCGATGTGGGAGCCGGCCGCTCGACGGCAATCAGCAATCCGCGCGTCAGGCCTTGGTATTGAGCCGCGAGTGGCTGTATCCGTAGCCGATGAACACGATCATCCCGATGACGAACCAGATGATCAACCGCTCCCACGTCACCCACGGCAGCGATTTCATCAGCCACGCCGCCGAGAGCGCGCCGAGCGGGGCGACGACCCACACCGCCGGTGTCTTGAAGGTCCGCGGAAGGTCCGGCTCGCGCACGCGCAGGACCAGGATACCGACGGAGACGATCACGAACGCCAGCAATGTCCCGATCGAAACCAGGCTGGCCGCATCCCGAATCGGCAGGATCGCCGCGAAAAACGCGACGCCCACGCCCGTCACGATCGACGTGATGTAGGGCGTCTGGAACCTGGGGTGCACCTTGTTGACGAACTGCGGCAGGAGACCATCGCGCGACATCGAATAGAACACCCGGGACTGTCCGAGGAGCATGACCAGGATCACCGACGACAGGCCGGCGATCGCCCCCAGCTTGATCAGCGTGGACATCCAGCCCAGACCGGCCCGGTCAGCCGCCACCGCGATCGGATCGGGAACGTTCAGTTCCTTGTAGCTCATGATGCCCGTCGCGATGCCCGACACGAGGATGTACAGGACGGTGCAGATGAGCAGTGATCCGATGATGCCGATCGGCATGTCTTTTTGCGGATTCTTGGCTTCCTGTGCCGCTGTGCTCACGGCGTCGAATCCGATGTAGGCGAAGAACACGATCGCGGCCCCGGTGAACACGCCGCTCCAGCCGAACTCGCCCGCGACCGGGACACCGTCTTTGACGGTTTGCGGCGGGATGAAGGGATGCCAGTTCGCCGGGTTGATCGCGTGCGCCGCTCCGACGATGAACAGCAGCACGACCACAACCTTGATGATCACGATGACGCTGTTGACGTTCGCGGATTCCTTGATGCCGATGACGAGCAGTGTGGTCACCAGGGCGATGATGATGACGGCGGGGAGATTGAAGACCGCGGTGACGTGTGCCAGCGTCGACGGATCGACCCCCGCGCCCTGAATCTGGTTCGTGAGGGCATCGTTGATCGCGATCCACCCCGCCTTGATGTGAAGCGTGCCGGCAAGCGATGCCGGCACGTCGATCAGATTGGTCCCGCGGGCGGCCGACAGGGCGCCCGGGATGTTGATCCCGATATCCTCGAGGAACGACACCACGTACCCCGACCACCCGATGGCCACTGTGACGGCGCCGAGGGCGTACTCGAGAATCAGATCCCAGCCGATGATCCAGGCGATCAGCTCGCCCAGGGTGGCATAGCCGTACGTGTAGGCGCTGCCGGCCATGGGGACGAGTGAAGCAAACTCGGAGTAACACAGCGCGGCGAAGATCGACGCCACACCCGCGAACGTGAAGGAGAGAACGACTGCAGGCCCGGAGTTCAGCGCCGCCACGGTCCCGGTCAGAACGAAGATGCCGGTGCCGATGATTGCACCGATACCGAGCGTGGTCAGGTTGAGGGCGCCGAGGGCGCGTTTCAGGCTATTGTCGGACGCGGCTTCCTGTTGGAGAGCAGTGACGCTTTTCCGTCGGAAGAGATCCATGCGCTTGCCTCACCGGTGAAGTGGATCGTACCGGAAACGGGCGCTAGAGTAGACCCCGGCTTCCGGGGTGTCAAGCGGGAGCGACGTCAGAGACTGTAGTTCGGGGCTTCGCGCGTGATCACGACGTCGTGCGGATGCGACTCGCGCAATCCGGCCGTCGTGATGCGGATGAACTCGGTTTCGGTCCGCAGCTGGGCGACGGTCGACACACCGCAATAGCCCATCCCGCTGCGCAGCCCACCGATCATCTGGAACAACACGTCGGCCACCGGGCCGCGATAGGGAACTCGTCCTTCGATTCCTTCGGGGACGAGTTTCGAGGGACTGACCTCGCCTTCCTGGAAGTAGCGGTCGGCCGATCCCTCCTCCATCGCCGAGAGGCTGCCCATGCCGCGAATCACCTTGAAGCGCCGGCCCTCGAGCAGGAAGGACTCGCCCGGACTCTCCTCGGTGCCCGCGAGCATCGAGCCCATCATCACGCTCTCGGCACCGGCGGAGAGCGCCTTGACGACGTCGCCAGAATACTTGATGCCGCCGTCGGCGATCACGGGGATATCCCCGGCGCCGCGCACCGCATCGACGATCGCCGTGATCTGCGGCACGCCGACACCGGTGACGACGCGCGTCGTGCAGATCGAGCCGGGCCCGACGCCCACTTTCACGGCATCGACACCGCGCTCGATCAGCGCGCGCGCCCCCGCCTCGCTCGCCACGTTGCCGCCGACGAGCTGCGCTTCGGGATATTGCTGACGCAGGCAGTCGACGGTATCGAGCACGCCCTGTGAATGCCCGTGCGCCGAATCGACGACGATCACGTCGCACCCCGCGTCGAGCAGCGCCTTGGCGCGGGTCATTGCTTCGGGCGTCGCGCCCACTGCGGCGGCGACGCGCAGCCGCCCGTGCTGATCCTTGTTGGCGCTGGGATGTTGCCGCCGCTTGAAGATGTCCTTGATCGTGATCAGGCCGCGCAGCACCCCCTGCCCGTCCACCACCGGGAGCTTCTCGATGCGGTGGCGCCCTAGGATCTTCTCCGCTTCGTCGAGCGTCGTCCCCATGGGCGCGGTGACGAGGTGCTCCTTGGTCATCGCGTCGCGAATCGGGCGGTCGAGCGCGCGCTCGAACTGGAGATCGCGGTTGGTGATGATGCCGACCAGCTTGCCGGCGGCGTCGACGATCGGGACGCCCGAGATGCGGAACCGCGCCATCAGCTGCGCCGCCTCGCGCAGCGGCCGGTCGGGGCCCAGGGTGATCGGGTTCAGGATCATCCCCGACTCACTGCGCTTCACCCGATCGACTTCGGCGGCTTGGCGATCGATGGACATGTTCTTGTGGATCACGCCGATGCCGCCCGCGCGGGCAATCGCGATCCCCATCTCCGCCTCGGTAACAGTGTCCATCGCGGCGGAAACGAGCGGCACGTTGAGCGGAATGTCCCTGGTGAAGCGGCTCTGGATATCGACGTTCCTCGGGTGCACGGCGGAATGCCGTGGCACGAGCAGGACGTCGTCAAATGTGAGGGCTTGAGCCTGGCGGAAGGTTCCCATAGCGGAAGTTAGTCCCGCGTTTCCGAATCCTCAACCCGTGGCCGGCCTCACAGGTGTTCGAGGACGAGGCGCGCGAAGTCTCGCGCCTCTTGCTGCAGCTGCCGGTGCCCGCTCAGATCGGTGATCGTCACCAGCACGGCGGTATTGCCGCGCGTCACCGCCAGGTTGCCGCGGGTCTTCCCCGCCGCCAACCACACGGCGCGGTCCCCGAGCCCCGTGATCTTCTCGGCGTCCTTCTGCGCGGCGAGAAAGTCGAACTGCGCTGACCCATTCGCGACACGATAGTCCACGGTCGTCCCGTGGAACACGTCGCCCGATGCGGGCTCGATCGTACAGGCCGCGGGCGTCGGCTGCCGCGGACGGTAGCGCGACGGCTGGCCCAGCGCCGCGGAGGCCTGCGCCTCGGTGAGGTAGCTGCAACCGTTGCGGGCCGGCGCACTCGCGCTCGGGGAGGCGGCCGGTGTGGAGTCGGCCGGAGCTCGTGAGATCGCGGGCCTGCTCGGGCCACACGCGGAAACGATGGCGCACGCGGCGAGGATCCGGACGCTGCTCATCGCCTACTTCGCAGTCTCCGCCGGCGGCTCTTCCGCCGGCTTCTTGCGAGCTTCTTCCACGGCCGCCTTTCCCGCGGCCGCGAGGCCGCCCAGAAACTTCCCCGCCTTGGAGACCGTATCCATCGTGCCCTTGATGATCGTGATCGGCACGCGGCCCGCCCGCATCGTATCCTCGAGCGTTTCGGCGACCTTCTGAAACGCCGGCGCGCCGGCGGGGCGTTCGGCGTACTTCGATTCCAGGAACTCGACGAAATCGAGCACCTGATACACCTTTTCGTCGGACAATACGTCCAGCTTGCGCAGCAGCCGCTCCCGCAGCACCTCATTCATGGCAGCACCTCGAGTGACACGAGATCGACGACGGGATTCCCGACGAACTTGCTGCGGCCGGTGCGCACCCGGACGGTCGACTGAATCGTCGCGAGCGGCGCGAGCGCCCGTACGGCGGCGCGCTGCGCGTCCGGCACGACCACGTAGACGAAGCCGTGCTCCGGCACCGGCCCGCGCGCCAGGAGATAGATCGACCCGGTGGGGATGTCGGGGCGCAGGTCGTCCGCCGTGCGCACGGCGATCACCTGCAGCGTCCAGCGCAGCGCCTGCCCCACGTACCGGTCCGGCTCGGCGCGCAGCTCGGCGGCGCTCACGCCGACGAGTACCCCCGGGGGCGCCGCCTGCAGATCGGCCGTCTTTACCCATCCCTCGAGCTCCACGCGGGTCCAGTCGGCGGTCCGGCCCAGGACGCGCAGCGGCGCTCCCGCGGTGAGCGCCGCGTCGCTCGCCCCGTCGGGGGCGCGGTACAACGTCGTTTGCCGAGCCGACAGCACGCGCGCGGGATCGACCGGCGTCGGCGTCGTGTCCGGCGCGCGGGTCGGCAGCGGCGGCCCGGAGGCCGGAGGCCGGACGGCGTTCATGATGGCGGCGAGCGACGCGGTCTTGACCCAACCGCTGCGACGCACGTGCACCCAGCGATCCTGCTCGCCGGTCTTGTCGAGGGCGAAGCCGGCGGCGAGATGCGCGATGACGGCGCCGGCGGGTGTGGCACGGAGGTTCTCGGAGGGCGCCTTGCTCACGGCCACGTCGAATCCCGGAATCGCGGTCGGTCCGAGCGACGTCTTGATGATCCACCCGTCGAGCGTCACGTTCGTCCAGTCCCCCTGGACGGCGCCCGTCTGGACCGTCGCTCCGACCTCGAGTTGCGCCAGGCGCCGGCCGGCGGCGGTCTGATAGAACCACTCTCCCTGCGTGGTCACCCGTGCACCGGCCTGAGCGGAAAGCGGGACCACAATGCAGGCGACAACTGGAAGGACGCGAAGCGCCGGGATAGATTGCATCTTCATTCAATATGACCAAGAGGCACGGGTCGCGCACCCCGGTCGCGCTGATCGTACTGGACGGCTGGGGGTTCCGACCCGGCCGTGAGGGCAACGCCGTGGAGCTCGCCCAGGCGCCTACCTGGGAACGGCTCTGGGCCCGTGCCCCGCGCACCCTGCTCGATGCTTCTGGTCTCGCCGTCGGACTCCCCGAAGGACAAATGGGCAACAGCGAAGTCGGCCATCTCAACCTCGGCGCCGGACGCGTGGTGCCGCAGGACATCGTGCGCATCTCCCAGGCGATCACCGCAGGAGCGTTTTTCGATCTCGCGCCATTGAAAGATCTGGCCGCCGCGGTGCAACGCTCGCACGGCACGCTGCACCTCCTGTCGCTCCTCGGGACGGGCGGCGTCCACGCCCTGGACCAGCACCTCCTGGCGGCGGTCGAGCTGGGCCGCCGCGCCGACATTCCCGTCGCGATTCACGCCTGGACCGACGGCCGCGACACGCCGCCGCAATCGGCGCTGATGTTCATGAAGGAGCTGCTGCACGAAGTTCGACGGAACCCGGGATCCGGGAGCCGGGACCCGGTCGTCTCGTCCGTCATCGGACGCTACTATGCCATGGATCGTGACAAGCGCTGGGACCGGACGCGGCTCGCCTACGACGCGATGGTCCATGGAACGGGAATCGAAGCGCCGGATGCGGAAACCGCGATCCGCGGCGCCTACGAAGCGGGCGAGACCGACGAGTTCATCAAGCCGCGCGTGATCAGCGGCACGCCGCGCATCCGCTCGGGGGACGGCGTCTTCGTCGTGAACTTCCGCGCTGACCGCGGCCGCCAGATGTCCGCCGCCCTGGCGCTCCCCGGGTTCGACGGCTTCGCCGACCCGGCGCGCCCGGCAGTGCAGCTCGTCACGATGACGCGCTACGACGCCACCTTCCCGTTCCCGGCCGCGTTCGAGCCCTTCGTCCTGCAACAGATCGTCGCCGAGGTGCTGTCCGACCAGGGCCGCACGATGTTTCGGACGGCGGAGACGGAGAAGTACGCGCACGTCACCTACTTCTTCAACGGCGGAATCGAGCGCCCCTACCCCGGCGAAGAGCGGGAGCTCGTGCCGTCCCAGAAAAGCGTGGCGACCTACGATCAGATGCCCGAGATGAGTGCCCCCGGCGTCACCGACGTGCTGTGCCGCGCGATCGAAGCGCGGCAGCACGACTTCATCCTCTGTAACTATGCCAACGGTGACATGGTCGGGCATTCCGGTGTACTACCCGCCGCGGTGAAAGCGGTGGAGGCGGTCGACGCATGCCTCGCACGAGTCCTGGCGAGCGCCGAGCGCGCGGGCACCACGCTGCTGGTCACTGCCGACCACGGCAACTGCGAGCTGATGATAGACCCCGCGAGTGGGGGGCCGCACACCGCGCACACGACCAATCCGGTCCCGCTGCTGATCGTCGGGAACGAAGGCCTGAAGGCGCTGCGAACCGGCGGGAGCCTGCGCGACGTCGGTCCCACGGTGCTGCATCTGTTGGGCGTCGAGCCGCCGGCGGTGATGACAGGAAAGGATCTGAGGGAGACCGAATGATGATCAGGTGGAATGCTGGAAGGCTGGAACGTTGGACAGTGCTTTCTCTTTCCATCATTTCCACCATTCCAACCTTCCTGTCCGCCCAGGCCGGCCACGATCCCGCCAGTTCCCCCTACAAGGACATCCGCCGCGGGCTCACGTTGCGGATCACAGAGGGATATTTCGGCGGGTCGCGCGGCCCGGACTCGGTCCCGGTGGCCGCCACCAACGGCCTCACGACGGGTGTGCGGCTCGAGCTGCAGGCCAGCGGCGCGCTGACGGTCGCGGCCGGTGTCGCCTACGCGAATACCACCGCGAAGTACTTCAAGAGCGACCGCGACTCCTTCCCCAAGCCGCTGGGGCCGGTCGACAACGACATCGTGCTGGCCGATTTCGGGGTCCTGCTCTCTCTCACCGGCGGCAAGACGTGGCGCGGGTTTCAGCCGTACGCCGGAGCCACGCTGGGGCTCGCCTTCGGCTCCAGGATCGGAGCCGATTCCAGCGGCTACAACTTCGGCACCAAGTTCACCTACGCTCCGGAACTCGGGGTGCGCTGGTATCCCGTCCGGCGCCTGTCGGCGGAGCTCGGTGGCCGGCTCCTGGTCTATCATCTGAGCTTTCCGTCGTCCTACCGGTTTCGCATCCTGCCCAGCATCCTGTCGCCGCTCAGCGCGACGACGGTCCATCCCTGGGCGACGTTCGGTTTGGCGTGGACGTTCTAGCGACATGCCCGTCGCCTACCTGACCCGCATCGTCGGGTTTCGGGCGACGCATCGCATCGCGCGGGCCGACTGGACGCCGGAGCAGAACCGGGCGACGTTCGCACGGGCCGCCGAGGATCACCCGCACGAGTACCAGTGCCGCGTGACGGTGAAGGGATCGCTCGATGCGGACCGGGGGGGCGTCGTGAATCTGGAGCAGCTCGACGCGCTGCTGGCGCGCGAGATCCACGAGCGATTCGACGGCAAGCACATCAACGTCGACATCCCGGAATTCGCGTCCGGCGGGCGCCTGGCGACCGGGGAAGCGCTGTCGGTGTATCTCTGGGAACGCCTCGCGGGTGCCCTGCCCCCCGGCGTGACGCTGCACCGCATCCGCATCCAGGAGGGGCCGCATCTCTACTCGGAGTATTTCGGCGAGCCCTGACGTCGGCGTCGGGAGGGGTGAGCGGGTGGACGACGAGACGATCGCGACGCTGCTGCGCGCCGCGCGCACCGTGGCCGTCGTCGGGCTGTCCCCCAATCCGGGCCGCCCCAGTCATTCCGTCGCGCGCTACCTGCAGCGCGCGGGTTACCGCGTCGTACCCGTCAATCCCTTCGCAACGGAGATTCTGGGAGAACGGGCGTACCCCACGCTCGCTCGTGCCGCCGCCGACCACGCGATCGATATCGTCGACGTATTCCGGCGCAGCGAGCACGTCCTGGGCGTGGTGCGCGAGGCGATCCCGGTGGCCCCGCGTCTCGTCTGGCTGCAGGAAGGCGTACGGGACGACGCGGCCGCCGCACGCGCGCGCGACGCGGGAATTCCAATCGTGATGGACCGTTGTCTGGCCGTGGAGCACGGCCGGATCCTCTCCCGACATCCCGAGGCCGAATGAAACCAGCCTGGTCTGTCCTCGCGCTGCTCGTCGCGACGACCGCCGCCGCCGCGCAAGGCCCCACCCCCGCGCAGCCGACGTTGATTCTCAGCATCATCGGAGGTGTTTCGAACAGCGCGTCTTTGTGGGACGTCGAGCGCCAGCCGCTGTGCGTGTTGCTGGGACAGTCGTGCAGCAACAGCTACGACACCCTGCGCATCACGCGCGATATCACACCCGGCATCGTGGCGGGGGTGATGGGCACACTGTTCCGCGGCCCGCACGTGGGACTGTCCCTGGAAGTCCTCTACGTCGGGCTGCCGCTCGATGATACCTGCACCCGCATCGACACCGTCCCCGATCCCGGGGCCGACCCGGTGTACGGCTCCCGCAACGCGCAACTCTGTCTCAACGTCAGCGGTGCCTCGCTGTCCACCAGCGTCATCTCGGTGCTGGGGGGCGTCGTGGTTCGTGCGGCGCCGCGCGGGTCGTTCAGTCCCTACGTACGCGCCGGTGTGGGGATCACGAGCTACTCCACCAGCACCACCGAGCTGTCGGGCGACTTCGTGCAGAACGGCAACCTGGAATCCCGCGCGGTGGTGGTCGATCCGCATCCGAAGAGCATCGGTGTCTCGGGACAGGTGGCGGTCGGATTCACGGAAAAGCTCGGGCCAGGCTACCAGTTCCGCCTCGAGGTTCAGGACGCCATGATCCCGCTGCAGCGGCTGACCGGTCCCGCCAACGACCTCGCGCAGGCGCCCACGTCGGCGAAACTGTTTCACCGGCTGTCGCTGCGGTTGGGACTCGACGTGGTGCTGGAGCAGAAGCGCGG
>DASSIL010000145.1:0-20573 GCA_035691925.1 Gemmatimonadales bacterium
CGGGCATCGATGTAGTAGCGGGAGCGGCGTCCCGAAGCGAGAACGAAGTCGCCGCGGGTCACGGATCGTTCGAGCAGGAGGGAGATGAGCCTGGAAGTCTCATTCGAACGGTTAGTAGTAGTCATTGCTACTACCAACTACTGGCCGCCGATGAACCGGCGAATCGTGCCGAGCAGTCCCGCGGTGGTGGGCTCATCTCCGCCTGCCACCCCGGCCGTGAACTCCCGGGCGAAGTCGATGACCGACGGTTGCCGTTTGGCGGGATCGCGATTCAGGCCCTTCATGACCGCCGCCTCGAGGGCCGGCCGGAATTTCTTCCCCGACACGGCCTGGTTCAGGGGCAGCGGGTCCTGTTGCAGGAGCTGTTGAAAGAGCTCGCGCGGATTGCGGCCGCTGAAGGGGTGCCGCCCGGTCAGCATGTAGTAGGCGATGGTGGCGAGGCTGTAGATGTCGGCACGGGCGTCCACCAGCTCTCCGGAGAGCGCCTCCGGAGCGACGTACTGCAAGGTGCCGACGAAGAACCCGGTGCGCGTCAGCCGCTCCTCCGGCGGCAGCTCGGCGTCACGCGCGATCCCGAAGTCGAGCAGCTTTGTGATCTTGGTCTTGGAATCGTAGACAATGTTCTCCGGCTTCAGGTCGCGGTGAATGATCCCGACCTGGTGTGCCGCCGCGAGTGCGGCCGAGAGCTGCGCGACGATGACCGCGGCGTCCGCAGGAGCGACCGGTGCATTCTGGTGTAGGAAATCGGCGAGGGATTGACCGCCAGCCCACTCCAGGGCGAGGTAGTACAGGCCGTCGGCTTCTCCATAATCGTACGTCCGAACCACGCCGGGGTGCTCCACCCGGGCCCCGTAGCTCGCCTCGCGCAGGAACCGCTTGACCGCCGTGGGGTCGCCCCGCAGGCGTGGCCGCAATACCTTGAAGGCGCAGCGGTTGTGCTCCGGATGCTCGGCTCGATACACCTCCGCCGTGCCTCCTTCACCGACGCGTTCGAGGAGGCGATAGCCGGCGATCGTCCGACCGGCGAGATTCTCATTGGCCATGGGGATCGGCGAAACTAACGTGCGGGCTTGAGGTTAAGCAAGTGATACGACGCTGCCTCGTCACCGGGTTCACGCTGATCGGCTCGCTCGTCGGGTGCAGTCAATGGCAGCGGGTCGGGTCGACCGAGCGTCCACAACCCGGGACGGAAGTCGCCAAACTGTTCGACGCGGCCGCCGTCTACGATCGCATGGGGCTGTTCGTCACCCCCGCGCCCCTTCCGGCCGTCGGCGACGCGCATTTCCTCGCCGGTCCGACGCCCGATTCGACCCTCGCCGTATTTACCCTGTCGCTCGCCAATCATTCCCTCACCTTTCACCGCGACGCCAACCAGTTCGTCGCCGAGTACCACGTCGAGGTCGCGTTCCGCTCCGATTCGGGCAGCACGGCGCGGCTGGCGAGCGATCAGACGGTGCGGGTGCGGACGTTCCAGGAAACGCTGCGCGCCGACGAGAGTGTCCTGTTCCAGGGTTTCCTGCTGGTGCATCCCGGCGTGTACACCGCGGAAATGCTGATTCGCGATCGCAACAGTCCGGCGAGCTCGCGCCGCGAACGGTCCGACACGGTCCCGCGATTCGGCGGACCCGCGCTGGCGTCGCCCATCCCGATCTATCAGGGCGCCGGCCGCGGCGTGCGCGGCGATCGCCCGCAGCTGCTCGCCAACCCGCGGGCCACGCTGCCGTACGGCGTGGACACGCTGCGCTTCTATGTTGAAGGGTACGACCTGCCGCCCGGCACGCGGGTTGCTGCCGAAGCGATCGACCAGGGCGGGACGGTGCAATGGCAGGACACCGTGACGCTGCACGATACGACCGCGCTCGCCCGCGTGGTGGTGCCGATCGCGGGCTCCCACCTGCCGGTGGGGCAGGGGGAGCTCCGCGTCGCGGTGGTCGGCGGCAGCGCGAAAGCGGCGACGACGTTTCTCGTCAGTTTCTCCAGCCAGTGGGTCGTGACCAACTACGCGGAGATGTTGAATCTGCTGCGGTACTTCGAGCGGCAGGATCTCGTGAGCAAGCTCAAGAACGCCCCGCCGGATCAGCGCGCCGAAGCGTGGCGCGTGTTTTGGGCGGCGACCGACCCGGTGCCGCTTACCCCGGAGAACGAGGCGTTGGACGATTACCTGCACCGCGTTCAGATCGCGAACGTGCGGTTCCAGGAGGAGGGTCGCCCCGGCTGGCTCACCGATCGCGGCGAAGTGTACATCACCCTCGGCGAGCCGGATGAAGTGACCGATTTCTCCGGGAACAACGTGTCGCGCAGCACGCCGCAGACCATCCGCTGGAGCTATACCACGCTGCGGCTCGGCCTCTTGTTCCAGGATCTCACCGGCTTCGGCCGTTTCGAGCTCACCCCGGGATCGCGAGCGGACTACCAACAGGTGTTGGCCCGCATTCGCCGCAGCCAGTGATCCGCCCGGCCTTGTTCGCGCTGCTGGTCGCGCCGCTCCCGCTGGCGGGCCAGACCGCGATGAATCCGTCGCAGCGCGCCGAGTCGCTGTGGCTCTCGGGACGGCCCTGGCACGCCGCCGAGACGCTGCTCGACGCCGCCGCCCGATCGCCGCGGCAGGATCCCGCGTTCATCGTGCAGGGCGCGCGCGCCGAGCTGCAGGCACGTCGCTACGATCGCACCCGCAGCCTGCTCATCGGACAACCCTGGTTACAGGACTACGGGCACGGCCAGGCGCTGGCGCTGCTCGGCGAAGCGGAGTGGCGGCTGGGACAGTTCGGTTTCGCCGCCGCGCATTTCGTGGCGGCGCGCGAGCGGGCGGGCAACCAGGGAGCCGCTGCGGCGCTGCTCGCCGTGCATGCCGCGCTCGCCTTCGAAGCGGCGCTGCTTCCCGACAGCGCGGCGCGCTACTACGCCGCCGCGCGCAACGGGACACTCGGATCCATCGACGCCTGGCTCCGCCTGCGGGCGGCGCGTGTGCAGCGCGATACGCAGGTCGCCTGGCGTCTCCTGGCCGGCGTGCCGCCGACTGTGGGACGGGAGGCAGCGGCTGCGCGGGCCGCCGCGCTGCTGCTCGCCGGCGATTCGAACGCCGCGCGCAACGCGTTTCACGAGGCGGGGAAGTCGCTCGTCGCCGCCCGGCTGGCCTTGGCCACAGGCGACAGCGCCGCGGCCCGCAGCGAGCTGTACCAGCTGTTCGCGCGCGCGCCGCAGTCCGACGACGCAGCGGCCGGCGTCCCGCTCGCTCATGGAGCGCTCCCGCCCCGGGTGTCTTCCGAGCGCGTCGCCCTGGCGCGCGTCGTACGCGGACACGGCGATCCCGACGAAGCCCGACGCCTCGTCTCGCATGCGCTGGCCGACGGCGACTCGAGCGGCGAGACGCTCGTGCTCGCAGGAGAGCTGTTCAGCGCCGCGGGCCGCTACGTGGACGCCGCGGCCGCCTATCAGGCGGCCGCTCGCGATACCGCCTCGTCCGCTCTCGCCGTGTATCGCCGCGGACGCGTGCTCGTCCGCCTGGGGGATCCCGGGGCACCGGAGGCGCTCGTGGCGTTCGCCGACAAGTACCCGGCGGACACAGCGGCCCCCACTGCGCTCTATCTCGTGGGCGATTACCTCATGGATCACGGCGACTCGAGCGGCGGCCAGCGCTGGCTCGGCGAGCTGTTGCGGCGCTACCCGGCCGATTCCCGGGCCTCGCTCGCGCGCTTCCGACTCGCCGCGATCGCCCTGCACGCCGGCGTGCCGGACAGCGCCGTGCGGCTGTACAGCGCCGAGATCGGCGTCGGCGGCGTGCAACGCTCGGCCGCGCGGTACTGGACGGGACGGATCGCCGAGCAGCGCGGCGATTCGGCGGCCGCCGACTCATTGTGGCGCCTGCTCGCGCGTGAGGACTCGCTCGGCTACTACGGCCTGCGCGCCCGCACAGTGGCCGGTCTGCCGCTGCTGCGAATTTCGCCGGACAGCGCGCGGTCCACGGCAGCAGCCGATTCGGGGCTCTCGCGCATCGATACGCTGTTGCTCGCCGGCCTCGACACCGAGGCAGACCTCGAGGTCCGGGTTCTGAGCGGCCGCGCGTTCCCCGCGCTCGACGACCTGCTCGCCTGGAGCACCGGGTTGTCGGCGCGCGGCTGGGGCTCGGTTGGCGTGCGTCTGGGGTGGACCGCGGCGCAGCGGGCAGGCAACGATGCTCGCGTGTTGCGGGCGATCTTTCCGTGGCCACGGCGCGGGGCGGTGGAGGCCGAAGCCCGCGAATTCGGCGTCGACCCCTTCCTGTTCGCAGGACTGGTCCGCCAGGAGAGCACGTTCGATCTCGAGGCGTTGTCGCGCGCCGGGGCGCGCGGCCTCGCCCAGCTCATGCCGGTGACTGCGGCCCAGGCGGCTCGCGGACTCGACGTCACGTTCTATCCCGAATGGCTCACGGTGCCCGACCTGAATCTCCATCTCGGCGCGTCGCATCTCGCCATGCTGCTGCGTCGCTACCGTGGGCGTGTGGAAGTCGCGATCGCCGCGTACAACGCCGGCCCCGTTCCCGTCGACCGCTGGATCACGCGGCCCGGCGCCGAGGACTCCGATCAGTTCATCGAGCAGATCCCGTATCCGGAAACCCGCGCCTACGTGCGCTCGGTGCTGCGCAACCGCGCCATCTATCGGGCGCTCTACGGGTCGGCAAGTAATTGATGCGGAGTCGCTTGACCGGGCGCGTCCCGGTTCGCTTGACAACCCACTGAACACGTTGCCTCTTCAATGCCGCTCGCCCGAGGGCTTCGGGCGAGGGGGCCAGCCGATGTTCGTGTGGAGACTTCGCAGGAGGGCGGATCGCCATGGCACGTGGAAAGGTGAAGTGGTTCAACGACGCGAAGGGGTACGGGTTCATCGAGCAAGAGGGTGGTGAAGACGTGTTCGTGCACTTCTCGGCGATACAGATGGACGGCTTCAAGACGCTCGCCGAGGGCCAGGCGGTCGAATTCGAAGTCAAGACCGGAGACAAGGGACTGCACGCGACCAACGTGATGCGGGTATAGCGGCTGCACGCCACGGTCGTAGCGCCCCGCCGGACGCCCTCCGGCGGGGCGCTCGTGTTTCCGGAGTTATCTTCCCCGCCCATGTCGCAGTCCCCGCCGCAGCGCCTCTTCCTCGTCGACGGCTACGCCCTCATCTACCGGGCCTTCTTCGCGATGATCGCCCGGCCGCTCACGACCAAGAGCGGGGAGAACACGTCGGCCGCCTGGGGCGTCACCAATTTTCTGCTGCGGCTGCGCGAAAAACATCATCCCGACTACCTCGCGTGGGTGCTCGATCGCGGCGAATCGTTCCGGCACCGCGAGTATCCCGAGTACAAGGCGACCCGTGAGAAGCTGGGGGCGGAGCTGCAGCAGGACTTCGACCGCTCACTGGAGCGGATCGCCGAGCTGCTCGCCGCCTTCCGCGTCCCCGTGCTCGCGGTCGACGGATACGAGGCCGACGACGTGATCGGCACGCTCGCCCCGGCGGGGGTGGCCGCGGGCCTCGCGTCGGTGATCGTGTCGGGGGACAAGGATTTCTATCAGCTCATCGCGCCGGGCATCGCGCTGCTCAATCCGGGCCGCGGCGGCCCCGGCGCGGTGGAAGAACAGTGGGTGGACGAATCGAACGCAGCGGAGCGCTTCGGAGTCCTGCCGCAGCAGATCGTCGACTACTTCGCCCTCGTCGGCGACAGCTCGGACAACGTTCCGGGGGTGCGGGGCATCGGCGACAAGACGGCGGTCGAGCTGCTCAAGACGTACGGGACGCTCGACACGATTCTGGCCCGTACCGCGGAGATCCCCGGTAAGCGGGCGCGGGAGGCACTGCAGGCGCACGCGGCGGAGGCGCTGCTCTCGCGCGACCTCGTCACCATCCGCCGGAACGTGCCGATCGCGTTGGAGCTCGATCGCCTGGTGGTCTCGGCGCCCGATCGCGATGAGCTGGAGCGGTTGTTCATCGAGCTGGAATTCCGCACCCTCATTCCAAAGCTGGATCTTCCCGAGCTGAGCGGCGCCACGCCCGTGGCGGCGCCCGCTGCGACGGCCGCGCCCGCCGCTCCGCCGGCCGCCGTCATCACGGACGTGGCGGGGCTCGAGCGGGTGGTCACGGCGTGCCGCCAGGCGCCGCTCGTCGCGCTCGACACGGTGACCACGTCGCCCGATGCGCTGCGCGGCGAGCTGGTTGGGTTGGCGCTCGCGGTCGGGCCGGGAGCGTCCTGGTATCTCCCTTTCACCCACATCCCTCCTGAGGGCCTGCTCGCCGGCGAGGCCGCTCCAGCAAACCTGCCGCCGCTCGGGAGCGAGCCACTCGCGGGCATTCGCGCCCTGCTGGGCGATCGCGCCGTTCCCAAAGCGGGGCACAACGTAAAGCACGATTGGCTCGTGCTGCGGCGCGCCGGTGTCCCGCTCGCCGGACTGGCCTACGACTCGATGCTGGCCGCCTTCGTGATCGATCCGGGGCGGCGCTCGTTCGCCCTCGACGAGCTGGCCCGCGACCGGCTCGGTCTCCGCCTCAAGACCCGGGACGACCTCACCGGCCGGGGGAAGACCCAGCGCCCGGTTTCCGAAATCGCGATCGCTGAAGCCGCGCGCGCCGGGTGCGATCATGCGGAAGCCGTGCTGCATCTGCGCGCGGCGTTCGCGCCCGAGCTCGAGGACCACCATCTGCAGCCGTTGCTCGACACCGTCGAGCTGCCGCTCGTCGGCGTGCTCACGGACATGGAGTGGGCGGGGGTGCTGGTCGACCGCGCGCTTCTGGCGGAGTTGTCGCGCGGCTTCACGGCGGAGCTGGTCACGATCGAACGGCAGCTGTACGCGGCGGCGGGTACCGACTTCAACCTCAACTCGACGCCGCAGCTGCGCACGCTGTTGTTCGACAAGCTGCAGCTGCCCGTCCTCAAAAAGACGAAAACCGGCCCGTCGACCGATTATGACGTGCTCGAAGAGCTCGCCGGGATGGGACATGAAGTGCCCAAGCTGCTCATCGCCTACCGCGAGCTCTCCAAGCTGAAGTCCACCTACGTCGATGCGCTGCCGGACTACATCCACCCCGACACGGGCCGCATCCATACGAGCTTCAATCAGGTCGGAGCCGCGACGGGACGGCTATCGTCCTCCGATCCCAACCTCCAGAACATTCCCGTCCGCACCGAGCGCGGGGAGTCGATTCGCCGCGCGTTTATCGCGCCGCCGGGATTCCGCCTGCTCGTAGCCGACTACTCGCAGATCGAGCTGCGGCTGCTGGCCCACTTCTCGGAAGATCCGGCGTTCGTGCGCGCGTTCGAGCAGGGCGGCGACATTCACCGGCAGACGGCGGCGGTGATCTTCGGCGTGCCACAGGACCAGGTCACCGCGGAGATGCGGGCGCAGGCGAAAACGATCAATTTCGCGACGATCTACGGCCAGGGACCGGTCGCGCTGGCACGGCAGCTGGGAATCACGCTCGAGGACGCGAAGGCGTTCATCAAGCAGTATTTCGAGCGCTTCGCTGGTGTGCGCGCCTGGCTCGACCGCACCATCGCACAGGCGCGCGAGCGGGGATACGTGGAGACCTTGTTCGCGCGGCGGCGCTATATCCCGGAGCTGAAGGACCGCAATTTCAATATCCGCGCCTTCGGGGAGCGCACCGCGACCAACTCCCCGTTGCAGGGGTCGGCGGCCGACCTGATCAAGGTCGCGATGATCCGGATCCACGCGGCGTTGCCGACCGACGCGCCAGGTACCCGGATGCTGCTGCAGGTGCACGATGAGCTGGTGTTCGAGGTTCCCGCGGACCAGGAAATCGCCGCCAAGGAACTGGTAAAACGCGACATGGAGGGGGCCGCCAAGTTGCGCGTCCCACTGGTCGTAAGTGTCGGTGCTGGAACGAATTGGGTGGATGCCAAGGGTTGAGCACAGGTCTTGCTCCTGCACCGGTCTGGCATTCGTCCCTAGCACGAGCCCGGGAGGGTTTGTCAGTGAAGTCGGCGAAGGGATTCACACTCATCGAGCTGCTCATCGTAGTGGTGATCATCGGGATCATCGCGTCGATCGCGATTCCGAAGTTCGCCAACACGAAGGAGAAGGCGTATCTGGCGTCGATGAAGTCAGACTTGCGCAACCTTGCGACCGCCGAGGAGTCGTACTTGTTCGATAGCTTGACCTACACGACGAACCTGGCGTCGATGAACGGGTGGTCACCCTCGACCGGTGTGACGATCGTCGTCAACAGCGCCACGGGGGCCGGATGGGCAGCCACGGCGTCTCACGCCCAGACCCCCCACAAGTGCTACCTGTTTTACGGCGCCGCTGGACCGATCGGCTCGGCAACCGTCGAAGGCCGCATCAACTGCAGTTAGACAGGCCCTGGCAGGAGTTTGCACGCCGCCGCGAGGGGATGTGCTTCGCCCTCGACGGCGGCGTTTGGCTGCATCGCTGGCGCATCGGGGATGAGCCGATGGCCCACCTCGTGAGCGCGGACAAGGAACGGCTGCTGACCGTCGGCCGGATGCTCGGGTTCACTCCCGCCTGGCTGCAATACAAACCCCTCAAGGATCCGCGCACCGGTGTGCGGGTCGAAGCCTGGCACTGGGACGTACTCGGTTCCCGTCTCAGGCTGCTCGACAGAGCTCCCTAAAGCTCGGCGCGCGGCGCACGCACCCCCGGCCACCAGTTCCAGCGACCCGCGATGTGCATGATGGCGGGGACGAGGATCATGCGGATCAGCGTGGCGTCGAGCAGCACGGCGACGGCCAGGCCGAACCCCATGAACTGCACCGCCAGCACGCGCGCGAACGCGAACGTTCCGAACACCAGGATCATGATCGCGGCCGCGAAGGTGATCGTCGACGCGGTCATGGAGAGCCCCTCCATCGTCGCGTGATCGTTGCGGCCGGTCTTGTCGAAGACCTCCTTCACGCGCGTCAGCAGGAACACCTCGTAGTCCATCGACAGGCCGAACACCGTCGCAAACACCAGCACCGGGACCACGACGAAGATCGCCTCCGTCGGTCCTTGCAGGCCGAAGACCCGGGCGCCGTAGCCGTGCTGGAACACGAGCACCGTGACGCCGAACGCCGCCCCCACGGAGAGGCAATTGAGCAACACGGCTTTGAGGGGAACGAGGAGCGAGCGGAAGGCGACGAGCAGCATCAGCGCGGTGGTGCCGAGGACCAGCAGGACGACCGTCGGGAAGCGAGACAGGAGATCATCCTGGAGATCGACGCTCGAGGCGGCGAAGCCCCCCACCAGGACCTTGGCCCCCGTGAGGCCGCGCACCCCGTGGCCAGCGACGGCACGCGCGTGACGGGCGAGCGCCATCATGCCGGTGAGCGAGACGCTGTCCGCCGGCGCGAGATCGATCAGCGTGGTGCGATTGTCCTCGCTCAGGTAGGCATCGAAGAATTTGGGGTAGCGCGACCGCACGCCCGCGGGATCGCTGTAGAACACGGCGAGCTGAAACGAGGACATCGCCGGTTTCAGGGACGCGATGCCGCGAATCTGCTTGACGCGCGGGTCGCGGCGCAGCGAGTCGGTGAACGCTTTGAGTCCGAAGAGCCATGGCCCGCGCACGGCCGAGGCGCCGGGCGGCAGCTGGACCACGACGCGCGTCGGCAGCAGCATCCCGTTGGCGCCCATCGCCCGCAGCATCTCGAGCCCCTGGCTCGATTCCGAGCCGGGCGGGAACCAGTTGAGTGCGGGGAGGCCGATGCGGATCTGGGTGAGCGGCAACATCAGCAGGGCCACCACACCGAGGCCGAAGCCGATCGCCCGCCACGGGCGATGGCCGAGCCAGCGCGCCCACCGCTCCCATCCGCTGGGGGCGTGAATCCGGGCCAAGGGCCGCGCCAGCCAGCGCGGGCGGTCGATGTCGCGCCCGAGCAGGGTGAGCGTGGCGGGGAGGAAGGTCGTCGCGAGGAGCACGGCCGTAGCGACGACCACGAGTCCCCCGATCCCCACCGAGCGGGTTTCGATGAGCGGTGTGGCCATGAGCGCGGCGAACCCCACGACCACGATGAGCCCCGACGTCATCACCGCCGATCCGGCCGTGCGGATCGTGCGGATGCCGGCGTCCACCGGAGAGAGGCCGCGGTTCAGCTCCTCGCGAAAGCGTGTGACGATGAGCAGCGAATAGTCGATGCCGACACCCAGGCCCACCATCGTGGTGATGTTGAGGACGAAGATCGACATCGTCCAGACATGCGCCAGCTCGGTGATCAGGCCGAGTGCGATGGTGATCGCGAGCAGACCAACCGCGATCGGGAGCGTGGCCGCAACGAGGGCCCCGAACGCCAGCACCAGGACGAGCAGGGTGAGCGGCAGGACCTTGCGCTCGCCTTGCTCGGTGTCTTGGGCGCTGATCGCGCGCACATCGTGATCCAGCGCCGGGCTGCCGGTCACCCGTATATCGAACCCCTGCGCGGCGGGGAGCCGGCGCAACGCCGCCCCCAGGGTGGCGCGCAGCTCGGGAATGAAATCGCGCAACTCCCCGGGATGCTGGCGCGTCAGCGCCGCCAGGAGGAAGGTCGTGTGGTGGTCGGCGCTTGCGAAGGTCGAGTCCGCCACCGTGCGGGTGGAAACAATCTGGCGCACATACGGCTCGCGCGCGGCGGCGGCGGAGAGGGAGTCGAGCACCTCGAGGAAGCGGTCGTCGCGATCGGGCACCGGTCCATGCACCACGACGGCAACGTATTCGGTGAAGGGACTGGGGAACGCCGAGTCGATGAGATCCGAGGCACGCGTCGATTCGGTCGGGCGCTCGGGTCCGCCCCGCACCGCGAGGACCCGTTGCACGTGCGCGGCGCGCGGCACGAGGAGCGCGGCCAGCGCGACCCATGACGCGATCACCGCCCAGCGATACCGGATCAGGAAGCGGGCGGGGAGGGCGATCACTCAGCGTCCAACCATAAGCAGGCCACAATCATAGGCCGCGGCTAGGGGCAAAGCTAGCGGCGTTCCTCAGCGGTTTGACATATTGCCATTCATGGACGAACGACAGCGCTCGGGGCTCATCGGCATCATCATCGTCGTGCTACTCCTGGCCGTCGGCTGGGACATGGTCCGCCGGCTGATACCGCACGCCGCGCCACGTCCTGCGCCGGCCCATGTCGACAGCGCGCCAGCGGAGCCGGATCAACCGCAGCCACAGACGCGAGCCACAGCGGGAACGGGAATGCCGAGCGCCGATACGTCGGGGCCGGGGATTCTCGAGCTCGCCGCCCGGGCGGATATCCGCCGCCGCATCCGGGACAGCTATCCTCTCACCTATCTGCGCGACGTGGTGGGGGAGTCGAGCGACTCGATGCTGCACCGCTGGGACGACCACAGCGTGCGCCCCGTGCGGGTGTACCTGGCCACTGATACGATCGCGAATTTCCGTCCGGCGTTTCTCGACGCCGTCCGCACCGCGTTCGGGCGCTGGGGCGATGTGAACCTCCCGGTGCGTTTCGATCTCACCGCCGATTCGACGAGCGCCGAGGTACGCTTTGTGTGGCGCGTGATGTTCCCGATCGACCGCACCGGTGAGACGGATCTGGAGTGGGACCACGAAGGGCACCTGCAGACGGCGATCGTGACCATCTCCACCTTCGATCCGCACGGTCGCCCGCTCGGCCCCGACGACGTGCGGGTCGTAGCGCTGCACGAGATCGGGCACCTCATCGGGCTCGATCACTCGCCGGATTCGACCGATCTCATGTTCGCCAAGGCCGTCGTGCGTGACCTCTCGGAGCGCGACGTCCGCACGGCGCAGCTCCTCTATCAGCTCGCGCCGGGGAGTCTGCGCTAGCGCCCGCGTCGTATGCCGCACCGTTCGATCGTTCCGTTGCTCCCGCACGCCGAACCCGACGGCGGCGCCGCGAGCCTCGCCCAGCAGCTGGATGCGCGCGTACGCCCGGGGGCGCTGGTGCAGCCCGAGGTGGGGGGCGCGGTGCGGTGCTTCGCCTGCGGCCACCGCTGCCTCGTCAAGCCGGGGCGGCGCGGCATCTGCAAGGTCCGCTTCAACCGCGACGGCACCCTGTACGTCCCGGCGGGCTACGTCGCCGCGCTGCAATGCGACCCGACGGAGAAGAAGCCGTTCTTCCACTGTCTCCCAGGAAGCGACACCCTCACCTTCGGGATGCTGGGGTGCGATTTCCACTGCGGGTACTGTCAGAACTGGTTGACGTCCCAGGCGCTGCGCGATCAGGCGGCGGGCGTCCAGCCGACCGACATCAGCGCCGCCGAGCTGGTCCGGATGGCACGGCGTCACGGGGCCCGGATGGTGGGGTCGTCTTACAACGAGCCGCTGATCACCGCCGAGTGGGCCGTGGAGGTATTTCGTGCGGCGCGCGCAGCCGGCCTGCGCACGGCGTTCATCTCGAACGGCAATTGCACTCCCCAGGTGCTCGATTACATCCGGCCGTGGACCGATTGCTACAAGATCGATCTCAAGGCGATGAACGATCGCCGGTATCGTGAGCTCGGCGGGGTGCTGCAGCACGTCCTCGACGCGATCCGGCTCGTCTTCGAGCGCGGGTTCTGGCTCGAGATCGTGACGCTCGTCGTGCCGGGGTTCAACGACGACGACGATCAGCTGGGCCGCGCTGCGGAGTTCATCGCCTCGGTCTCGCCGGAAATACCGTGGCACGTCACCGCGTTCCATGAGGATTACAGGATGACGGAGGCCGGCGACACCCCGGCGCGCACGCTGCTGCATGCGTGCGAGATCGGTGCGCAGGCGGGGCTGCGATTCGTCTACGCCGGGAATTTGCCCGGCCGCGTAGGCCGCTGGGAGCACACCTGGTGCCCCGACTGTGGCGAACGGCTGATCGAGCGCTCGGGCTACGTCATTCGCGAGCAGCGGGTGGGCGCGGACGGATGCTGCCCCGCCTGCGGGCGCCGCATTCCGGGGATCTGGTGTTAGGCGCCCTGTTCCAATCGGCGATCGCGGTCGCCGCCGCCACGCGGTTCGACGCGGCGACGTTCGACCCCGTGGTGCTGGATGGCATCCGGGCCGGCACCTATCCCGGCGCGGCACTCGCCATCGGAACGGCCGATTCGATTCTCTACATCAAGGGATACGGCCACCTCACCTGGTCGGCGAGCAGTCCGGTGGTCGATCCGGAGCGCACGCTCTACGACCTGGCGTCGGTGACGAAAGTGGTCGCGACGACCGCCGCGTTGATGGTGCTCATCGATCGCGGGCGCGTGCGGCTCGACGCGCCGGTCGCGACCTACGTCCCCGAGTTCAACGGCCCGGGAACGAATGCCATCACCGTGCGGCAGCTGCTGACGCATACGTCGGGACTGCGTGCCGATCTGACGCTTGACACGATTCGCGGCGCCCCCGATGCCGCGGCGCTGCTGCGCGTGGTATACGCCGAGACGCCCCGCATCGGGGTCGGCAGCCGCGTCGTGTATAGCGACGTCAACGCGGTGCTGTTGGGCGAAGTGGTGCGCCGCGCGAGTGGCGCCCCGCTCGACAGCTTCGTGGCGCATGAGATCTTCGCCCCGCTCGGGATGACCGAAACCGGATTCCATCCTGCCCGATCGGTCCTGTCCCGGACGGCGCCTACGGGGGTGTGGCGTGGGCACCCGATTGCCGGTGTCGTCAACGATCCCACGGCTGCGAAGCTGGGCGGCATGTCGGGAAACGCGGGGGTGTTCAGCACCGCGCGCGACGTTGCGCGCTTCGCCCAGTTCATCCTGAGGCGCGGACTCAGCGCGAGCGGCGCGCGCATCGTCCGTGCGGCGACGGTCGATACGTTCATCACGCGTTCGGCGTGGTTCGGGGGGAAGAGCGAAGCGCGAGCCCTGGGGTGGCAGGCGGTGCCGACGGGCGAGGAGGTGTCGAGCGCCGGGACGCGCTTCGGGGTACACAGTTTCGGACACACCGGGTGGACCGGAACATCCCTCTGGATCGACCCCGATCGAGGAGTCTTCGTCGTGCTGCTGACCAACCGGGCGTTTCAGCCGCGCACGAGAAAGCCGTTCACCATGCTGAAGCGGGTACGCGGCCGGCTCGCAGATCTCGCCGCGGAGGCGGGCGATGCCCGCCGGTGACGCCCGGCTGCCGACGTTGATCTACGATGGTGAATGCGGCATGTGCCGCCAGGCGGTGGATCGGGTGCAGCGCTGGGACCGGGAACATCGGTTGCGCTACGTGCCGTTTCAGGACGAGAGTGCGGTGGCCCGCTTCGGAATCGCGCTGCCGGCGCTCGCGGCGGCCATGCACCTGGTGCTTCCCGATGGCCGGGTGTTCGCCGGCGCCGACGCGGTGCCGGAGCTCGGCAAGCTGCTGCCGGGGAAGCGCTGGTGGGCCTGGGGCTTTGCCGTTCCGGGCGTGCGTCCCGTAGCGCGGCGTGTCTACCGGCGGATTGCCGAAGGACGCCACTGCGCCGTCCGGGGGCTCCCGGTAAGGGGCGCGGGCGCCTAGGTTGGCGCTGCAGGAGGTGGCGTGACGACGGAAACGACGCTGTCGGATGCGGTGTGGACGGCCCTGCGGGGCGTCAAAGACCCGGAGCTGAACCTCAACATCATCGATCTCGGGCTGGTCTACGAGGTCGACGTCGAGGACGGCAACGTCCACATCCGCATGACGCTGACCTCACCAGGGTGCCCGGCCGGCCCGGAGATCATGAACGACATCCACAAGACGCTGCGTCCGATGGAGGGCGTGAAGGACGTGGATATCGAGATCGTGTGGGAGCCGTACTGGACGCCGGAGAAGATCGAGCCGAAGATCCGCGCGATGCTCGGCTTCTAGCTCGCGAGTGCCGCAAGCAGGGCGGCACCCAGCACGTCCACCTGCCACTTCCGCACATCATCGAGCCGGGCGAGTGCCGCCACATCCCCGGGGCGTTGCCGGGCGATCGCCTCGAGCGTCGATTTGCCGCACAGCACTCCGGGATCCAGCCCGAGCTGCTGCGCCATCGCGTTGCGCGCCGTCTTGAGCCGCTCGACCCGCCCGTCGAGCTCCGGATCGTGCGGCGCCCGCGGGGCTCGCTCGCGTTTGGGCAGGTCGTGTTCGGCGAGGGCGAGCGCCCGTTCGACTGCGGCCACGAGCGCTGGCCCGTGCCGGCGGGCGAGGCTCGCGGGCAACTCGCGAACACTCCCGAGCTCCCCGGGCGAGCGGGGGAGCGCCCGGCTGACTCCGAGGAGCGCCTCGTTTCCGATGACGCGGAACAGCGCCGTGTCGCGGTCGGCGGCGACACGCTCGCGCCATGCAACGAGCTCTCGCAAAGCAGCGAGCGACCTGGGGGTGAGCGCTTTGGCTCCCTTGACGCGCAGAAACGCCTGCCCGTCGTCGGCCGGGCCTGTCCAGCGCAGATCCTCGAGATGGTGGAACTCTTCTTCCGCCCAGGCGAGGCGGCCCAGGGCGGTGAGCCGGTCGCGCATCGCATCCCGCAGCTCGAGGAGATGGCGGGTGTCGTCGGCGGCGTAAGCGAGCATCGCCGGCGTGAGGGGGCGTTGCGACCAATCGGCGCGCTGATGCACCTTCGCGAGGCGCACCCCGAGGTACTTCTCGAGCAGCGCGGCCAGGCCGATGGCCGGCTCTCCCGCGAGCTGCGCGGCGATCCGTGTGTCGAACAGACGGCGCGCCCGGAATCCGTAGTCGCGATCGAGGGTGCGCAGGTCGTAGTCGGCGTCGTGAAACACCTTTTCGACGTTGGCGTCGGCGAGCAGGGACCCGAATGGGGTGAAATCGGGGATGGCGAGGGGATCGATGACGGCGGTCGCGCTGCGGGTGGAGAGCTGGACGAGGTACACCCGGTCCCGATAGCGGTGAAAACTCGCCGCCTCGGTGTCCGCTGCGACCAGCGGCGCGCCGCGCGCGGCGGCGATCACGTCCGCCAGCGCCGCCGCGGTTTCGACGTAACGGTAGTCGGTCACTCGTGCGGCTTGCCGACCAGCTCGAGGCCGGACGCGATCTCCTCCAACGCCTTGGCCAGGACTTTATAGAACTCGGGGTCGGGCGGCTGCGGCGCGCCCCCCAGGGGATCGCCGGCGCACTTGCGGGCGGCACGCGCGGCGTGGCGTATATACTCAGTGGGAACCCGCATCGCTCACCTTCGCGAGTTGGAGATGGCCGAAACATACCCACCGATCCTCTTCGTGCACGGCTTCCCGTTCGACCACGAGCAGTGGCGCCCGCAGCTCGACGGGCTCTCCGCCTGGCACTGTCTCGCGCCCGACCTGCGGGGGATCACGGGCGGCGACCCACCCGCCGCCGGATACTCGATGGCGCTGTATGCCGATGACCTCGTGGCGCTCCTCGATGCGGCGGCAATCGATCGGGCGATCTGGTGCGGGTTGTCGATGGGCGGCTACATCCTGTTCGAGGTGCTGCGCCGGCACCCCGAGCGCGTCCGCGGCGTGATACTGTGCGATACGAAAGCGGAAGCGGACACACCGGAAGGGAAGGCTGGGCGCGACGAGCTCGTGCGGGTGGCGGAGCGTGACGGAGCGGCCGCGATCGCCGATCGCCTGCTGCCCAAGCTGCTCGGTCCCACGACGCGGGCAGAGCGCCCGCAGGTGGTGGAGACCGTGCGCGCGATGGCGTCGCGACTGCAGATCGGCGGGCTCGTGGGAGCGCTGCGGGCGATGCGGGACCGGCCCGATTCTACTCCGGTGTTGGAGCAGATCGTCGTCCCGACGCTCGTGTTGGGAGGCAGTGAAGACGAGATCACCCCGGCGGCGGGAATGCGGGCGATGGCGCAGCGGATCCGGGGAGCGCGATACGTAGAGGTGCCGGCGGCCGGACACCTGGCACCGCTGGAGCGCCCCGAGATCGTCAACGGGGCGCTGGAGGACTTCCTACTTCATGCCTCGTTCGGGTGAGGGCTTCCCCGGCGGGTTCGGACCTGTGAAGACGTCGCGATTCTTGGCGATATACGACTTCCACTGCGGCGGCACGTCTTCTTCCGGGAAGATCGCGGTCACGGGGCACTCGGGTTCGCAGGCGCCGCAGTCGATGCACTCGTCGGGGTGAATGTACAGTTGGTCCTCTCCTTCATAGATGCAGTCCACGGGACAGACATCCACGCAGGAGCGGTCTTTTACGTTGATGCAGGGCTCGACGATGATGTACGGCATCGACACATATCTCCCGAGAAGGGGGGGAACCTAGAGAGTCGGTCGCGGATTTCAAGGTCGGAGCGAGAGATACCGATAAGAATCTAAGAGTCCAGCTGGTATCGCTACTCCATGCCATGCACTGCGCTTGTTGTGATTCCGGTACTACCCAGTATCTTAGATACGCTTGAGTTCTACACAGTTCCGCCGCAAGGCAGAGACACGGAGCCTGCTGCTCGAAGCGGGTCTCAAGGTCTGCGCCGACCGCGGCTTCGATCTCGCCACGCTGGATGATGTCGCTCGCGCCGCGGGCTACACCAAAGGGGCGATCTACCGCCAATTCCCTTCCAAGGGAGCGTTCCTGCTCGGGCTGTTCGAGCAATACGCCGCGGTCGCCCGCGCCGGCGCGGGGGCGCGTCAGGCCTCATGGTTCATCCCGCTCACGATGCAGTTCGCCGCCCAGGCGTGCCGCGATCCGCTGCTGCGCCGGCGGTTGGCGGTCGTCCTCGCAGAGGCTCCCGACGGCGGGTCCCCCGAAGGCCAGCTGCTGCGGGCGCTCGCGCGCCTCTTCCCAACCACATAATGGATACGCTTGTCCTCCCGGCGGCAGCCGCGATCCTGGTGGTCGCCCTGCTGGTCGGATGGGTGCTGGTGCGGAGCTGGCGGCCCTCCCGCGCGACCCACGCGTCGGCCGACGCTCCCGCCGCCTGGCGCGCGTTGATCGAGACGCATGTCCCCCTCGCGCGCAAGCTGACCGCGGAGGAGTGGAACCGGCTGCTGTGGCTGGTGAGCAGGTTCGTAACGGAGAAGAACTTCGAGGGAATCAACGGCCTCGTCCTCAGCGAGGAAATGAAGCTGGTGGTCGCGGCGAACGCCTGTCTCCTCCTGCTGCATCTCGATATGGGTCCGTTCCCCGGGGTGCGCAGCATCATTCTGTATCCCGGCACGTTCGTTCCCAGGATGCCGCAGCTGGATCGGCATGTGCGGTTCGAGCCGACACCGGAGACGGCTCCGTTGCTCGGGGAAGCATTGCGCGGTGTCATCGTCTTGTCCTGGGACAGTGTGCAACAGAGTGCGGTGGAGCCGGGGAACGGACACAACGTCGTGCTGCACGAGTTCGCCCACGAGCTCGACCAGGAGGACGGGTACGTCGACGGCATTCCGCTGCTCGAGGCGCCACAGTCGACTCGGGCCTGGGCCCGGGTGCTGCGTGAGCGGTTCGAGGAACTGCAGCGCAAGACGCGCGACGGGGAGCCCGATCTGCTGAATGCTTACGGTGCCACCAATCGCGCCGAGTTCTTCGCGGTGGCGACGGAGCTGTTCTTCGAGCGGCCGGTGGAAATGCGCGAGCGTTATCCGGACCTCTACGGCGAGCTCAAAGGCTTCTACCGGCAGGATCCCGCCGAGCGCACCTAACCCTGCATCTGCCGCAGGTACTCCCGGTCCCACGCCGCGGGCATGCTTTCGCGTGGCGAATAGGGACCCGGCTCGTAGCGCGAGGACGCCACGCCGAGCTGGCTGCGCTCACAGATGTCCCAGTCCTGGCGGTTGGTGCGATCCCAGAACTCCTCGGCGTCGCCGATGTTGTATCCCGGCGAGCGCGGCGAGTCAGGGTGCACCAGCCATTCGCACACGACCAGACTCTCCCGCGGGGAGCGGGGCCAGACGGTGTAATACACGGCGTAGTCGGGGTGCAGGCTCAACATCATGCCGGGGAACAGTGTGTAGTAGTAACCGCGCGAGCGGTCGTCCGCCGACAGATCGCCCAACGGCAGACCACAGGCGCGCCCCGACATCGTGGCACTCTGGTTCGGTGCCTTGATGTCCATGTATCCGCCGAGGAACGGTCCATCGACCAGATCGTTGGCGCCGCTCGTGTACGGCAGCTTGGTGGACAGCTCCGGGTGGATGGTGGGGCAGTGGAGGCACTCGGAATAGTTCTGCATGATGAGCTTCCAGTTCGCCCGTACGTCGTAGACGATGCGGCGCACCGTCACGAGCGCCGGCAGATTGAACCGGCCGAACCGGTCTCCCAGCGGCGCGAACAGCTCCGCGAACGGTTGCGGCGCGCGGTCCAGGTTCGCGAAGAGAAACCCGTTCCACTCGACGAGCGCGGCTTGGTGGAGCGGATAATCCGTCTTCTGGAACCCTTCGACCTCCTGCATGTGCGGCGCGCCGATGAGACGGCCGTCGAGCGCATAGGTCCACGCGTGATAGGGACATTGCAGCGTTTCCGAGAGCCGGCCCCGCTCGCCCGTGCAGAGACGGGTGCCGCGATGCCGGCAGATATTGAAGAATGCCCGCAGCTGTCCCTGCTGGTCCCGCAGCACGATGAGCGACTCGCCGCCGATCTCCACGGTGCGATAGTCGCCCGGCGACGCCAGCTCGGCCGACCTCCCGACCGAGATCCAGTGGCGGCGCCAGATCTTCTCCTCCTCCTCGTGCAGCACGTCAACGGAGGTGTAGTAGCGACCCGGCATCGTTCGAGCGCCTTGCCGGTAGGCTTCGACCGTCTTCACGAACGTATTCACGCCTTTCGCTCCTTCAGCATCTCACGCGCCGCGTTGCGGCCGGAGGCGCCGGCCAACCCACCCCCGGGATGGGTTCCAGCGCCGCACAGATACAGTCCCTCGATCGGCGTGCGATAACGGGCCCACCCGGCCACCGGACGCATGAACAGAATCTGATCGAGCGTGAGATCGCCGTGGTAGGCGTTCCCCTCGGTCAGTCCGTAGCGATCCTCGAAGTCCTTGGGCGTCGTGACGTGACGACCCACGACGCTGCCTTTGACGTTGGGGGCGTACGCTGACAGCGTCTCGACCACGAGATCAGATACCTGGCTCCTGGCTCGATCGTCCCAACCGCCGGGACGCAGGTGGTAGGGAGCGTATTGCAGCAGCACCGTCACGAGATGCTTCCCCGCCGGGGCCAGCGCCGGGTCGAGCAGCGTCGGGATGCGCACCTCGAGGTAGGGCTGCCGGGATACGGTGCCGTACTTGGCGTCGTCATAGGCGTGCTCGAGGTAGTCGAGGCTCGGCGCGATCGTGATCGCTCCCCCCATCGCCTCTTCGGTGACACCGGGGAAGTTCGGCAGCGCACTCAGGCCAAGATGCACCGTAGCGACAGCACCGCGACACTTGATGTTCCGCACCGCCCTCAGGAACTCGGGATCGAGCTGTCCCGCATCCACCATGCTGGTGAAGGTCCGTCGCGGGTCGGCGCTGCAAACCACCTGTCGGGCGGCGAGGTGCTCCCCGGTTTCGAGGGCGACGCCGATGGCCTTGCCGTCGTGGACCACGATCTCGCGCACCGGTGCCGTCGTGCGAATGTCGGCGCCATATCCCTTGGCCACGTTGGCGAGGATTGCCGCCAGCGCCCCGGGCCCCCCCCGGACGTAATGCGCCCCGCGCACCGCGCCCGCGGGACGCCCCACCTGGTGATGGAGGAAGACGAAGGCCGTGCCGGCACCGCGGGGACCCTGGAAGATCCTGGTGATGCCGCCCGCGGCGAGCGCGCCCTTGAGCGCGTCGCTCTTGAACCAGTCGTCGAGCC
>DASSIL010000146.1:0-6574 GCA_035691925.1 Gemmatimonadales bacterium
GTTTTCCGTCGATACGCGGGCGCGGGCGAGGTTCGCGAAAATCGTCGCATAGGTCGCGCTCGAAGGATCGACCGTGCGGGCATCCGCCGACACGCGATCCGGGAACGTTTCCGTATTGACCCATTCATCCGCAATGGTGCCGCTCGCGGCCACCTGCCCTTCGGTGGTGCCGCTCGAGCCCTGGGCGCCGGAGCCGTCGTAGGCGATTTCGAAGTCGCCGATGGCGCCGGCGCGCAGCGTGGGCAGCGCATTGGGATCGTTGAGACTGGTGGGCGGAACGATGTCCGGCGTCTGGACATCGAGCGCATGGCAGCCGATGGCGGCGAGCGCCACGGCCGAGACCAGCGCGAGCCCCTGAGGAATCCGTTTCATGGCTAGAGGCCTCGCGGTCAGAAGGTGACGTTGACCCGGCCGATCCAGTACCGCACCGGGGGCTGGGTGAGGAAGTCAGCCGTCGTAAAGTTGTTCTGGCCGGCTTCGTTGAGCTCGGGATCCACCCCGCGATACTTCGTCCAGGTATGCAGGTTGCGTCCTGCGACGGTGAGGCTCAGGCTCGTCGCGCCGATGCGGCGGGCCCAGTCGCTGGGCGCGTCGTAGGTCAGCGAGACTTCGCGCAGCTTCGTGAATCCGCCGTCCTGGATGTAGCCGGCCTGCGTCCCCTTCAGGTTGGCCACGGCAGCCGCCTGATCGGCGAGCGAGGATTTCGGATCGTTCATCCCGGCGCAGTTGGCGAACCCGCAGCGGAACTGTTCGGTGCTGTTGAACAGCTTGTTGCCGTAGCGGCCATCCAGCAGTCCGTACAGATGGAAGCGGCGCAACAGGGTCAGGTCGGCGCTCAGCGTGCCGCCGTGATCGGGGAACGGCTGGCCCAGGAACTGCGCGCCGCTTGTTCCCAGCGTCACTTCGCTGGACCCGATGATGCCGTCCTTGTTGGCGTCGTTGAAGGTGTAGGGGACGAAGAAGTACGCGCCGGCGGCGTACCCCGGTTGGATGCGCTGCGAGAAGCCGCCCAGCCCGAAGATGATCGGCGCGACCCCTTGGCCCAACGTGATCACTCGGTTCTTGTTGCCCCACGCCGACGCCGACAGCTCGAGGCCCACATTCTCGCCGTTGAGCACGTTGAGCGAGGCCGTGACCTCCACGCCCTTGTTGTTGACGCTGCCGAGGTTCTGGAAGCGGGAGGCGCCGCAGCCGCACGCCGGCGGCAGGGTCACCGCGACCAGCGCGTCGTGTGACGTCTTGTTGTAGTACGTGAACTCCACGTGCGCGCGACGGTCGATGACATCGAAGTCGAACCCGGCGTCGGTCTCGGCCACGCGCTCCGGCTTCAATGCGGCGTCACCTGCCTGGCCGAAGGTGATACCGGAAACGTCGGTGGCACCCACCACGACGGGCGTCGCCGCGAAGAACTGCAACGCATCGGTCGGACCGGGGTGAAGACCCGACTTGCCCCACGAGCCCCTGATGCGGAGCGAGTTGAGCCAGCTCATCGAGGGGAAGAACGGCTCCTCGGAGAGCACCCACGACGCGCCGACCTTCGGATACAGAATGTGCCCGAAGCGCTTGCCGAACGCCGAGTTGTCGTCGCTGCGCAGCGCCGCGCTGACGAAGATCCGGTTGTTGAAGCTCAGCCGCTCTTCACCGAACCGCCCCAGCGTCACGAATTCCTGCGTCGTTTCGCTGTCGAGCGGCGTCACGCACCCGGTCAGTGAGCTCGTGCCCGAGGCGCAGGTGAGGCGCTGCGCGATGACGCCGTGGAACAGGTTGTGATAGTACTGGACCCCGGCCTCCGTGCTCGAGCTGATCGAGGGCGTCAGGGCGAACGAGGCCGTGCCCCAGACGTTGGCCGTCCACGAGTAGATCTGGAACGGATTCGCCTGCCGGCTCCCCACGAACGCCGCGTTGTTGAAGGCCTGCGGGATCGCGCCGGGGACGAACGTCTTCTGGTCGTAGCGGCTCGAGAAGTCGGTCCCCGAGATCACGTGCATCTGGAGGAACGAGAACGGCCGATAGTTGGTCTGCACGCTGCCCGTGAACCGGTCGATGTCCTGGAACGTCCGGATACTGAAGCTCTGCGCCGGCGTCAGGAACCCGTAGCCCTGGTTGACGGTGCTGTCCGACCCGCCGAGGAACCCGCTCGAGAGCACTCCAAAGACGTTGTTGTCGTTCTCCGGCAGCCGCAATGCGCTGTTCGTGTAGCCCGACGAAATCAGGAAGTCGAGGTTGGACCGCGCCTGATCGTGCACGTTGGCGCGCAAGGAGACGCGCCGCAGGCGGTTCACTTCGTAGACGCCGTTCTCCCGCTCGTAATGGCCCGCGAGGTAAAACGTCGTCTGCTCGCTGCCGCCCGATGTCGCGACACTGAACAACGAGCGGTTGCCCGTGCGAAAGGGGGAGAACTTTTCCAGCGGGTTCAGCGTGCGCAGCGACGCCTGCGTGCAGGTCCCGGCCTCGACGGCCGTGAGGATGCACTGTGTTCCCGCGGCCGTGAGCCCGGTGTAGTTGGCCGGATACTGCCCGACGTCGTTGAGCGCCCCGCCCTCCGCCGAGAATTCCCAGCGGGTAGGACCGGTGTGGCCCTGGCGCGTCTGCAGCGTGATCACACCGTTGGCGGCGTCGGTGCCGTACAGCACCCCCGCCGACGGACCGGAGGCCACCTGGACCGCCTCGAGATCCATGGGATCGAAATCGTTGAGCCGCGACGGCACCTGCCCGCCGACGCCGACCGAGGACGACGCCGCGCCGTTCTCGACGCGAATCCCGTCCACGATCAACACGGGCTCGTTGGAGAGCGAGACGCTGTTCGACCCGCGAATGCGGATCCGCGTCCCCGTCCCCGACGTGCCGCCCGACATCATGACGTTCACACCCGGCAGCCGGGCGTTCAGGAGATCGGTGATGTTGGTCGGCGCCGCCTGGGTGTTGATCTGCCGCGCGTCGACGCGGTGCAACGCCGTCGGCGCCTCCCGGGCCGCTTCCTGCCCGGTGGGCGTCGCGACGATCTGATCGAGGGTGATGGCGGCCGTCGACAGGACGAAGTCCGCGGTGGCGGAGCCGCCGGCGGTCACCGTGACCGATTGCGTCGCCAAGGCATACCCGATCAGTCGCGCGTGCACGTCGATCGTCGCGGCCGGAGCGCCGCGGATTTCGTACTTCCCGTCGCGATCGGTCAGCGCGCCACGGGTCGTGCCGCCCAGGGTGACCTGGACGTTGACCAGGGGCGCATTCGTCACCTTGTCGGTCACCCGACCGGTGATCGTCCCCGTCTGCTGCCCCAACGCCGGACTCGCCACCCCGGCGAGCACGGCGCCCAGCAGACTCAAGAGCCGTATCCTACCGATGGTAATTCGCATGAACGCTCTCCCAGTTACTCGTAAGTCCCGAGAACCTTCGTGGACACCGAAACCGGAACGGGAGGTCGCACGCCAGAGCTCAGGCGCACGCCTCCCGGCGGTATCGGCATCCCATGGGAAAGAGCGTTCCGACACGAACAAGGCAAAGCCGCATGGGTCCCCCCTTCGAGCAGGTGACAATGCGTCGCGCAAGTCAGGCTGTTATCCCTGACCGCGCGACATCCCATCAGCCCAACAGATTTTTCGATGTCTGCGGAGTCCTGGACCCAACGGCTTGGGCGGACCCGACTCCGACAAGACGGCGACAGCAAATTGAACTTGTGCGCCGAAAACAGGAGTCACAAGAGGGCGCCAGAGGAGGCCTGCACCAGAACGGTGCGAGACGACCGCACCGCATGTCAGCAGATTGTCCGGGTGGGTTACTGCGGCGCTTTGACCCTGACCTCACGCGCTCCGCGTGGCACCGACGTTTCCGTGGTGCGTCCCCCGGGCCACTGCACCCACACCGCCGTCGCCGCACTGTCCATCCCCAACACCTGCACCGCACCGTCCTCGGACCAGTAGCCCGATCCGCCGTGCACTTCACGCGCCGGTCCCAAGCGCCTGCCGTACTCGAGCCGCAGCACCGCGCCGATACCGCGAGGATTGCCGGCAGGGCCTGCGAGCCGGACGCGCAACCCAGGAGCGGCCCGCTCGTTGTGATAGAGCTTCGTCTCCGCCCCGTTCTGGGACACGACGAGGTCCACGCGTCCGTCGCCATCGTAGTCGGCGAAGGCCGCGCCGCGCTGATCGCCGTAGACCGCGATACCGGACACCTGCCCGGGAACGGCCGCAAGCCCGCCGGCGCCGTCGCCGCGCAAGAGCAGCGCGCGACCGCCGTCGTAGCGCGGCGTACCGATCTCCATGGGATAGAAATTCTGACTCACGAAGACGTCTTCCTTGCCGTCGCCATCGAAGTCGGCGACCAGGACCGCGAACGCCGGGGCGAGCTGCGCCTCGCGCGGCAACGGGACCGGGTCGAAATGGCCGCCCCGGTTGAAGAACACCATGTGATCGAGCGTCGCCGCCTCGAGCCGCTGGGCGTTGGGGAACACGGGCCCCAATACCTGCTGCATCGTCTCGCCCGCATAGGCGGCGTAGGTCCGCGTCGACAGCCGGATGGCAGGGATCACGCTCATCAGGCGCTCCAGCGGCGCGAGCGGCGCGATGCCCTTCAACTGGTCGTCGTATTGCGCCTCGAGCATGTCCAGCCGGCGCGTCCCGGTGAGGTCTCCGTAATAGAGGTAGAGCGGGCGCAGTGAGTCGACGCGATACGGCGTGTTCCGCCCCCAACTCGTCGCCACGATGTCGAGGCGCCCGTCCCCGTTCAGATCGCCCGTCGTCACCCCGTTCCAGCGGCCCACCACACGCGACAGCCCCCAGTCGGCGCTGGCGTCGTGCAGCCTGCCGTGGTCGTTCAGGAACAGCCGCAACGACCCCCACTCGGGCGCCAGCACGAGATCGGGCCAGCCGTCGTTGTTGACATCGGAAAAGACCGCGGCCGAGATGAGTCCGACTTCGCGCAACAGCGCGCTATTGGCGCTGTCGAGCACGAACCCGGCTGCGGTATTGCGGAACAGCCGCGAATTGACGGGTCGTGGGTATGCACCCGGGAGCACCCGTCCCCCCACGAACAGATCGAGCCGGCCATCCCCGAAGACGTCGGCCACGGCGAGCGGCCCGACGCTCGCATGGTCCCCGCCGACGAGCGGCGTGACCTGCACGCGGCGTCCGGACGGGGTAATCCCCAGCACTCCCGGCACCCCCGCCGCTTCGTCGGGCGTCTGCGATTCGTAGTTGGATTGCCCGAGGAGGAGCTCGGTTCCCTTGCTATCCGGGATCGGGAGCACCGCGGTCTCGTCGTAACGCGCCACTGGAAGATGGAGATCGACCCTGGTGAACCGCCCGCGCACGTTGCGATAATAGGCCAGCGCTCCGCCCCGCCCCGACGTGATCAGCAGATCCTCCGCCCCATCCCCATCCACATCGTACCACGTCACGCCGGGACCGAGGCGGCTCAGGGCGAGCGGCAAGAGCGGCTGCCGCTGAAAGTCGTCGTAGGGACTCTCCACATGGCGGTGGCCGAGCTGCGACGACACGTCGCGGAACCAGGGCGACTCGGCGGGCCGGGCCGAATCGGACGCAGGGTGCCCGATCGAATCGGCCGGCGGCTCGTCGATCTCGTATTCGCGATTGGGCTGCACCCCGTTGATGACCGTGTGCCCACCGCGCCGCCAGTCCACCCGGATCGTCAATGCAGTACTGGTGCCCGCGGCGAAGGTGTAGAGCGGATCGGAGCCGGAGAGGTACGACCCGCCGAGCACGACCTCCTTGCTCTGATCGGGCACCGGCCCGCCGAGCACATGGATCTTCGATCCTGCGCCGGCGGTGTTCGGCGACAGACCGCGCAGCCGTACCGCGACCCGCGCCGCGCTCGTCGCATTGCGGTAGACCGCGGGCGGCGCATCCAGCCGGCTCACCACGACGTCCAGTGCGCCATCGCCGTCCAAGTCCGCGGTCGCGATCCCGTGCGAGATGCCGGAATCGACGCCGAACCCCCACTGCCTCCCGACATCGCTGAAGGTGAGGTCGCCGTTGTTGCGAAACAGCACATTGTGCTCGGCGAGCTTGGGGAACTGTGCCAGCTCGTGGCGCCAGTCGCCGGTGAACGAGGTGCGAATCCGCTCCCACGTGTCGGCGTCCATGATGTCCCAGAGATGGCCCGTGGTGAGCAGCACATCCTCGTAGCCGTCGAGATCGACGTCGAGGAACACGGCGTCCCACGACCAGTCCGATGCCGAGATCCCGGCGTAGCCTGCGACCTCGGCGAAGGTGCCGTCGCCGCGATTCAGCTGCAGCGTGTTGCGCTGCCACTGGGGGCGGTCGTCGATCAGCCCGATGAGCTTGGGCAGCGGGGTGTGCGTTGGGACTTCAGTCTTGCGGTGGCGCCCCAGGCCCAGCATGTCGGCGACGAAGATGTCGACCTTGCCATCGCGATCGACGTCGGAGAAGTCGACCCCCATCGACGAGTTGCTGGTGTTGCGGAGCGCCAGCTTGGGCGCGGCACGAAACGTCCCGTGCCCATCGTTCAGCCAGAACATGTCGGGATCTTCGAAATCGTCGCACACGTACAGGTCGGGAGCGCCGTCACCGTCGACGTCGGTGAACTTCGCGGTCAGTCC
>DASSIL010000147.1:0-6058 GCA_035691925.1 Gemmatimonadales bacterium
GGTCCGGGCCAGCGACGTTTCGGCGCGGGCCACGAGGCGCCGGACGAAGACGCCGACGTCGGGCTCGCCGGCGGCGCGCTCGGCCTCGTCGGCGACTTCGCGGGCGACGGTGAGGATCGTGCCTTCGACGGGTTGATCGAGGGAGGACAAGATGTGGTCGAACCCGGAGCGAATCGCCCGGGCGAGATCGGCACTCGTCGCCTGCGACGCCGGCCCCAGTCCGTCCTCGAGCCCGAGCAGGAACTGCGACAGCATCAGCCCGGAGTTGCCGCGCGCTCCCCGGACGCTCGCCTGCGCCATCGCGGCCGTGACCGTGGGAAGCGGCGCGTCGCCGAGGTCGCGCAGGGCGTGCGCCACGGCGCGCAGGGTGAGACACATGTTGGTGCCGGTATCACCGTCGGGCACCGGGAACACGTTGATGCGGTTCAGCTCGTCGCGCCCGGCGGCCACCCAGTCGGCCGCCGCCAGCAACGAGCGGCGGAGCCGGGGACCGTCGACGTACGCGATGCCGACCGTCACGGCCGGTCCGTCACTCCTTGACCACCACGACCTTGATTTCGGGCCGCACCTCGGGGTGAAGCTTGATGCCGACGGTGAACTCGCCGAGCGAGCGGATCGGCTCGGGGAGATCGACCTTGCGCTTGTCGACGTGGATCCCCTGTTCCTCGAGACGGCGCTGGATGTCGCCCGCGGTCACCGAGCCGTACAGCTTTTCTTCCTCGCCGACCTTCATCGGGAACGAGAGGGAGACGCCGACGATGCGGGTGGCCTCGGTCTCCGCCGCCTGCTTTTCGGTCGCCCGCTGTCTGGCGATGCGCTCCGATTCGAAGGCGATGCGCTTCTTGTTGCCCGCGGTGGCCGGATACGCGAGCCCCTTGGGCAGGAGGTAGTTGCGGGCGTAGCCGTCTTTGACCTTGACGACGTCGCCGGCGGCCCCGAGATGCGGGACGGCTTCGCGCAGAATGATTTCCATCGTCGAACCCTTTACGGTGTTGGAGACCGGCTGTACCGGCGCTGGCGAAACGCCAGCCAGGTATCGAAGACCCCGAGCGTCCAGAGACCGGGGACGAGCATGAAGATCGGCAGGACCAGCGCGCCGGCGGCGGCCGCGCCGACCATGAGGACCCATGCCGGCATGCCGACGGCCGCGGCCACCGCAACCACGACGGCGGTGCCGCGCAAAACATAGAGCGCTCCCAGCACGAGCGCGATGTTCACCGCCACCCACTTGAGCGCCGTCAGCTTCGGCACGGCCCAGATGACCAGTGCCAGCACGAGTCCCCAGACCCAGTGGTCGCCGAAACGAAATTCCCGGAACGGACCGAGCGGGAGCCCCAGCGGCTGCCGCGAGATGCGCACGTGCCACTGCCAGGCGAGCAGCAGAGCAGCGAGGGTACTGAGGAGCAGGAACGCCGGGAACACGTCGGCCAGGAACTGCACGAGCCTGGGCGCGAACCGCACGAACCCGGCCGCGAGGGTGGCGAGGTTCGGCAGTCGTGCCGCGGTGGTAATCACGATCGCGGTCATCGTACTCACGATTGTGGTCATCTCGCGCACGGTGCTCCAGTGAAACTCGCTCCAGAAGCCGCGGCCCCGCAGCAGCAGGCCCAGTGCGCCCGTCCCGGCGACGCCCCACAGGGCGGCGCGCAGCGCTTGGCGCAGTGCCCCGCCCGGCGCCACGAGCGACCCACCCGCGAACGCCGCGGCCGCAAACACGGTGTAGGCTCCGATCGCCGCATCGAACGGCATGAGTGTCGCCGGGACGACGAGGGCGAGACCCAGGAACAGGAGGAGCGCGATGAGGGACCGCTCCCACCAGCGGGTCGGGCCGGCGGCCCAGAGCAGCGCCGCGAGGCTCAACGGGAGCAGCCCCCACGTGGGGAACGCCAGCAAGAGGAACGCCAGCGTAGCGACGGCCAGGCGCCACCACTGGCCGGGCGAACCGGTCGTCAGGCGGCGGATCCGCTCTTGATGTACGGAATCAGCGCAAGCTGCCGGGCGCGCTTGATCGCCGTGGCGAGCTGGCGCTGGTGGCGTGCGCACATCCCCGACAACCGGGACGGCAGAATCTTGCCGCGCTCGGTCAGGAATCGGCCCAGGGTGCGGTCGTCCTTGTAGTCGAGCACGCGCACGCCGGATTCACACACGGGACAGGTCTTGGCGGGGCGTCTCACGCTTCCTCCTCGTCGATCTCGATTTCATCGGGGGTGACGGCCGGCGCCTGCGGCATCGGCTTCGGCGGCTCGCCTTCGTTGAGCACGACGATGTACCGCAGCACCGATTCGTCGAGCTTCACGGCGCGCTCGTACTCCGGCAGCAGCTCGCCGGCCGCCTCGAACTGGGTGACCACGTAGTAGCCGGTTGCCTTCTTCTTGATGGGGTAGGCGAGCGAGCGCTTCCCCCAGTGGCTGCTGGTCGTGACGCTGCCCTTGCCGTCCTTGGTGAGGAGGGCGTGGAACCGCTCCAGCTTCTCGTTGATCGCCGGCTCTTCCAACGCAGTATCGAAGATGTAGACCGTCTCGTAACGACGAGCCATGACACCTCCCTTTGGTCGTGAACGACCCGGCACTGGTGTGGCGCCGAGTAGGGGATTTGAGAGCAGGGAACATAACGGCATCCCCTCGATCACGGGAGGCGGGTACTATTGCACCATGCGAACCATCGCCCTGGTCGTCCTTGGCGGCGTGGCGGCCCTGGGAGGCCAGCAGCCCACCGCGCGGCTCAGTGGCACCGTGCTTGCCACCTGGAGCGGCGAGCCCCGAGCGGGCGTCCACGTCACGGTAGCGGGCCGGTCGGTGCAGACCACCGATGCCAACGGACGGTTCGATTTTCCCTCCCTGCCGAGCGGGCGCGCGAAGCTGCGGCTGGAATACGCGAGTCGCACCAGCGCAGAGCGGGACCTCGTGCTCCCGGCGGGGAAGACCTTACAGATCGAGGTGCTGGTGGACAGCACCGCCACCGATCTCGCTCCCTCCATCGTGGACGCCATCAGGCTGGAAAGCCGACTCGGCCTGGCAGGGTTCTATGCCCGGCGCCGGCTCGGGTTCGGCCGCTTCTTCAGCCGAGCCGATATCGAGCGGACGCATGATCGCCTCGTGACTCAGGTGCTCTCGCTTGCGGGGGCGTCGTACCGCTGCGGCGGCGCGGGATGCGCACCCGTGATGTTCCGGTTCGGGCGAGAGTGCCGCATGGTCATGCTGATCGACGGCTACCCGGCGCCGCAGCAGGACATCACCAGCATGGAGCTGGACGACGTGGTGGGGATCGAGATCTATCACCGGGGCAACCAGTCGGTCGCCGGCGAAACGCTCGAGAACGGGTACGACCTGGCGGCGCTGGCGCGGGGATGTGGCCTGGTCGTCATCTGGACGCGAGCGGCCACACCGCGATCCGACTAGCGGCCCTCTCCCGGCGACTGTCGCAGCCAGTCGTCGGCCGCCTGCAACAAGTCCGGCATCAACCCATCGACTTGCTCCCGTTCCGTTTGCTCGAACGGGGCCAACACGAACTCCTCCGACGGCTCGCCCTGCGGCATCGGGCCGATCCCGACGCGCAGGCGCGCATACTCCTGCGACTGTAGCGCCGCCTCGATGCTCTTCAAGCCGTTGTGGCCGCCGGGCGAGCCCGACGGCCGAAACCGATACGTGCCGAGGGGAATGTTGAAGTCGTCCACGACGATGAGCAGGTCTCGCGCGGGGACGAACGAGGGATCGGCGCGCAGGCTGGCGAGGGCGGCGCCGCTGCGATTCATCATCGTGGTGGGCTTGAGGACGCGCACGGGAACGCCGCCCACGGCACCATCCGAAACGCGAGCGCGCTCGCCGCGGCGAAAGGGGGAGAGCCCCCAATGCCGGACGAGCGCGTCCGCGACCCAGAAGCCGACGTTGTGGCGCGTCGCCGCATACTCCGGGCCCGGGTTCCCCAGCCCGACGACGGCGCGCAGGACTCAGCCCTCTTTGCCGCCCTTGGACTTCTCGGGCTTCTCCGGCTTCGCTTCGGGTGCCTTCGCCTCCGCCTCCGCTTCCCCTGCTTCGCCTTCCTCGCCCTCGCGGACCTTGCGGATCAGCTCGGGCTCGGCGACTTCGACGCCCGCCTCGGCGGCCGGCGCGACCACTTCCTCGGCGCGCGGCGGCACCACCGTGGCGATCGTCAGATCGGCCTGGGTGAGGATCGTCGCATTGGGAATGACGAGATCACTCACGTGCACCGAGCGGCCGATCGTCAGCGTCGTGACGTCCAGTTCGACGCGGTCGGGGATATGCTCGGGCAGCACGGCGATCTCGACTTCGCGCGTCACCTGGTCGAGCACGCCGCCGGCGTTGCGGACGCCGTCGGGCGTGCCGGTGAGATGCACGGGGATCCTGAGTTTCACCTTCTCGTCGGCGTGGATCTCGTAGAAGTCGATATGAATGATGTCGGGCCGCACCGGATGCCGCTGGATTTCGCGGATGAGGGCGCGCGCCTTCTTGCCGTCGACGGTGAGCTCGATCAGCGTGCTCGACGGCTCGATGCCGGTGAGCACCTGCTCGAGCGTCTGCGCGTCCACCTCGAGCGGCTGGCTCGGGCGGCCATGGCCGTAGACGACCGCGGGGACCTTTTTCTTGAGGCGCGCCTGGCGCGCGGCGCCTTTCCCACCGGCGGTGCGCGGTGAGGCGGTGATGGAGATGATTTGAGCCATGCAGTGCCCTCAGCTTTCAGCCGTCAGCCGTCAGCTTGCTCCGTGCTCAGTCGAACAGCGAGCTCACTGACTGGTTCGAGTGTTCGTAGCCGATCGCTTTTGCCATCAAGGCGGCGATCGACAACACCTTCAACTTCTCAAACTTCCGCTCGTCGGGGATGCGGATCGTATTCGTCACCGTCACTTCTTCGATCGGCGACGCTTTGAGCCGCTCCACCGCGGGCCCCGACAGCAGCGCGTGCGTCGCGAACGCGAACACCCGCCGCGCGCCGAGCCGGCGCAGCGCGGCCGCCGCCTCGGTGATGGTCCCCGCCGTATCGATCATGTCGTCGGGGATGAGGCAGTCCGAGCCCTCGACCTCGCCGACCACGTTCACGACTTCCGCGATGTTCGCCGACGGTCGGCGCTTGTCGATGATGGCGAGCGCCGCGTTGAGCCGTTTCGCGAAGCCGCGCGCCATCTTCGCCGAGCCCACGTCGGGCGCCACGACCACCGGGTCTTTGAGCTGCTTCGCCCGGTAGTGCGACACGAATACCGGCGCCGCGTACAGGTGGTCCACCGGGATGTCCCAGAAGCCCTGCACCTGATGGGAGTGGAAGTCCATTCCCAGCACGCGGTCGGCGCCCGCGTGGGTGATCAGGTTCGCCATCAGCTTGGCGCTCACCGCGACGCGCGGCTGGTCCTTGCGGTCCTGGCGCGCATAGCCGAAGTAGGGCAGCACCGCCGTGATTCGCGCCGCGCTGGCCCGCCGCGCGGCGTCGATCAGCAGCAACAGCTCCAGATAATTCTCCGCCGGCGGGTTCGTCGATTGAATGATGAACACGTCGCGCCCGCGGACGTTCTCGTCGATTTTCACGAACAGCTCGCCGTCGGCGAAATGGCGCAGCGTGACGGCGCACAACGGTTGATTCAATTGCTGCGCCATCTCCTCGGCGAGCGGCCGGTTGGCCGTGCCGGCGAGGAGGAGCAATTGTCCCCGCGAAAACGTGTAGTCCGCCATCGGGAGCCCCCCAAACTAGCTGGCAAGCTGCGCCAAGCCAAGGGGTTGGGATTGTCGGTGAATTGACTACGGCGGGAGACGTGCTGCGTTCGGCGGCAGGGCGCCGTCTGCTGGCGGAGGCGCGCGCGGGACGATACGCTGAGACTCTGTCGGTATTCGCACCGCTACGCGGAGCATCGCAGGCAGATGACCGAGCTGCGCGATCGCCTGGAAAGCGCCTTGGCGGGCCGGTATACGATCGGTCGCGAGATCGGTCGCGGCGGGATGGCGATCGTCTACCTCGCGCACGACCTGCGCCACGACCGCGACGTGGCGCTCAAGGTGCTGCGTCCCGAGCTTGCCGCGACGCTCGGTCCCGACCGCTTCCTGCTCGAGATCCG
>DASSIL010000148.1:0-6656 GCA_035691925.1 Gemmatimonadales bacterium
TCGTGGATCGGCTGGGAGCGCAAGCGCGGCAAGCTCGAGGAGTTCAACCGCCTGCTGCGCGGCGCCACCGACACGAGCTACCGCCTCCACGTGGGGGACCCGGAGGTGCTGCCCAGCATCCGCTACTGCATCACCCTGGACTCGGACACCCGGCTGCCGCTGCACGCCGCCCGCAAGCTCATCGGCATCATCGCCCATCCCCTGAACCGCCCCGTCTTCGATCGCCGCCTGCGCCGCGTCACCCGGGGGTACGGCATCCTGCAGCCTCGGGTCAGCGTAACGATGGCGAGCGCTGCCGGATCGCTGTTCGCCCGCGTGTACGCCGGCCACACGGGCGTCGATCCCTACACCACCGCGGTCTCGGACACGTATCAGGATCTGTTCCAGGAGGGGATCTTCACCGGCAAGGGCCTCTACGACGTCGATGCGTTCATCGCGGCCCTCGACGGACGGATTCCGGAAAACGCGCTCCTGTCCCATGATCTGTTCGAGGGATTGCACGCCCGTGCCGCGCTGGTGACGGACGTCGAAGTCGTGGACGATTACCCCGCCAGCGTGCTCGCGCACGCGCGGCGGCAGCACCGCTGGGCACGCGGCGACTGGCAGATCCTGTTCTGGCTGTTCCCCCTGGTCCCGACCCGCGGGGGCGTGGAGCGCAACACTCTCCCCGTCATTTCCCGCTGGAAGATCCTCGACAACCTGCGGCGCACGCTGGTGGCCCCCGCCACCCTGGGCGTTCTGGCGCTCGCCTGGCTCGTGCTGCCGGGAACCCCTCTGGTCTGGACCTTTGGAGTGCTCGCGGTCCTCGCCTTTCCACTATATCCGCTCGTCGCACGGCTCGGCGCGGGCCCCGCCCCGCAGCAACCCCTGGGCGTGTTCCTGCGAATTCTTGCCGACGACGTGAAGACCGCCGTTGCCCAGACGCTGTTGCAGATCACCTTCCTCGCCTACCACGCGTACGAGATGGCCCATGCCATCGCGCTCACGCTCGTACGCCTCGTCCTGACGCAGCGCCGCCTCCTCGAGTGGGAGACCGCAGCGTCGGCCGCCGCCCGGGCCGCGGGGCTCAGCCTTCGAGCCGGCGCGCTGCTGTTCCTCGTGGAGATGGCGGCCAGCCCCGTCATCGCCCTGATCCTCCTCGTCCTCATCGTCGCTGGGCGGCCGGGGAGCCTGCCGGAGGCAGGCCCGCTGCTGCTCGTGTGGCTGGTCGCACCGCTGGTGGCGTACTGGCTCAGCCGACCGGTGTCGCCCGAGCGGCACGAACTGACGCCGGAGGACCGGCGCTTCCTCCGGCTCATCGCGCGCCGGACTTGGCGCTACTTCGAGACGTTCATGGGGGCCGAGAATCACGACCTCCCCGCCGACAACGTCCAGGAATCGCCTCTCCCAGTTCCGACAGTCGCGCATCGCACGTCCCCCACGAACATCGGGATGGGTCTCCTCGCGACGCTGGCGGCGCACGACCTGGGCTACATCGGCACCGCTGAGCTGGTGCAGCGGCTCGAAGCAACGCTCTCTACCACGGAGGCGCTGGAGCGGTTCGAGGGTCATCTCCTCAATTGGTACGACACGACGACGCTGGCGCCGCTGACTCCCCGATACGTCTCGACCGTGGACAGCGGGAACCTGGCCGCCGCCCTGCTGGCGCTGGCGGAAGGCCTGCGACGGCTGGCCCACGAGCCCGTGCCGGCAGACCGCATCTGCGGCGGCCTGGCCGACACCGCGGAGCTGGCGCGGCAGTACCTGAACCGTCTGGCGGATGCGCCGGCCGGTCTTACGAAGAGCGTGGCGTCCATCCTCGGCGCGTTGCAGGATGGCGATGACACAGCGGAAAGTCTGGCGCGAGCCGCCGCACTCGGCCCGGCGCTCGCAGAGGCGATCGCACGGTTCGACAGCGTAGCTGAGCCGTCTCCGGACCGGGCCGAGGTGATCTACTGGTCGCGGGCGCTGGCCGCGGGTGTGACGGCCCCGGTCCAGGATCCGCCTGGATTCGCGACGCTGCTCGAGACCCTGGCGCAGCGCGCGCTGGCGGTCGTCGAGGGCATGAGTTTCGATTTCCTCTACGACTGGCAGCGCCAGATCTTCGCCATCGGCTATCGTCTCGAAGAGGCGCAAGGCCCCGGCCGTCTCGATCCGTCGTTCTATGACCTGCTGGCGTCCGAGGCCCGCTTGGCCAGCTTCGTCGCGATCGCCAAGGGCGATGTCCCCGACGGTCACTGGTTCCACCTGGGGCGGTTGTTGACCAGCGTGGACGGCGCCCCGACGCTGCTGTCGTGGAGCGCCAGTCTGTTCGAGTACCTGATGCCCCTGCTCGTGATGAAGAGCTACCCCGGCACCCTCCTCGACCAGTCGTGCCGCATGGCCGTGCGCCGGCAGATCGAATACGGGAGGCAGCAGGGCGTCCCCTGGGGAATCTCGGAGTCGGCGTTCAATGTCGTCGATCACCACGGGACCTATCAGTACAAGGCGTTCGGCGTCCCCGGCCTGGGACTGAAACGCGGCCTGGGCGACGAGCTGGTGGTGGCCCCCTACGCCACCGCGCTCGCGGCGATGGTCGACCCGGAGCGGGCCGCCCACAATTTCCGGCGCCTCGCCCGGGAAGGGCTGGAAGGTCCGTACGGGTTCTACGAAGCGATCGACTACACGCACGGCAAGGGCGGGGCCGTTGTGCGGGCCTTCATGGCCCACCATCAGGGGATGAGTCTGGTAGCGCTGGCCAATACCCTGCTCGACTTCCCGATGGTGCAGCGCCTCCACGCCGATCCCCGGATACAGGCCACCGAGCTGCTGTTGCAGGAGCGCGTGCCGCGCCAGGCGGCGATCACACGGCACCAGCCCGCCGAGGAGACGCGGGTGGCGGCGCCGGCCGCCGCCCCGGCAGTGCGCCGCTTCCGCTCGCCTCACACGCGCTACCCCCATGCGCAGTTTCTGTCGAACGGCGCCTACACGGCGATCGTCACCAACGCGGGAGGCGGGGCCAGCTTTTGCCGCGGCAAGGTCGTCACCCGCTACCGCGAGGACGCCACCCGCGACCCGGGGAGCCAGTACCTCTACCTGCGCGACGTGCGCAGCGGATCGGTCTGGTCCGCCGCCTATCACCCCACCGACCGGGAGCCGGAAGAGTATCTGGTCACTTTCCATGCCGAGCGCGCCGTGTTCCGCCGTCGTCACGAGGACATCGCGACGCAGCTCGACATCGCCGTCTCCACCGAGGACGACGTCGAGGTGCGGCGCCTGACCGTCAGCAACCTGAGCGACCGGCCGCGCGAGCTCGAGGTGACGAGCTACGCCGAGATCGTCCTGGCTACCGCGGCCGCGGACCTGGCCCACCCGGCATTCAGCAAGCTCTTTGTCGAGACGGAGTATCTCCCCCAGAGCGCCGCGCTGATCTGCACGCGGCGGCCCCGCGCGCCGGACGATGCCGGTGTCTGGGCGGTGCACGTGCTGAGCGTCGAAGGGCGCATGCAGGGGCCGGTCGAGTGGGAGACCGACCGCGAACGGTTCCTGGGACGGGGCAAGAGCCCCGAAAACCCGGCGGCGCTCGACGGGCGACCGCTCTCAGGGTCCACGGGGACCGTGCTCGATCCGATCGTCAGTCTGCGCCAACGCATTCGTCTGGCACCGGGCGGATTCGTGCGCATGTCCTTCGCGACGGGCATGGCGGCGAGCCGCGATGGCGCGCTCGCCATCGCCCACAAGTATCACGATCCCAGCGCCGCCGCGCGCACCTTCGCGCTGGCCTTCACCCGTGCGCAGAGCACGCTGCGGCATCTCGGGATCTCGAGCGACGACGCCCAGCTGTTCGAGCGCCTCGCCTCCCGGGTCCTCTACTCCGACGCCTCGCTGCGCGCCGGGCCGGAAGTGCTGGGGCGCAACGTCCTGGGACAACCGGGGCTGTGGGCGCACGGGATCTCCGGCGATCTCCCCATCCTCCTCGTTCGCGTGGTCTCGGGAGACGACCTCCCCCTCGCGCAGCAGGTGCTCCAGGCCCAGGAGTACTGGCGGCTCAAAGGGCTGAGCGCAGACGTGGTGATCATGAACGAGCATCCGGTGGGCTACGTCGACGACATCCAGGTGCAGCTGGCGGCGCTGCTCGACACCGGACCCTGGGGGGCGTGGAAGCACCGGCCGGGCGGCGTATACCTGCTGCGCGGCGACCATATGAGCGAGGATGAGCGGAGCCTGTTCGCCAGCGTGGCCCGGGTGATCCTCAGCGGAACGCGCGGCGAGCTGGCGAGCCAGCTGGACATGCCGTATCCCGAGCCGCACTGGCAACGGGAGCTGCCGCCGCCACCCCCGCTCCCGGCGCTGCGGCCGGACACGCCCGAGATCGAAGCGCCCACGCTCACCTTCGCCAACGGGACGGGAGGCTTCGCCAACGGCGGCCGCGAGTACGCGGTCGTGCTCGACGGCGACCAGGAGACACCACTCCCGTGGGTGAACGTCATCGCCAACCCCGGCTTCGGGACGCTGGTCTCGTCATCCGGCTCGACCCACACCTGGGCGGAGAACAGCCGCGAGAACCGCCTGACCCCGTTCGCCAACGATCCCGTGACCGACCCCACGACCGAGGCACTCTTCGTGAGGGACGAGGACGGGGGCGACGTCTGGTCGCCGACTCCTGGACCGACGCGACGGACGCCCACGAGCGGCCGCTTCGTGATCCATCACGCCGCCGGCGTCTCCCGCTTCACGCATGCCTCGCACGGGATCCTCCAGGAGCTCGCCGTCTTCGTGGACGCGCAGGACCCCGTGAAGTTCTCGCTCCTCACCCTCACCAACCGGACCGCCCGGCGGCGGCGCCTGAGCGTGTTCACCTACAACGAATGGCGCCTCGGACCGCCGCAGCCCGGGGAACACCTGCACGTAATGACGGAGCGCGACGAGGAGACGGGGGCCGTCCTGGCCACGAACCCCTACAACCAGGAGTTTGCGGGTCGCGTCGCCTTCGCGCACGTCAGCGAGCCGGCAGGCTCCGCCACTGGGGATCGGCTGTCCTTCCTGGGACGCAACGGCTCGCTGGCGCGGCCCGCCGCGCTCCGCCGGCACGGACTGTCGGGTCAGTTCGGTGCGGGGCTCGATCCGTGCGCAGCCCTGCAGGTCGAGATCGCCCTGCATCCGGGGGAAAGTCGCCGCCTCGTGCTCATCCTGGGACAGGGGCGGGATCAGGCGCACGCCTGCGAACTGGTGCGCCAGCACGGCTCGGTGGACGCCGCTGACCGCGCCTTACAGACGGTGCGGCAATTCTGGGCCGACACACTCGAGACCGTCCAGGTGCGCACCCCCGACGATTCGTTCGATCTGCTCATGAACCGCTGGCTCTTGTACCAGGACTTGAGCTGCCGGCTCTGGGCGCGGACCGGTTTCTATCAGCCGAGCGGTGCCTTCGGCTTCCGCGATCAGCTCCAGGACGTCATGGCCCTCTCGCTGGCGCGGCCCGAGGTGGCGCGGGCGCACATCCTCCGGGCCGCGGGCCGGCAGTTTCTCGAAGGGGACGTGCAGCATTGGTGGCACGAGCCGTCGGGCCGCGGTCTGCGCACCCGCTGCTCGGACGATCTGCTCTGGCTGCCCTACGCCGTGGCGCACTACGTGGACACGACCGGGGACCGCGGCATCCTCGACGAGTCGATCGCGTTCCTCGAGGCGCAGGTCCTCGCGGCTGGGGAGACGGAGGTGTATGGACAGCCTCGGGTCTCCGCCACCGCGGCGTCGCTCTTCGACCATTGCGTGCGCGCCATCGACAAGGGCCTGACCGCCGGCACCCACGGCCTTCCGTTGATGGGTGGCGGCGATTGGAACGACGGGATGAATCGCGTCGGGATTCAGGGCCGCGGTGAGAGCGTCTGGCTGGGTTGGTTCCTGCACACGGTGCTGCGGCAGTTCACCGCGCTGTGCGAGCAGCGCGACCCGGCCCGGGGGGCGCGGTACGCCGGCGAGGCCGGCCGGCTGGCGCACATGCTCGAGCAGTCGTGGGACGGGGAGTGGTACCGGCGGGGCTACTACGACGACGGGACACCGCTCGGCTCGGCGCAGAACGACGAGTGCAAGATCGACTCGATCGCCCAGTCCTGGGCTGTCTTGTCCGGCGCCGCGCCCAGAAGGCGCGCCGAGCAGGCGATGGATGCCGTCCGCACCCAGCTGGTGCGGCGTGGGGCGCGGGTCGTCCTCGTGCTCACGCCCCCGTTCGATCAGTCGGCGCAGGATCCGGGTTACATCAAGGGATACCCCCCAGGGGTGCGTGAGAATGGCGGCCAGTACACGCACGCCGCGGTGTGGACGATGATGGCGGTGGCCCGGCTCGGCAACGGTGATGAGGCCGTGGAGCTGTTCCACCTGTTGAACCCCATCAACCACACACGGAGCGCGGGGGACGTCGAGCGGTACAAGACCGAGCCGTACGTCATGGCAGGGGATGTCTACGCGCACGCGCCACTCGCCGGACGCGGTGGGTGGACGTGGTACACGGGCTCGGCGGGATGGATGTACCGCGCGGGGCTGGAGAGCATCCTCGGCCTCAAGCGCCACGGTGCGAGCTTCGAGCTGGATCCCTGTATCCCCGCGGCGTGGCCCGAGTACTCCATCACGTGGCGCTACGGCAGCACCGGCTACGAGATCTTCGTCGCCAACCCGGATCACCGCTGCCGGGGGATTGCGCA
>DASSIL010000149.1:0-2573 GCA_035691925.1 Gemmatimonadales bacterium
GTCTCCTACCGTCTCCTACCGTCTCCTACCGTCTCCTACCGTCTCCTCCCGTCCCCTACCGTCTCCTACCGCCCCCTACCGTCGGCCTTTAGGTTAGCTCCCCATGCCCGCATCCCGGGCCGTGCACGTCCTGTTTCTCGCCGCGCTCACCGCCAGCGCCGCGGCGCAGGTTCCCTCGCCCGCTCCCCCCATTGCGGCGATTCCGGATTCCACCGCCAGGCCGCTGCGGAAGACCGATCTCATCCGGATGCTCACGTCGGGCCCATTGACCAACAAGCAGATCGCCCTGCGCGTGCGGCGCAACTGTCTCTCCTTCACGCCGAGCGATCGCGACCGTGAAGATCTGGTCGCGTCGACCGCCGACACCGCCGTCATGAACGCCGTCGCCGCGTGCGCCCGGCCAGGCGGCACGCTGCGCATCGTGGCGCCGGCCGTGGTGCACGCCGTCACGGGAACGGAAGTGCCGATCGCGGTGCGGGTGCTGCGCTGGGATGTGCCGGTGCGCGGCGTGTCGGTCGAGCTCGCGGGGGCGACCGGAACACCGGGAGGGCCGACGCAGAATCCCGGCGCGGGCACCGACAGCCGCGGCGTGGCCGTGCTGCGGCTCCCGGTGGGCATGGAGGCAGGGCGACGCAACTTGCGGGTCGTATTGGCGAGCGGATCGGAGTATCCCCGGGCGTCGCTGACGCTCGTGGCGACGTCACCGTCGATCGCGCGCGCCGAGGTGACCCCCGGCGTCGTGGTGTTCCGTGGCGGGGTGCGCTCGTCCGCGGCGATCGACGTGACGATCGCGGACTCGAGTGGCCGCCCGGTCGTGGGAGTCCCCGTGCAGATCGCCGGGACGACCGCCGAGCTCGGGCCGGCGACGGGACCGCCGACCGACGCCCGGGGCCACACGACGATCGCCATCACCGCGGACTCGGTGCACGGCAGCGGGCAGGCGGGGGTATACGCCGCCGGTCAGCTGGTGGGAACGCTCACCGTGCTGTTCCAGCAGCTGGCGGTGTCGGAGGATCGCACGCAGTTCATCGCGGGGGCGAACCAGCGCGGTCTCGTGCACCAGGCGGCGCGCGCGCCGCTCGTGCTCGAGGTGCGCGACACCGCCGGTCGCCCGGTGCCGGGCTACCCCGTGCGCTTCGGGGTGGTGAACGGCGACGTGCGGCCGGCCAGCACCGTGACCGACTCCGCCGGTATCGCCGCGGTGCAGGTGACGCTGGGCGATCGCGCCGGCACGGTGGTGATCACGGCGAACGTGGGCCGCGTGTCGCGCCAGGCCTTGCTGTACGCGACGCCGGGACCGGCGCAGTCGCTCGAAGTGGTGCGGGACGGGCGCTCGGTCGCGCTCGTGACGATCACGTCGCGCGACACCGTGGTGCTGCGCGCCGTGACGCGCGACGCCTACGGCAACGACGTCCCGATCTACGGCATCGCGCCCATGGTGACGGGGAGCGCCGTGGCGGTGCGGCAGCCGCGCACGGCGCCGGCCGGTGTGTTCGTGCTCGTGCCGCGGAAGACCGGCAGCTCCACGGTGTCGCTGCAAGGCCCGGGGCAGAAGAGCGAGATCCTGGTCGACGTGCGGCTGCCGCCGCTCGTGACGGGTCCGTGGTCATTCGGCGCGCGCGCCGGCGGCGTCGCGTTCAACTACGGCTTCCGCGGGTTGTCGGCGTTCATTTCCGGCCGTCCCGGCTTTCGCGGCGAGGTCGTCCTGGGCCGGGAGGTCGCGCCCCGCCTGCGGCTGCAAGCGGGCCTCGGCCTCGGCGTCCTCGGCGCCGATGCACGCTCGGCGCATCTCTCGGTGGGCCTGTACCAGGGGATCGTGCGCGGCGAGTACGCGTTGTCGCAGTCGGAGGGGGTCGTGCCGGTGGTGGCGCTCGGCACCGGTGTGTACCGCATCAAGTCCAGCGACCCGACCAACATGGTCTACCACACGAGCTGGATGTACCTGTTCGGCGCGGGCGTCGATTTCCCCGTGGGTCCGAAGACGTGGGGGATTGCACGGCTCGAGCGCCAGCAGTTGGTCGAGGCGAACAGCAAATACGTGAATGGCGCGGTGGGGGCATTGACCGTAGTGGAAGTAGGGGTGCGAGTCACACCGTAGGCTGGAGACGTCGAGCCGCCTAAGCAGACGCCAAGCCGCCGAGCCGTAGAGGCAGACGCTAAGCCGCCAAGCCGCCGAGTGGACGTCGAGGAGTTAGGTGACGGGCACGATCTTATCGCCTCACTCCTAATGAAATCGACGTCACCCTCGGTGACAGCAGCCGAGTCGCGCCTCTTAGGCGCGATCAAACGGCATCGAGCTCGTTGGGGGCGGGGATCTCGTTCGTTCCGCGCGGCTGAGAGCCGCGGCTCGGCTATCTGTCGCTGAGAGCGACAAGAAATCGACGTCACCATGGGTGACAGCAGCCGAGCCGCGGTTCATTGCCGCGCGGTGTCGCACTTTTTCGATCCCACCGGCGGGACTTGGATTGGTGGCCGAGCCGAGCGTACTATTAGCGTGGGTGCCGATTCTCTCACGGAGATTGCGGTGCCGCTGGCGAAACTGTCGGAGCAGTTCTACCAGAAGTTCGGTCACG
>DASSIL010000150.1:0-12947 GCA_035691925.1 Gemmatimonadales bacterium
GAGCGGCAGCCACTCGAGGTAGCCGCGCTCCTGCTCGCGCGCCGAGCGCTCGCGGCTCCAGGGATAAATCGTCTTCGAGATCTCGTACTTTTCGCGAATCGCGTTCGCGGGGCGCGCCCAGCCGTAGTGAAACATGCGCGCCCCGGTACGCCGCGCGCGGATCTTGCGGTACTCGGGGCCGACGCGAAATCCCTGCGCTCCCTGATAGGGGCGGATGTCGCGTCCCAGCCGGATGCAGCGGACCTCGCGCCGGTACCAGCGCCGGTTCGTGGCGATTCGATCGAACCCGCCGTAGAAGTGGAGATAGTCGACGAGCAGGCCTTCGACGCGCGCGTCCCCGTCCCACTCGCGCGTCTTGTCACGAAGCAGGTGCGCGCCGCTCTCCTCGAGCACCTCGTCCGCCTGGATATAGATCCCCCACTCCCCGCGGCACGCCTGCATCGCTTTGAGCGTCTCCTGCGACAGCATCTCGTTCTTCTTCGTGAAGTCCCAGACACTGTCGAGGATGCGGACACGCGGGTCGCCCACCGCGGCGACCAGATCGCGCGTCTCGTCCTCCGACGTGCCGACGTTCACGACCACCTCGTCGCACACCTCGAGCACCGATCGGATTGCGGGGACGATCGGGAAGTCGAGCTTGACGGCGTTGCGGACGAGGGTGAAGCCCGACAGCATCAGGTGGTCAGTCCGAATTGCAGGTCGTACAGCCGCCGGTACAACCCGTCGCGGACGAGCAGCTCGTCGTGCGTGCCGCGCTCCACGATGCGGCCCTCGGCGAGCACGACGATGTGGTCGGCGTGCTGCACGGTCGTGAGACGGTGGGCGATGACGAGCACCGTGCGGTGCTGCATCAGGCGGTCGATCGCCTCCTGCACCAGCCGCTCCGACTCGGTGTCGAGCGCGCTCGTCGCCTCGTCGAGAATCAGGATCGGCGGATCGCGCAACAGCGCCCGCGCGATCGCGATGCGCTGGCGTTGCCCCCCGCTGAGCCGCGTCCCCCGCTCCCCCAGCACCGTCTGGTAACCCTCGGGAAGCCGCTCGATGAAATCGGCGGCGTTCGCGGCACGCGCCGCCGCTTCGACCGCGGCGAGCGTCGCCCCCGGGCGGCCGTAGGCGATGTTGGCGAGGACGGTGTCGTTCAGAAGGATCGTCTCCTGCGACACGATGCCCATGAGGCCGCGCAGCGAGCTGCGGGTGAACCGCGTGATCGGAACATCGTCGATGGTGATCGTACCGCTGGTGGGCTCGTAGAACCGCGGCAGCAAGTCGACCAGCGTCGTCTTCCCCGCCCCCGACGGCCCCACGATCGCCACCACCTGGCCTTTCTGCACCTCGAGCTCGACGTCGCGCAGCACCGCGGCGTCGTGCCCGTAGGCAAACGACACCCCGCGATAGGCGATCGTCCTGGAGAAGTGCGCCGGTCCCTCACCCGCCTGGTCGACTTCTTCCGACGGCAAGTCGAGCACCTCGAAGACGCGCTCGGCGGCAGCGGTCGCCCCCGACATGATCGCCGGGTAGTTGGCGATACTCTTGATGGGAGAATTCAAGCGGAGCGCCACGATCAGAAAGGTGATGAGCTCTTCGGGCCCCATGCCTTGCGACGCGCGCAGCGCGAGCAGCGTTCCGTACCAGAGGATCGCCACGATCATCATCCCGCCGAACACCTCGCTCACGGGACTCGTGAGACTGGAGAACCGCTGCGCCCGCAGCACCCGCTTGCGATAGCGGTTGGCGAGGGCGAGGAAGCGGGAACGCTCGAATGCCTCGGCGACATAGGCGCGCACCAGTTTCACCGAACCGACCATCTCGCCGACATGCGCCGTCAGCTCGCCGCGCTCGGCGGCGACCTCGCGCGAGCGGCGCCGCAACCGGCGCACCAGCGGCCGGATCACGAACAGCAACACGGGAGCGAAGATCAGGGCGATGAGGGTCAGCCGCGGCGACAGCCCCAGCATGATCATCAGGTAGACGACGATCATCAGAATGTTTTGCAGCAGCGATGCCAGCGCGGCGCTGACCGCCAGCTTCACCTGGTCGGTGTCGGTGATCAGCCGCGCGACGGTCTGCCCGGCCCGGGTGCGCTGGAAATAGCCGAGCGGCAATGTCTGAAGATGTGCGAAAAGCCGGACGCGCAGGTCGCGCACGGCACCCTCCTGAATCACCACCGACCAGTACGCTGACAGGTACTCGCACGCGTTCTTGAGGACCAGCGCCGCCAGCAGCACGACGACCACGTTGCGCAGCGCCACTTCGGGCGCGCCCGCCGCGAGGAAGGGCCCGGCGATCTTCCCCAGCAGCACCTGCACCGCCGAGCCGCCTTCCGTGGCGATGGCCGGCTGGTGGAACAGCGTGCGCAGAAACGGGATCAACAGCACGTACGTGAAGCCATCGAGCAGCGACGCGACGACCGTCGCGCCGATCGTGGCGGTGAACAGCGAGGTGTAGGGGCGGAGCAGCCGGAGGAGGTCTCTCCCCACGGCGCGATCTGCCATCTAGCGGGTGCCCTGCTTCGCGCGGCGCGGGGTCAACAGCGCCACCGGAAGGATCACTTCCTCGGGGCTGACGCCGCCGTGCAGGAACGAGCCCCGGTAGCGCGCCTGGTACTCGCGCAACTTCGTAGGATAGACGAAGAAGCGGTCGCCGGCCGCGAGCAGCAAGCGCACGCCCAGGCCGTGCGGCGGCAGCCCCCACGCCTTCAGGTCATCGATCGCAATCGCCGCCTCGGGATCCTCGGCGCGCAGGTCCTCCCCGAATTTGTAGCGCAGGTTCGCGGTCGCATCGCGCTTGGCGAACACCGTCGCGGGCGTCTCACAGTGGATCGACCCGTGGTCGGTCGTGAGCAGCACGGTGACGCCACGTCGCTCGGCTTCGTGGAGTGCGGCGAGCAGCGGCGAGCGCTCGAACCAGGTGCGCGTCAGGCCGCGCAGCGCGGCGACGTCGCGCGCCACCTCGTACAGGATCGCACTTTCGGAGCGCCCGTGCGTCAGGAGGTCGATGAAGTTGAAGACGAGCGCCGTCACGCCGTCCTGGGCGAGGTGCGCCGGGAGGCGCCGCAACAGGTCTCCGCCGTCCGACGCCGAGAACAGCTTCTCGTAGCGCACCGGTACGGGGTGGCCCATCAGGTCCTCGAGCTGCTCCGCCAGGAGCTGCGGCTCGTAGGCGTTGAGGCTCTCCTCGTCGGACGGCTGGCCCCACCACTCGGGATGGCGTGCCGCGATCTCCATCGGGAACATCCCCGAGAAGATCGCATTGCGCGAAAAGGGCGTGGCCGTCGGGACGATGCTGTAGTAGTGCGACTCCTCGATGTCGAAGAGCGGCGTGATCAGGTCGCGCATGACCTCCCACTGGTCGAGTCGCAGGCAGTCCACCACGACCAGCATCGCGCGGTTCGAGGACTGTAGCACCGGCACCAGAAACTCGGCGCCCACATCCACCGACAGCGGCGGCCGATCTCCTTCCGGGTGCGCCAGCCAGGTCGTGTAGTGCTTGCGAATGAATTCGGTGAAGTCCTTGCGCAACCCGGCCTGCATCGTCGTGGCGGCTTCGGTGAGCCCGGGCTCGTTCCCCGAGGAGAGCCGCACTTCCCAGCGCGTCAGCTCCACCACCAGCTCGATCCACTCGCGCCAGGCGAGCGACGACCCGCGCCGCGCCTCGAGCTCGCGGAAGCGCGTGACGAAATCACGGGCCAGATGCTGCTGGCGGATGCGGTCGCCTTCGACGAGCCGCGTGACGACGGAGAGGATCTGGCGCGGATGGACCGGCTTGACGAGGTAGTCGTCGACTTCGACGCCGATCGCTTCGCGCAGCACGCTCGAGTCCTCGCTCTGCGTCACCATCACGACCGGCATCGCGGGATCGATGGCGCGGATCTCGGAGAGCAGCTCGAGCCCGCGGCGGCCCGGCATCTGCTCGTCGAGCAGCACGACGGAGTACGGCTGGCGTCTGAGCAGCGCGAGGGCATCGTCGCCGTGCGCCGCCGGCTCGACCGCGAACCCCTGCTCTTCCAGAAACCGTCGATGGGCGGCGAGGCCTTCGACTTCGTCGTCCACCCAGAGGATGGTCTTGGGACGCGGCATGCGCGTAAGCTACCGACATCATACCTTTTTTGCGTGGCGTGTCTCCTCCTCGTCCGGTTCTCCTCCATCGGCGACGTCCTGCTGACCACCCCTCTCGTGCGAGTGCTGCGGGCCCGCCACCCCGACGCGCGGCTCGTCTTCGTCACGAAACACGCCATGGCTCCACTCGTCTCCGACAACCCGCACCTGTCGGACGTCGTAACCCTGGAGCCCGGCGAACCGGTCCGGTCGCTCGCACGGCGCCTCGCCGCCCTCGCGCCGACGCGGGGACTCGACCTGCACGGGTCGCTGCGCAGCACCGCCCTGCGAATGCTCGTCCGCTGCCCCTGGCGTGGCTACTCCAAACGCAAGCTCGCTCGCGGCGTGCTCGTCTCGACCAAGATCGATCTCTACGGTCCCCCGGTGCCGGTCGCGGAGCGCTATTTCGAGGCCGCCCGCGGCCTGGATGTCCGGCCCGACGGCGGCCCGCCGGAGTTCTTCATCGGTCAGGCAGCCACCGGCTGGGCGCAGCAGTGGCTCGGTGCGCAGCGGCTGGCCGGGCAGCCGTTCGCGGTGTTGGCACCCGGTGCCGCGCACTTCACCAAACGCTGGCCGCTCGAGCGCTGGCGTGCGACCGCACAGCAGCTGCGCGACCGTGGGTGGTCGCTCGTGACCGTGGGAGGAGTGGAAGATCGTCCGCTGGGGGAGGCCCTCGCGCCGCTCGCGGTCAACACCGCCGGGACGGCGTCGTTGCAGCAGACCGGTGCCCTGCTCGCCCATGCGCGACTCGTCGTGTCGGGCGACACCGGGGTCATGCACATAGCGACGGCCGTCGGAGCGCCCGTGGTCGCGCTCTTCGGTCCTACGGTCCGCCAGTTCGGATTCTTCCCCTATCAAGGACGGGCCGCAGTGCTCGAGCGCCGGCTCGACTGCCGGCCGTGCTCGGTGATGGGCGGAGACCGCTGTCCGATGGGACATCATCGCTGTCTCACGGACATCGGTCCCGAGGACATCGTCGCCGCCGCCGCGAAGGTGGTCGGACTCGTCGCGTGAGTGGCGTGGGCGCGGTGACAGCGAGCGAGGCGCGCCTCGTGGCCCTCGCGGCGGAGGCGGAGCGCGGGCCGCGCCGGGACGGGCTCTACGCTCTCTGGCTCACGCTGCGCGCCGCCGAGGCGCTGCTGCCGCCGCATCCCGTGAGCATCAAGAATCACCGCCGCCGCCTGGTGGCCCTCGAGCATCGTCTCGGGGGGCTCGCGCTCCCCGCCCCGCTGAAGCGCGCCCTGGCGGCGGCACGGGCGCAGCTCGAGCCGGGAACGCAGGCCGCTGCGGCCCTGGTGCTCTCGCAGCTCGTCGCGCCGTGCCGCGAGGTCCTCGGGACCGAGGCCGCCGAGGCGGTCGCCGCCGCGGCACGGGACGCGCGCTTACATTAATCAGTCACCATGAGTACCCGACGCCTGCCGCGACGCCCGTCGCTCGAGACCCTGGTGCAGAAGGTCGACGCGCACCCACCCGGTACGCTGCCGCGCGATACGATCCCGACGGGATTCCCTTCGGTCGATAAGCTGCTGGGCGGGGGCTTGAGGCGCCGCGACCTCGTCGTGCTCGGCGGCGACGTCGGCGCCGGCAAATCGGCGTTCGCCCTCGGCCTCGCGCTCCGCGTCGCGCAGCAACCACTCGGCGTCGCGTTCCTTTCGGGGGAGATGGACGAGGAGCGCCTCATGGAGCGCGCCCTCGCCATCGAAGGACGCGTCGCGGTCGACGAATTGCGCTCGGCCGACCTGAGCGAGCAAATGCGCGCCGGCGTCGGCGCGGCCGCGGTGCGACTGCGCGGGCTTCCCCTCTCGCTCCTGCCGCTCAGCGGCCCGGATCTCGACGGCGCGCTCGGCCTGCTCGACCGGCTCGGGCCCCTGGCGCTCGTCGTCGTCGATTACCTGCAGCTCGTGCCGCCTCCCGCCGACGCCGCGTCGGGTGTGCAGGACGAAGAGATGGCGACGGTGTTGCGGCGGCTCAAGGCGTTCGCGCTCGAGCGCAACGTGACGGTGCTCGTCGTCGCCCAGCTGCCGCGCTTCGCCCCTGGCCGCTCGAACCTCCGTCCCCAGCTCGACGACTTTGGGCACCTCGGCGCGGTCAAGCAGCACGCCGACGTCGTGCTGGCTCTGTTCCGCGAGGAGATGTATCACCCGGGCTACGGCGTCGACGGCGCCACGGAGCTGATCGTCGCGAAAAATCGCAACGGCCCCACCGGTTTCGTCGATCTCTACTTCTACCGGCGTTGGATGCGGTTCGAAGACATGGTGGATCCCGATCGGTGAGCTGGACACGCCGCGCAGGTATCGCCCTGCTCTTCGGTTGCGCCGCCGCATGCAGCGATTCCACGACGGCACCCCCGGCGAGGTCCGCCATCCGGCTCGCGCCGTTCGACTCGGGCTACGATTTCTCCGTTTTCGTCGCCGCTCCTCCGGGCGACACGTCGCGCCTCTTCGTGGTGGAGCGCCCCGGGCGCATCCGGCTCCGCAAGCACGGAGTCCTGCAGGACTCGGCGTACCTGAACCTCGTGGCGCTGACGGGGCAAGGACACGAGTTCGGCGTCTACAGCATCGCGTTTCATCCGCAGTACGCGACCAATGGACGGGTGTTCGTCTACTACGTCGACAACAACGGCGATACCCGGGTCGTGGAATACCACGCCGATGCCACGTTCGATCACGCCAATCCTTCACCCGTGCGCGTCATCCTGGCGCAGGTGCAGGATACGAACGCCGTGTTGTACGGCGGCCAGGTCGGCTTCGGGCCCGACGGAAAGTTCTACATCGCGCTGGGCGACGGCCCCGCGGGGGGCGATCCGCTGAGCCACGCGCAGGACAGCACGTCCCTGATCGGGAAGATTCTGCGCGTGGACGTCGATGCCGGGACGCCCTACGCGATCCCTGCCGACAACCCGTACGTCGGGCGGCCGGGATGGCGCCCCGAGATCTGGCAGCTCGGAGTTCGCAATCCCTGGCGCTGGAGTTTCGATCGCCAGACCGGGGACTTCTGGTTCGGCGATGTCGGCGAGGCGGAGTGGGAGGAGATCGATTTTCTGCCGGCACCGGTCGGCGGCGGCAACAATTTCGGGTGGCCCTTTCTCGAAGGGAATCACTGCTATCAGCCGTTCATCGGATGCGACACCACAGGACTCGTGCCGCCAGTGCTCGAGTACCACCACTCACCTGCCTGCGCCGTCATGGGCGGGTACGTCTATCGCGGCAAGGCGTTCCCGGAGTTGGCGGGCACCTATTTCTACGGGGACTACTGCGGCGGATGGGTGCGCTCGCTGAAATTCAGCGGGCCAACGCTCACCGAGCCCTATCCCGCACTGGCATCGCCGCTGATCAACGACAACCCGGTGTCGTTCGGCGAGGATGCGGCTGGGGAAGTGTACGCCGTGATGGCGTCGGGACGGATTTACCGCATCGAGGGCGTGCGCTAGCGCGCGGGCGGCTTCACTGCGCCCGACTCGGCCACGGCCATCGAATCCCCCGAGACCACGGCGCCGATCACGGTGTAGGTCGAGCCGGGACCTCCCACGTTGGGCCGCAGCGTAATCCACAGCGGCCGGCTTCCTTTCTGCGCCACGATGGCGATCGACCCATCGCCGTTCGTCACGTCACTCTGCAGCACCCAGCCGTTGAGATTCAACTCGGTGCGGAACCAGGCCGCCACGGGTCCCACCGAATCGAGCGTGGTGAGGGTCAACTGGGCGGCGTCCGTACCGCTGGCGGCGTCGACCAGGGTGGACCGGGGATAGACGAGCACGCCATGCAGGGTCTTGCGCAGCATCGCACGCGTATCGGGGGGCTGCGGGCGATTGCAGGACGCGGCGGCGACGCACAGCAGGAGAATGAAGGTTGGGCGCATGGTCGCCTATCCTACCCGTGGCGTGGCCGGGCGGTCAAGGAGTTCGCTATGTTACGGTGATACAACGGGGCGTGGGTGGTATGGCCGGTCATAGCAAGTGGAAACAAATCAAGCGGAAGAAGGCCGTCACCGACGCCAAGCGGGGCGCGCTATTCACGCGGCTGATCCGGGAAATCACGATCGCCGCCAAGGCCGGCGGAGGCGACCCGGCGGGAAACCCTCGCCTGCGCACGGCGATCGACGCCGCCAAAGCCGAGAACATGCCGTCCGACAACATCGATCGGGCCGTCAAGAAGGGGACCGGTGAGCTCGAGGGGGTGCTGTACCACGAGATCACCTACGAGGGGTACGGTCCCGGCGGCGCGGCTATCCTGATCGAGGCCACGACCGATAACCCGAACCGGACCGTGGCGGAGATCCGCCATCAGTTCACCCGTAACGGCGGCAATCTGGGCGCGGCGAATTCGGTGGCCTGGATGTTCGATCGCAAGGGACAGATCGTGCTCGACGCCACCAAGATCGACGAGGACCACGCCATGGAAGCGGCGCTCGACGCCGGAGCCGACGACCTGCAGCGCGACGCCGATACCTTCGTCATCACGACGCCGGCGGCGCACTTCCATGCCGTGCACGACGCGCTGGCCAAGCAGCGACTGCCGATTCAGAGTGCCGAGCTGGCGCTGATCCCCAAGAGCACGGTGAAGGTCGAGGGCTCGGACGCGAGGAAGCTGCTCAACCTCATGGAGGCGCTCGAAGAGTTGGACGACGTCGCGAAGATCTCCTCCAACTTCGACATCGACGCCGAGGCGATGGCCGCGGTCGGCGGGTGACGTGAAGGTCCTGGGGATCGACCCGGGCACATCGGTCACCGGCTACGGGGTCGTAGAGTACGGCAACGGCACCCCGGGCTTCGGACGTCTCATCGAATGCGGCGTCATTCGCTTGGCCAAACGCAGCTCCCTCCCCCGCCGCCTGGCGCAGCTGCACGACGGCATCGTCGAGCTGATCGAGCGCCACCAGCCGAACACCCTCGCACTCGAAGACACCTTCTACCATAAGAACGTGCGCACGACGCTGGTGCTGGGGCAGGCGCGGGGTGTGGTCCTGCTCGCCGCCGAGCAGCACGCGGTCGCCATGGCGTGGTATCCGCCGGCCACGGTGAAGAAATCCGTGGTGGGAGCAGGCGGCGCACCGAAGGCCCAGGTCGCGGCGATGGTCGCGCGCCTGCTCAGGCTGAAGCACGCGCCGCGCCCCTCCGACGCCGCAGACGGCGTGGCGGTGGCGCTCACGCACGTCATCCGGTCGTGATCGCCGCCGTCGCCGGCAAGCTCGCCGCCAGGACCGCCGACCGGGTCGTGGTGCAGACGCCGGGCGGCGTTTCCTACGAGGTCACCGTTCCGCTCGGCGTCATGGAGCGCCTGCCTGGCCTCGGGGAGTCCGTGACGCTCGCCACCGAGCTGGTCGTCCGCGAGGATGGATGGTCGCTGTACGGCTTTCTCGATGAGCGCGAGCGGCACCTGTTCCAGCGACTCCTCACCGTGAACGGCGTGGGACCGAAGATCGCCGTCGCCTTCCTGTCGACGCTCGGAGCGGAGCGCGGCACCAGGGCGATTCAGAAGAAGGATCTCGCCACGCTGTCCTCGGTCTCCGGGGTCGGCCGCAAGCTCGCCGAGCGTCTGGCGCTTGAACTCTCGGACAAGCTCGGCGAGCTTGTGGGCGGCCAGCCCGCTCCCCTCGACGCTCCCGCCCGCGCCGCCCTGGCGGCGCTGGAACGCCTCGGGTACGGGGGAACGGAGGCCGAGCGGGCGTTGCGCCAGGCGCTGGCTGGCGATGGCGGCGATGCCGATGCCGAAGCGCTGGTGCGCCGCGCACTCCAAGTCCTGACGACCAAGTGAGCCATGACGACCGCGACCGACTTTGTGACCGCTGAATGGATCTGCACCCGCTGCGGCGTGACCAACCGCAAGCTGCTGCCGCGCGGGGTCACCAACACGCGGGACGCCTGCGTGTCCTGCCACGCGAAGCACGAGGTCGAAAGCGACCCGCGCCCGGTGCGGTGGCGCGCGAAGCCGTTGGGGAAATGACCAGGGCCGAAGTCACCACTCCGGAGGCACTCCCCGACGAGCGTGTCACCGACGCCGCCTTGCGCCCGTCGAACCTCGAGGAATTCGTCGGACAGGCGAAGGTCAAGGAATCGCTCCAGATCGCGATCGATGCGGCGAAGCAGCGCAAGGAGCCGCTCGACCACACCCTCTTCTTTGGACCTCCGGGGCTCGGCAAGACCACATTGGCCTTGCTCATGGCGCGCGAGATGGGCGTGCAGATCCGCACGACCTCCGGACCCGTGCTCGAGCGCCCCGGCGACCTCGTCGGGATGCTCACGGGCCTCAAATCCGGCGACATCCTGTTCATCGACGAGGTGCACCGCCTGCGGCCCGCGCTCGAGGAGTTCCTCTACCCGGCGATGGAGGAGTTTCGGGTCGACGTCCGCATCGCCGACGGACCGCACGCGCAGACGATCCCGATGCCGCTCGAGCGGTTCACGCTGATCGGGGCGACGACGCGGTTCGGGCTCCTGACGCCGCCGATGCGGGCACGGTTCGGGCTGGTGGAGCGGCTGCACTACTATCCACCCGACGACCTCGTCCAGATCGTCGGCCGCTCGGCCGGGATCCTCGGCGTCGCGACAGATCCGGCTGGCATCGCCGAGATCGCCCGTCGCAGTCGCGGCACGCCCCGTGTCGCCAACCGTCTGCTGAAGCGGGTGCGCGACTACGCTCAGGTCCGCGCCGGCGGCAAGATCACGGCCGCGGTCGCCGCGGAAGCACTGAAACGGCTCGACGTCGACGAATTCGGACTCGACGACATGGATGCCCGCATTCTGAAAGCGATCATCGAGCAGTTCGAGGGGGGCCCCGTGGGCCTCACGACGATCGCCGCCGCCGTCGGCGAGGATCCGGGAACGCTCGAGGAAGTGTACGAGCCGTTCCTGATGCAGCAGGGCTTCCTGGCGCGCACGCCACGCGGCCGCTGCGCCACGGCGAACGCGTACCGGCACTTCGGATTCGCCGTGCCGGCGAAACGCCCCGATCAGGGAACGATCTTCGACTGAGCTACCCCGCTTCCGCTTTCGAGTACGATCTTCCCCCTGACCTGATCGCGCAGGAGCCGCTCGCCGAACGCTCCGCGTCCCGCCTGCTCGTGCTCGACCGGTCCACCGGGACGATCGCTCATCGTCGCTTCACCGATCTCCCCGAACTCATTCAGCCCGACGACGTCCTCATCCTGAACGCGTCGCGGGTCATCCCGGCCCGGCTGCGCGGAGTGCGCGCGCACGGCGGTCCGGCCGAGCTGCTCGTCGTCGAGCAGCGCGCCGACGGCGACTGGCTCGCCCTCGGCCATCCGGGTGGCAAGCTCAAGGTCGGACGAACGGTCGCGATCGGTCCCGACAGCACCGTCGAAATCACCGGAATCCTGGGCGGGGGCCTCAGGCGTATCCGGTTCGTCGGTGCGCTCGATGGAGCGGCGACGCTCGCGCGCTACGGCCTCGCACCGCTGCCTCCGTACATCCACCACACGCCGAACGCCAGCGACCGCGAGCGCTATCAGACGGTGTATGCCGAGCACGACGGCTCGATCGCGGCCCCGACGGCGGGTTTGCACTTCACGACCGCCCTGCTCGACCAGATTCGTGGACGCGGGACGGCGGTGGTGACCCTCGACCTCCATGTCGGGATCGGCACGTTCAAGCCGGTGCGGGTGGAGGATCTCGCCCAACACCCGATGCACGCCGAGCGCTTTGCGATCAGCGCCGACGTGGCACGGGCGATCAACGAACGGCACGGTGCGGGCGGCCGTCGCTGGGCCGTGGGAACGACGACGGTGCGAGCACTCGAGACGGTCGCAGACGCCGCGGGCCGCATCGCCGCGGGCGCAGGAGAAACGCAGCTCTTCATCCGGCCGCCGTACGTGTTTCGCGCCGTCGATGCGCTGGTTACGAATTTTCACCTGCCCCGCTCCACGCTCTTGATGCTGGTGGCTGCCTTCGGGGGCTATGAGATGGTGATGCAGGCATACCGCGAGGCGATCCGGGAGCGGTACCGCTTCTATTCGTACGGCGATGCCATGGCGATCTTGTAGCCGTCATGTTCGAGCTCACGATCGCCGGGACCTCAGGAAGCGCACGCGCGGCCGCGCTGGAACTCCCCCACGGCACCGTTCAGACGCCGTGTTTCATGCCGGTCGGCACCCAGGGCACGGTCCGCGCCCTCTCGCCCCACGACCTGCGCGCCGTGGGTGCCGAGATCGTGCTCGCCAACACGTACCACCTGCACGTTCGCCCCGGCGAGGAGGTCGTCCGGGAGCTCGGCGGCCTCCACCGTTTCATGGGTTGGGACCGTCCCCTGCTGACCGATTCGGGCGGCTTCCAGGTCTTCTCGCTCGAGGGATTCCGGCAGGTCGACGAGGACGGCGTCGAATTCCAGAGCCACGTCGACGGCGCGCGCCGCCGGCTCACCCCGGAGCGGGCGACCGAAATCCAGTGGACCCTCGGCGCCGACATCGCGATGGCGTTCGACCACGTTGTGCCGGGAGGGGCGGACGAAGCCACCGCTCGCGACGCGTTGGAAAGAACGCTGCACTGGCTGGAGCGCTGCGCTCGCCGGCATCGGGAACTGGTGGAGAGTGGAGCGCACGCCACCGACCGCCTGACCGCCCGACCGCCCGACCGCCAGACGCTCTGGCCCATCGTCCAGGGCGGGACCTACCCCGCGCTCCGTCGGGAGGCGGTGCAACGCATCATCGACACCGGCGCCTGGACCGGCCTCGCCATCGGCGGGCTTTCGGTCGGCGAGCCCAAGGATCTCATGTATCGCACGCTGGAGGAGCTCGAGCCGCGGCTGCCCGCTACCCTGCCCCGTTATCTTATGGGCGTGGGCTTTCCCGAAGACCTCGTGGCCGCGGTCGAGCGCGGCGTCGACCTGTTTGATTGCGTCG
>DASSIL010000151.1:0-4173 GCA_035691925.1 Gemmatimonadales bacterium
GGGACGCTCACCTGCGAAGGGTGGTTCGCAAGAGGCTCGGGATCGGGCCACTTCGTGTACACCCCGAACGCCCAGTTCACCGCCGAGCTGGCACGCCGCGGAATCGGCGCACCGACCGAGAAACAGCAATTCCAGATGACGATGGCGAACCTCGGAATCGACCTCGTCGACGAGCTGGCGCGGGAAGGGTACGAGCGCCCGACCGCGGACGATCTCGCACGCATGGCCACGCACGGCGTCGACCGCGAGTATCTCCTGTCGCTCGACAGCGCGCACTACCGCCTGGGCAGCCCCGCGGCATTGATCCGGACGCGCGACCACGGCGTGGATCGCGGTTTCATCGCCGAGCTCGATCGGGCCGGTTACAAGAACCTCCCTGCCGAGGAGCTGGTGCGCGTGCGGGATCACGGCGTGGACGGCGGCTTCATCGACGACCTGCGCGCGGCCGGGTACCGCCCCTCCGACGTCGAAGAGCTGGTCGAAACGCGCGATCATGGAGTGGACGCCCGCTACGCGAAGGAGCTCAAGGACGTCGGATTGCACGACCTGTCGCTCGCCCAGCTGCGCCGCGCTCGCGACCACGGGCTCACCGCCAACTTCGTGCGGCGCGTTGCGTCCCACGGCTACACGTCGCTGTCGCTCGACGAGCTGATCCGGCTCCGCGACCACGGCCTCGACTAGGGCCCTTCGCGCAGCACGCGGCCGAGATACGTGACGGTCGCCGAGTCCGCGGTCAGCCACGAGCCGTGGCGCAGGAACCCGTGGATCTCGTCGGGGAGCACGAGCTGTTCGTAGCGCACCCCGGCGGCGTCGAGGCGGCGCGCCAGATCCACCGTCTGGTGAAACCGCACGTTGCGATCGTCGTCGCCGTGGATCAGGAGCACCGGCGATTTCCAGGTCCGGATCGACGCCACCGGTGACGAGCGCCACGCGACCACGCGCGCGCTGTCCCAATCGCCGCGCTCGACTCGCCCCGGCCCGTCGCCCATGCGACCCGTCCAATCGTGCACCCCGTGCAGGTCGACGCCCGTGGCGAACACGTTCGAGTTGCGCGCCAGCGCCATGGCTGTGAGGAATCCGCCGTAGGAGCCGCCCCAGATGCCGACGCGAGCGGCGTCGACCTCGGGAAGACCGGCGAGATAGCGCCCGCCGGCGAGGACATCCTGATACTCTGCCGCCCCCGCCGGGCCGGCGTGCTCGGGGTGATGAAAGTCGTGACCGTAGCCGATCCCCAGGCGGTAGTTCACGCTCAGCACAACGAAGCCGCGGCTCGCGAGGTATTGATTCAGGGCATACGCATTGGAGTAGTAGTCCATGTAGTGCCAGCCGAGCAGCATCTGGCGCGGCGGTCCCCCGTGAACGAACACGACGGCGGCGTGTTTCCCCGACAACCCCGGCCGCTCGAACAACGTCCCGTGAATCGTCGTCCCGTCGGGTGCGCGAAATGTGACGGCCCGGGGGACGACGAGGCTGGCGCTCGGGAAGTCCGCCGGCACTTGATCCAGCCCGAGCAGCTGCGGTTGTCCTCCCGCGACGGGGACGACAGCGGGAACGGGAGGGCGCTTCGGCTCAGCTGAAATGAATCCGATCGTACTGCCGTCGTTCGTGATTGCCGGCGTCCACTCCAGGCCGTCACCCGATGTGATCGGCATCGGCTGTGCGCGATCCACCGGGACCCGGAAGAGATGACGGCGCTCGCCGTCGTTCGCGCTCGCGCCCGTGTTGGCGCTGTACACGATGAATTGGTGATCGGGCGCGACGGCGACATGCTCCACCATGAACGCGCCCGGCGTGAGCAGCTGCGGGGCGCCGCCCGCCACCGGGACGGAATACAGATGCGGCCAGCCGTCGAGATCGGCGAGGAAGATCAGGGCGTCGCCCGCGCCCCAGTTGAGATTCGCCTCACCCGCCGTCTCGGGATACGAGCCGTGCAGCGTCTTGGGACTCGTCCAGACCCGTTTCCCCGCCCCGGTCGCGGCTTCGGCGACCCAGATCGACCACGGGGCCGGCACGTTCACGAGCAGCGGCTCGGGGGACCCGCCCTCCCCCGGCATGCGCACGAAGGCGATCCGTTTCCCGTCGGGCGACCAGCGTGGGAAGAAATCTCGACCCGTCGAGGGAGCGAGATACCGAATCGGCTCCGTGTCCGATCGAAAGACGCCGATGAAGCTGTGGTCGCCGCGGTCGGAGACGAACGCCAGCGCCGATCCGTCCGGTGACCAGGCGAGCGAGCCGCTCTTGCCCCGCGAAAAGAAGAGCTGTGCCGCGGGCCTCGTGCTGAAAAACGACACCGCCCACGCTTGATCATCCTTCACGAACGCGATGCGGTCATTGCGCGGCGAGATGACCGGTTGGTCGCCCTCGGCGAGGAAGCGCGGCGCCCCGCCGGTGAGCTCGATCGCCCAGATCCCCATCTTCGGCTGCTCGGGATTCGAAGCGGGATCGGGAGCCAGGCCGCCCTCGGCGGGCCAGTTGGCGTCGTGGTCGCCGCCGCGGACGTACACGATCGTCTTCCCGTCGGGCATGAAGGCGAGATTCGTCAACTCCTGGCCATCGTCCTCGCTGTACTTCGTCAGGCGACGCGGAGTCCAGTTTTCGAAAGCGGACGCCGCCCAGATGTTGCGGACCCCGCCTGCGTTCAGCACCCAGGCGATCGCGGCGCCCGACGGCGCGGCGACGAGCTCGGATGGGTACGGATAGCTGGTGACTTGAGCGAGGGTGAAGGGCGCGTTCGATTGCTGCGCCGACGCCGCCCGAGCGGTGATGGAGAAGATGGCAAACGCGAGACGGACGACGCGACGCATCGGAACTCCGGTCGAGGACGGAGTCACAACATACATCAGGGACCGAAGCGCTCCAGTCGATCGCGAAAGGTTCGCGACAGGCGCAGCTTCGCCCCATCGGTGAGCACCACCACCCAGTCGCCGTGCGACCACGGTTTCAGCTCGGCGACGCGGTCGACGTTCACGATGGCGGTGCGACTCACGCGCACGAAGCGCCGCGGGTCGAGCCGCAGCTCCAGGCGATCGAGCGTCGATCGCACGCGAAACGTCTCGCGCCCGGCGTGCAGCACGACGTAGTTGCGCGCCGATTCGAGGCGATCGACCCGTGACACCGGCAGCAGCACCGAGCGCTCCGCGCCCTGCACGAGCAGCCGCTCGAGGCGCTCCGGCTGGTCGCGGCGCAGATCGGCGAGGAGCTGCTCGACGTGCGGCCCGCCGCCATCGCGCCCGCTCGCGATCGCCGCCTTGGCGCGCGCCAGCGCCCGCCCCAGCCGCTCGGCGTCGAACGGTTTCATCACATAATCCACCGCGTGCATGTCGAAGGCGCGAACGGCATAATCGTCGAATGCCGTGACGAAGACGACGTGTGGCAGCGCGTCGGGAGCGAGCGCCTCGACGACATCGAAACCGTCGAGCCCGGGCATCTGCACGTCGAGAAACGCGATGTCGGGCGACTCCTCGCGAATCAGATCGACCGCGCGCACGCCGTCCGGCGCCTCGAAGATCGGTCCCACGTCCGGGTCCGCTGCAACAAAGCGCCGCACCTTGGCGCGCGCCGGCCGCTCGTCGTCCACGATCAGCACCTTGAGCTTCACGGCACCGTGTGATACGGGAGTGCAACGGCGACCCGCAACCCACCCCCGGTCAGGTTGGAAAGCGTGAGCGCCTGGCCCTTCCCGTAGAGTTGCTCGAGGCGCCGCGTCGTATTGGCGAGGCCAACCCCCTTCCCGAGCGCGTCCGCCGGTGTTCCCGTGAGACCGGGACCGTTGTCCTCCACTTCGAGGAGGAGGCTGCCGTCGTCGCGCCGCGCCCGCACCGCGATCCGTGCCGGCACTCCCAGGCCCGGGTCGCCGTGGCGCAGGGCGTTTTCCACCAGCGGTTGCAGCACGAGGGCCGGCACGGCCGCTGCTCGCACGGCGTCGTCGACTTGGACGTCGACCGACAGCCGCTCGGCAAAACGGACCCGCATGATGTCGAGGTACAGCTCGAGCGTCTCGATCTCCTCGGCGAGCGGGACTTCGGCTCCCTCCGGGCGGCGCAGCGTGCGCCGCAGCAGATCGGCGAGCCGGGCGAGCATGGTATCGGCGGCGGCGACATCCTCGTACATCACCGACGAAATCGTGTTGAGCACGTTGAAGAGGAAATGTGGCCGCAGCTGTCCCTCGAGCGC
>DASSIL010000152.1:0-3759 GCA_035691925.1 Gemmatimonadales bacterium
CGCGGATTGAACAGCGTCATGACCCGCCCCACGACCTGCCAGAAGCGCGCGAAGCGCATCGTCCGCTTGAGACGCAGCGACTCATCGAACATCGCGCGGTACTCGAATTCCTTCCACCCGGCCGGCTCGAAGAACGCCGTGTCTTCTTCTGGGGCGAACTTGAACGGCGCCGATTGGCTCACGCCCCTCCCCCAGGTCCGGCTCATCATCTTCAGCAATCCGGGGGACGCGATGTCGAGCAGCCACCAGCGCAGATTCGGCGCCGCGGCGAGGTCCGTGGCGAGCGCCATCACCTGCTCGCGCTCGAGATAGATCAAGAGCCCCTCCGTGATGACGAGGGCGGGACCGGGGGTCGCCGCGATGCGCGCCGTCACCGCCCGCCGCGCCGCGGCGTCGGCGAGATCGGCGGGGACCCATTCGAGCTGGCACTGCGGCTCCTCTCCCTGCAGGGCGTCCCGCTTGTACTGCTGGATCTCGGGGAGATCGACGTCCAACCACGTGAGCTTCAACGGCAGGTCGAGACGCCAGGGGCGCGTGTCGAGCCCGGATGCGAGGTTCGCGACGGTGCGCACCCCGTCGCGATTCACGGCCCGGAGAATGATCTCGTCCATGACGGCGGTGCGCACGATCATCGCCCACGCAAACGCGCGGCCCCGCGGCATCTTCTTGACGATCGCTTCCCCGCGCGCTCCGGCGAGGCGCCGCGCATACGGGTCGCGGAACAGCGCGCCCTTGCGATCCGTCTCCATCGCCCGATAGACGGCGACCCAATGCGCCGTATCGGAGACGTTGCGGATCTCGGAGTGGTCCGGCGTGGAAGGCGCGCTCATGTGGAGCAGGTATGGCCGTGGATCACCGGGCCGGTGTCGGTGTCCCCAGGTGCCGCGGGATGCCGGGCGAACCCGCGCGTGAGGGGCAGCACCGCGAGTGTCAAGGTCAGGGTCAGGCGATGCACGGTTCTCCTCACGGGGTGGAGTGGATCAGATTATAGTCTGTCTGACCTTATACGCACGGGAGCCGTCACCGGATGACGACTGGGACCCCCACCATGCCGCTCGGCAGGCGGCGGTTCGGTGAGACGTCGCGGCAGGACCGCTGGTGGCTCCGCCCGGCCATCGTGTTCACCCTCCTCGCGGCGTTCATTGTGTACGCCACCTGGGCCGCGCTGCAAGGTGACCACTATCGCTTCGGATCGTACTTGTCCCCGCTGTACTCGCCCGAGCTGTTCGGCTCCGCCCAGGCGTGGTTCGGCGCCTTGCCGGCGTGGTGGCCGTCGTGGCTCCCCTGGTCGCCGGCGATCCTCATCCTCTGGGCGCCGGGCGGGTTCCGCCTCACCTGCTACTACTATCGTGGCGCCTACTACCGGGCGTTCTGGGCCGATCCGCCGGCATGTACCGTCGGCGAGCCGCGCAAGACGTACCTTGGCGAGCGCGCGTTCCCCCTGATCCTGCAAAATGTCCACCGCTATTTCCTCTACCTCGCCCTCGGGTTCCTCGTCATCCTGGCGCACGACGTGTGGAACGCGCTCTGGTTCACCGATCCGGCGACGGGCGCAGAGCACTTCGGCATCGGCGTCGGCACGCTGGTGCTGGCCCTGAACGTCGTGCTGCTCGGCGGCTACACGCTGAGCTGCCACAGCCTGCGCCACCTCGTGGGCGGTGGCCGCGACCTGCTGTCGAGGACGCCGCTGCGTCGCACGGCGTATGCCTGCGTCACCTGTCTCAACAGCCGGCACCTGATCTGGGCGTGGATGAGTCTCTTGTGGGTGGCGTTCTCGGACGTCTACGTGCGGCTCTGCTCGATGGGGATCTGGACCGACGTGAGGCTCCTGTGACCGGACCGGGGGGAGGGGCGCCGGAGACGATCGAGCACGACGTGCTCGTGATCGGCGCCGGCGGTGCCGGGTTGCGGGCCGCGATCGCGGCGTCGGCGGCGGGGGTCTCCGTCGGCGTCGTCTGCAAATCGCTGCTCGGCAAGGCGCACACCGTCATGGCCGAAGGGGGCGTCGCCGCGGCGCTCGCCAATGTCGACGACCGCGACAACTGGAAGGTCCATTTCGCCGACACGATGCGCGGCGGTCAGTACTTGAACGACCCCCGCATGGCCGAGCTGCATGCCAAGGAGGCGCCCGACCGGGTGCGGGAGCTCGAGGCGTGGGGCGCGCTGTTCGACCGCACCAAGGACGGCCGCATCCTGCAGCGCAACTTCGGCGGCCACGCCTATCCGCGTCTGGCGCACGTCGGCGACCGCACCGGGCTCGAGATGATCCGCACGCTGCAGGATCACGGCATCCATCAGGGCATTGCGTTCCACATGGAGTGCACCGTCACCTGCCTCCTGACGGATGCGGGCCGCGTCGTCGGCGCGTTCGGGTACGAGCGGGAGCGGGGCCGGTTCCGCGTGTTTCGCGCCGGCGCCGTGGTGCTCGCCACCGGCGGCATCGGGCGCGCCTATCGCATCACGAGCAACAGCTGGGAGTACACGGGCGACGGCCTGGCGCTGGCCTACGAAGCGGGCGCCGAGCTCGTCGACATGGAGTTCGTGCAGTTCCATCCGACGGGAATGGTGTGGCCGCCCTCGGTGCGGGGGATCCTCGTGACCGAAGGGGTGCGGGGCGAGGGGGGCGTTCTGCTGAACAAGGACGGGCGCCGCTTCATGTTCGACGATATCCCGCCCGCCTATCAGAATCAGACCGCGGACTCGGAAGACGAAGGATGGCGCTACACGCAGGGAGACAAGAGTGCGCGCCGCCCTCCCGAGCTGCTCACGCGTGATCACGTGGCCCGCTGCATCAACCGTGAGATCAAGGCGGGACGTGGCAGCCCGCACGGCGGCGTGTTTCTCGACATCGCCTGGATCAAGCAGCGCATCAAGAACGCCCCCGATCACATCAAGAAGAAGCTGCCGGGGATGTACCACCAGTTCATGGAGCTCGCCGGGGTGGATATCACCGAGGAGCCGATGGAGGTGGGGCCGACGACGCATTACATGATGGGCGGTGTGCGCGTCGACGCCGAATCGCAGATGTCGACGGTGCCCGGGCTCTACGCGGCGGGGGAGTGCGCCGCCGGGCTGCATGGCGCCAACCGGCTGGGCGGCAACTCGCTGTCCGACCTGCTGGTCTTCGGCAAACGCGCCGGCGACCATGCCGCCCGCTTCGCACGGGAGCAGGGGAGCGTACGCACCGTCCCGGCGGCGCAGGTCGAGGCCGCGTCGCGTGCGGCGCTCGCCCCCTTCGACCGTCCCCAGAGCGACGGCAACAATCCCTACCAGGTGCAGCACACGCTGCAGGACATGATGCAGGATCTGGTCGGGATCGTCCGCACGCAGCAGGAGATGGAGCGGGCCCTGGAAGGACTCGCGGCGTTGCGCGCGCGGGAAGCACGCGTGGCGGTCCCCGGCAACCGCGAGTACAACCCCGGCTGGCACACGGCGCTCGATCTCGGGAGCATGCTCGTCGTGAGCGAGGCGATCACCCGCTCGGCGCTGACGCGCACCGAGAGTCGCGGCGCCCATTTTCGCGATGACTATCCCCAAAAGGACGAGGGCGCGGGCAAGGTGAGGCACGTGATCAAGCGCGGTGCGGACGGGACGATGCACCTCGAGCGCCTGGCGGTAACGCCTCCTTCCCCGGAGCTGCAACGCATCATCGAGGAGCAGCGCTGATGGCGACGGCCACGTTTCGGATCTGGCGGGGCGACCGCACGGGCGGTGCCCTGCACGACTACACCACCGAAGTCGGCGACGGCATGGTGGTGC
>DASSIL010000153.1:0-29802 GCA_035691925.1 Gemmatimonadales bacterium
AGGCGTTGTCGCGCCTGGCGGCAATGCAGCGCCGGCTCACGGAGGCGGGATGAGGCGCCTGGTGCTCGCGGCGGCGCTCACCGCGCTCGCCTGCCGGCACTCCGATGAGCCGGCCAACCCCAGCGCCGCGCCGGCCGAGGAACCGCCAGTCGCGCTCAACGCGGAGCCCGCCGTCCAGTATCCCCCCGATCTGTACGACCGGCATGTCGAAGGGGACGTGGTGCTGCGGCTCTACACCGATTCGAGCGGCAAGATCGTCGCGGAATCGACGCGCGTCGCCGAATCGAGCGGCTACGCGGCTCTGGACACCGCGGCGGTGCGTGGCGTCAGGCGGTTGCACTACTCTCCGGCATACCGCCACGGCCTGGCCATTGCGACGGCGTTTCTCCAGACGGTCGAATTCCGCCACCCGGAGACGGGCATCGGTCCCGCCGCACCTGCCCCGCAGACCGCGACTGCGACCCCCCGTCCCGTCCGGAGCGACACCACCACCCGCGTGCGGCGCGATACGACGCGACTCGCACCGCCGCGGGCCGCCACGGTCCAGACGGCGGACACGACGCGGGTCGGTCGCGACACCACTCGCGTGCGGCGCGACACGACAGCGACCGCCAGGGACACGACGGCCGCGCCGGACAGCACCAAAGTGCGCCGCGACTCCACGTGAACCCGCACACCAAGCCGTACGACAACGTCCTGGAGACGATCGGGTGGACGCCGCTGATCCGTCTCCACCGGGTGACGCAAGGCATGCGCACCCCCGTGTACGCCAAGGCCGAGATCTTCAACCCGGGCGGCTCGGTGAAGGACCGGATCGGGGTCGCGATGATCGAGGCGGCGGAACGCGCGGGCCAGCTGCGCCCCGGTGGCGTCATCGTCGAGGCGACTTCTGGAAACACGGGGATTGGTCTCGCGCTCGCAGCCGCCGTGAAAGGCTACCGCTGCATCTTCACCATGCCCGACAAGATGTCACAGGAGAAGGCACGGCTGCTGCGCGCCCTCGGCGCCGAGGTCATCATCACCCCCACAGCCGTCGCTCCCGATCATCCGGACAACTACATCATGAAGGGACGCGCCATCGCGGCGTCGCTCGACAACGCGATCTTTGCCGATCAGCACTACAACCCGGTCAATCCGGAAGCCCATTACCGGACGACCGGTCCCGAGCTGTGGACGCAGACGGACGGCAAGATCACGCACTTCGTCTGCTCGCCCGGCACCGGAGGCACGGTGAGCGGGGCCGGCAAGTACCTGAAAGAGAAGAACCCGGCGGTGAAGGTGATCGCGGGCGACCCTGCCGGCTCGATCTACCGCGAGTACGCGCGGACGCACGTGAAGGGGGAGGGCGCGCCGTACAAGGTCGAAGGAATCGGCGGCGACAAGATCCCGACGTCGCTGCATTTCGAGATGGTCGATGAATGGATCACCGTGAGCGACGCCGAAGCGATGGCGATGACGCGGCGCCTGGCACGCGAGGAAGCGTTGTTCTGCGGCGGCTCGACGGGCGTCAACCTCGTCGCCGCGCTCGAGGTCGCGCGGCGGCTCGACGATCCCGCCGCCTGCGTGGTGGTGGTGCTCGCCGATACCGGCGAGCGCTACCTCTCGAAAGTCTACAACGACGAATGGCTGCGTGAGAACCAACTGATCGAAGCCGAGCGGCGCACGGTGGCCGACGTGGTGACGCACAAGGACCATGGGGCTCCGCCGCTCGCCTCCGTTGGCCCGCAGGCGACGGTGCGCCAGGCGCTCAACCTGATGAGCACCTACAACGTGTCCCAGCTCCCCGTACTCGAAGGGACCGACGGCGTCGGATCGGTGAGCGAGCAGGCGTTGATGGCGCGTGCCCTCCAGGACGCCAGCACCCTCGACCGCCCGGTGCGGGAGGTCATGGACCCGCCGTTCCCGGTGGTGGACGCCGACTGGCCGCTCGATCGCCTCAGCGCGCTCTTATCGCGGCAGACCCCGGCCGCCCTGGTGCGGCGCGACAGCCAGCTCGCCGGGATCGTCACCCGCTACGATCTGCTGCATCAACTGTCCGGCATCCGGTAGATGCGGATCACGGTCCTGACGGGCGGCGCCACGGTCGAGCGCACCGTCGCGTTCGCCGGGGCGGCACAGGTCGTTGCCGCGCTGCGTGGGCGCGGGCACGTCGTGGCGGTGGTCGATCTCGCGACGGGGCTCCTCACCGACGACGTGGAGAAGCGTCTGCTGCGCACTGAAGTCGGCACCGCCCTCCCCGAGGTGGAGACCCTCACCGCTGGCGAGCGCCGCATGCTCTCCGGAGCACTGGCCGCTCTCGAAGTGGTCCAGACGGCGGACGTCCTGTTCCTCGTGGTGCATGGCGGGGCCGGCGAGGGCGGCATTCTTCAGGCGGTGCTCGAGGTGATCGGGACACCGTACACCGGTTCGGGTCCGCTCGGCTCGGCGCTCGCGGTCGACAAGGACCTCTCGAAGCGCCTGTTCCAGGCGGCGGGGGTGCCGGTCGCGGACTGGTTCATGGCGACCCCCGATATCGATCCTGGCGTCGTCGATCGCGACGTCGGGTGGCCGGCGATCGTGAAGCCGTCGAAGCAGGGGTCGACGGTCGGACTCACGCTCGTGAAGCGCAAGGCGGATCTCTCCCGGGCTATCGCCGAGGCATTCCGCTGGGACGACGAAGTCATGATCGAGCGCTTCATTCCGGGACGGGAGCTGACGGTCGGCGTGCTCGGCGCGGAGGCGCTGCCCCCCGGAGAAATCATCCCGAAACACGAGCTGTTCGACTACGAATGCAAGTACACCCCGGGGATGTCCGAGGAGGTCTTCCCCGCCGCGCTCGACGCCGCCCTCGCCCGCAAATTGCAGGACCTGGCGCTGAAGGCGCATTGCGCCCTGAAGTTGTCCGGGTACTCACGCATCGACTTCCGGGTGACGAGCGGGGGGGACATCTTCTGCCTGGAAGCGAACAACCTGCCCGGGCTGACCCGGACCAGCCTGTACCCGCAGGCGGCGCGGGCGGCCGGGATCGACTATGCTGAGATGTGCGAGCGTATCTGCGGCCTGGCAAGGAACATTGGCGATGAACGGCGTGAATAACGACACCATGACTCCCGATCGCACCGACGGGGTGACGCCCTGGGTGGGACGGTTGCTGGTCGCCAACCTGTTCGCCTACCTAGTGCAGGTGACCGTGTTCCCGGGACACCCCGGTCTCTTCGGGTTCTCTCCCGACGCCGTCTGGTCGCGCCCGTGGACGCTGATCACCTATCAGTTCGTTCACGAGCACATTCTGCACCTCGCGTTCAATCTCGTCGCACTGTTTTTCTTCGGGCCGCCGGTGGAAGCACGCCTGGGCGGGCGGAGGTTCCTGGGGTTCTATCTGACATGCGGCGTGGGCGGCGCTGCGCTCGCGGGCATTCTGTCCTCGGTCATTTCTCTGACGGTGCTCGTCGGTGCGTCAGCAGCGGTGATGGGGATCGCCGTCGCGTTCGCCTGGTATTGGCCGGATGCGCCGGTGATGGTGTTCCCCTTCCCCGAACCGTTCGCGGCCAAGTGGCTGGTGACGTTCTACATCGCGACCTCGCTCGTAGAGATGTGGTTTTCGACGGGGATATCGGGCCTCGCACACTTGGGCGGTATCGGGACGGCGCTGCTGCTCCTGAAGGCCTCCGATTGGCGTTCGTCCCGGCACGAGCGGCAGCTCCGCAAGAGTGTCCTCCCCGATGCGGGGGTGAAGGCGGCGGCGCTGGTCGCCCGCTCGAGCGATCCGGTGCGCCGCTCCGGCGCCGTGCGGGGACGCTCCCCCGACCGCACCCAGGCGGAGGTCGACCGCGTCCTCGACAAGATCTCGGCGAGCGGGATCAACAGCCTGACTCCCGCGGAACGGAAGTTCCTCGCCGAGATGAGCCGGAGGATGCGGGACCGGCACTAGCACATGCTGCCCCTCCTGTTGCTGCTGCTGCCGCAGGACTCCCTCGCCGCGCGAGCCGAATCACTCATCGCCGCTCACCATCTTCCCGCTGCCCGACACATCGCCGAGCAGCTCGTCTCGGCGCGTCCCCATGACGCCGCTGCACACCTGCTGCTCGGTCGCGTGCTCTTTGCCTGGCCCGTGATCGGGCGCTACCCGGCACTCGTCGAGTTCAGGGAAGCTGCACGGCTCGCCCCGCAAGCCCCCGAGCCGCTGTACTGGCAGATTCGGGTCGGGCAGTATCTCGGCAGCGACGAGGGCGAGGGCATCATGCGCGAGGCGATCCTCCGGATCTTCGCCCTCGCGCCCGATTACCGCGACTGCTGGTCGTTGTTCGAGCAACTGTACCAGAACGCGAACATCTGGCGCCGCGCCGACTCTGCCCTGGCTCGCCATCCCGACGATCTCCTGGCGCTGGAACGGCGCGCCGGAATCGCCATCGACCTGGACGAGCCCGGTCGCGCGGACTCGCTGGCGGCGCTGGTGCTGGCCCGGCGCGCGCGATACGTCCCCGGCTACCTGCTGCGAGCGGAGGCGGGGTTCGACGGCGGCAGAGATTCGGTGGGATACGCCTGGTACGATTCGGCGCTCGCGGCGGCGGCATTCGACTCGACCGACGCCCTGTGGCAGCAGGTCCGGGCGATCGCCTCGCCCGCTGAAGTCTTACGAGCGGAAACGCTGCAACCGGAGGAGCGGCAGCAGTTCTTCGCGACATTCTGGGGCCGGCGTGATCCGAACCTCGTCACGCCTCAGAATGAGCGCATCGCCGAGCACTTCCGCCGCCTCGCGGAGGTACGCCGGATGTTTCATTTGCTGCACCCCTACAGCCACTATCATCGGTCACGATTCGCCCGCGTCCTCGCGGCCACCTACCTGACCGATTCGGTCGTGGCGTTGCTGCACGCGGGCATTGAGCCGCTCGACAGCCTGTCCGCGGCGAGCGTGCTGCTTCCAGACCCCTGGACGCCGTACGACAGCGGGCCACACCTGACCGTCTACGCCCGCGAACATCTCAGCGGTCCCGGCCTCGTGTGGCTGCGACACGGGCGGCCCGACGACTGGGAACGGGACGAGGTACCCGGGCGTCCGTTCACGGCGCACGAATGGCGCTACGACACGCCGCACGGTCCGCTGAGCGTGGTCTTCGATGGGATCCCCGGGCCCTATGGCCCGCATGGCGATTTCCTCGTCGCCCCGCCGCGGAGCGCGCGCGCGGCACGCCAGGTTCTCGCGCTGCTGACGACGGACGGCACCTCCCTTCCGGCGAAGCTGACCGCCCGTGGATGGAGCGCCACCTTCAAGAGCGCGACGATCGGCTCGACCGATCTCTATGTCCGCACGGCGCCGGAGTCGGCGGCCGTGATCCTGTGGGATACGACCGGGATCCAGGTCGTCCGGGCGGCCGGCGCGGGGGTTCTCGCGGTCAGCGCGCCTCCCGGTCTCTACGACCTGGGCCTCGACGTGGACTCGGCTGGACAGGTGGGTCGCGAGCGCAGGTCGCTCGAGCTGCCGTATTACTCGTGGAGCATGCTGGCGTTGTCGAGTCTCGCGCTCGCGCCGGGCGACAGCGTCGCCGACCGGGAACAGACGTTGTCGCAGATGCCGGCGGATCTGGTGTTCCCGGCGGGCCGGGCGCTTGCCGCCTACACCGAGGTCTACGGTCTCACGCGCGGGAAGGACGACCGTGCCCGCTACCACGCGCGCTACAGCTTCACGCCGGTCGCCGGTGCGCTGCGCCGGCTGCTCGGGGGGGTCACGCCGGTCGTATTCGAATTCGATCGCGACGTGGAGTGGAGCGGTACCACGCCGGAGCAACTCGTCATCGAGCCGGGACGCCTTCCGCCGGGACGCTATCGCGTCACGCTCTCGGTGACCGATGTTCCGACGAATGTCAAGTCGGAGACCGTCGCGTTGGAGATTGCCGTGCGCTGACCGAGACTTGTCGCGCCGGGTCGGCGGTCTATAATTGGGGCCGACTCGGTCCATGCTCGTCAATCTCGTTCCGGAGTTCCTCGCCTGCATCGCCGCGCCAGACCCCGTCGCGGCCTACCATGCGTATCTCGAGCGGCACACGCCGGTGCTGCACAGCTACTGGCACAATTACGTGCTCGATCTGGAGTCGCCGCACGCCGAGCGTGTCATCGCGGGCGCGGTGCAGGCCGATCGGAGCGATCTGACGCGGCTGCTCGAGGACGTGGACGTCGCACGGATCGCCGAGGACGCGTTGAGCCGGTCCCGCGACCAGCTGGAGGCCGACTGCCCGATCGACCTGTATCTGATGGTGGGCGTCGGCGCGGCGAATGCCGGCGAGCTCGTCGTGGACGGCAAGGGCGTCGCCTTCGTCTGCCTCGAGCACTTCACCGGGCGTGCCAACCCGCAGACCAGCGGATTGGGACTCCCCCCGCACCTGCTCTCCCTGTGGATCGCCCATGAGGTCGCGCACGCCGTGCGTTACACTTCCCCGACCAGCCAGGCGGAGATGAAGCGCCTGGTGGACGAGGGGGAAGGGACGTACGACTACTGGACTACCGGCAGCCGGGCAACACTGCGTGAGCTGCTGATGAACGAGGGCATCGCCGTGGCGACGTCCCAGGCGACGGCACCGGGCTTCGAGCCATGGGAGTATTTCGGCTATACGCGGCGACAGTACCGCCGCATCCGGGAGCTCGATGCCTTCCTGCGTCGCTCCGCGGTGGCGGAGCTGTCGCGCCGCGGGCTGGGCTTGCGCCTGCGGTTTCTGTCGGGGGGGATGAGCCCCGCTTCTCGCCTGGTGCAGGGGCGCGTGCTCCCGGAGCGCTCCGGCTACTACCTCGGCCTGCGGCTGATCGAGAGCTACCTCACCGAGCACGGGTTGCCGCGGACCGTCCGCGCGGCGGCGGAAGTCCTGCAGCAAGCCGATGACGCGGCGTCGGGGATGCAGACGGCATGACGCCGAAGGGCCCGCCTCCGCCAGAGCGCAGGCGCAACTACACGCTGCGCGAGATTCTCGAAGAGTTCGTGACCCACGCGCGGGACATCGCCGCGCGGGCCGCGACGATGACGCCGGAAGAACGGGAGGAGGCCCAGCAGCGGCTCGAGTGGCTGGCGGACGAAGTGTGGCGCATCGCGTCGAGTGGAGCGACGCCGTCCGAGTAGCGCTGATCGCGTCACTTCCCTACACAGAAGCTCCCGAAGACCCGGTCCAGCACATCGTCCGGGGTGACCACCCCGATGAGATCGTCGAGCGCGCCGACCGCGGCCGCGAGGTGCGTCGCCGTCGCCGCGGCGTCCACGCCGCGCGTTCGCGCATCGTGAAATGCTTCGAGCTCGCGTAACGCCTCCACCAACGCCAGGCGGTGGCGCTCCCGGGTCACGATCGGCTCCACGTCACCCAATCGCACCAGATTGCCGAAGGCCGCCTCGGCGAGGCTGCGCTTCACGGCATCGAGCCCCTCGCCGGTCACGGTGGAGACGGAGGCGGTCAGACGGTCGGGCGGTCGGGCGGTCGGAGGCGAGAGATCCGCCTTGGTCGCCACGAATAGAACCGGACTCTGCACCTCGGCGAGGAATGCGGCCCGGGCGGCGGTGTCGGACGCCGCTCCCGCTTCTTCGCAGAACAACACCAGGTCGGCACCGGCGAGATAGCGGCGGCTCACCTCGATGCCGAGCCGCTCGACGCGGTCGGGGCTGTCGCGCAGCCCGGCGGTGTCGACGAGCCGGAATGGAAACCCGTCGAGAACGGCGGGCGCCTCGATCGCGTCGCGCGTCGTCCCGGGGATCTCGGTGACGATGGCGCGCTCATGGCCCAGCAGGGCGTTGAAGAGCCACGACTTGCCGGCGTTGGGCGGCCCCGCGATCACGACGAGCGCTCCGGCGTGGAGCCGCTCGCCTTCCGGGGCGGTGGCGAGCAGCCGGGTAAGACGATCGTGGACGACGTGCCAGGCCCGCTCCACCTGCTCGGGGCGCACCGGGCCTTCGTCCTCTTCGGGGAAGTCGATGTCGTAGGCGATCAGCGCTTCGAGCTGCAGGATCTCGTCGCGCAGCGCCTCGAGCCGGCGCGAGAGGCCGCGCTCGAGCTGCTGCAGCGCGCGGCGGCGCTGCGCCGGCGCGCCCGCGTCGATCAGGTCGGCGGTCGCTTCCGCCTGCACGAGGTCGACCTTGCCGTTTTGCAGTGCCCGCCGGGTGAATTCCCCCGGCTCGGCGGGTCGCGCCCCGGCGGCGACACAAGCGGCAACTACCTCCCCGGGCACGAGCAGCCCGCCGTGCGTCGCGATCTCGATCTGGTCTTCGCCGGTATAGCTCGCCGGGCCGGGATAGCAGATCGCCAGCCCGAGGTCCAGGTCTTCACCAGTCGTGGGGTGCCGCACCGCCACGCGCACCGCGACGCGCGGCCGATCGGGGTGGAACGGGTGCAGCACGCGGGCGCCGATGTCGAAGGCACCGCGGCCCGACAACCGGATCAGCGCGAGGGCACTGCGGCCGGGTGGCGTCGCCAGGGCGACGATCGCGTCGGACAGCACCCGGGTCCTCTCGGGCTCGGGCTAGCCGCCCGCGGGCTTGGTCTGCGCCGCGAGCCGCCGCTTGGAGATCTGCCACTGCTGCGGCAGCGAAATCAGGTTCTGCACCGCGTAGTACAGATTCAGTCCCGAGGCGAGCCGCAGGAAGATGAACGTCATCATCGCGGGCATCACGTAGAGGAACGTCTTGGTCTGCGGATTCGGCGGCATCCCCCGCTGACCGATCTTCGAGACCGCGAACATCGACACGCCCATGATCACGGGAATGATGTACAACGGGTCGGCGCGCGACAGGTCGGGGAGCCAGAGGAACGGCACGCCGCGGAATTCGATCGTGTTGGAAAAGACGAAGAACAGGGCCAGCAGCACGGGCAGCGGGAGCATCATCGGCAGACACCCGCCGAACGGATTCACCTTGTGCTCCTTGTACAGCCGCATCATCTCCTGCTGCAGCCGCTCCGGATCCTTCTTGTAGCGGGTCTGGATCTCCTGCATCAGCGGCTGCACCGCCTGCATCCGCATCTGCGATTCCATCGCGCGCCGCTGCAGCGGCCACAACAACAGCCGTATCAGCACGCCAAAAGCGATGAGGACCCAGCCGTAGGCCAGGTGCAACGCCTCGTGCATCCAGAAGAGGACGCGCACCACGAAGATCGACACCGGATGGATGATGGGGCGGAAGATCGACCAGCCGTAGGGATTGGCGTCGTCGAGTCCGTGACCCAGCTGGTCGAGCCGGCGATGCTCGAACGGGCCGAGGTAGATGTCGTATCGGAATGCGCCGGTCGGAGGCAGCACCAGCGTCGTCACGACCGCCGCCCGCGTGGCGAGGGCGTTCACACGATTGCCGAACAGGGAGGCCACCGTCACCGATTCGCGGGCTTCCCCGGTCGCGACGGCGCCCGCGAACGGGCGAGCGTTCTGCTCCGGGGCGAGAATTGCCGCGAAGAAGTACTTCGACTTCACCCCGACCCACTCGAACGGCCCGTCCATGACGAAGCGCTTCCCCGGGTCGATCGACGCGAAGGCCTCTTTCTGGGTCTTGTCGGCCTTCGTCACAACCGCGTACTCCCGATAATCGGAAAGCGGCTCGGCCTCCACCGAGCGGAGTCCCTGCCCGAGATCGACGATCAGCACCCCGCCGTTGCCGCCAAGGCCTTGGACGTGCCCGGCGACGGAGAAGTGATAGTCGGATGGGACGAACTGGTAGGCGACCGTCACCGATCCCCCGCCGACCGCGGCCGTGAAGGTCAGCGTCGCATTGGCGCCGCCGACGCTGAGGCTCTTCTGATCGGGCGTGAAGGAGGCGTCGGCCAGCGAAAGGGTGTCGTTCCCGACGACGATGCGGAGCCCGAGCAGGGGCGCATCGTGTCGCACCAGCTGGACGGGGCGGCCCGCGTCACCCGGAGCAAAGGACTTATACGGTTCGATCTCGGCCGCCACGAGCCGGGCGCCACGCGTACTGAACGCGAAGCGGTACAGCGGGCTCGACACCCAGACCGTCTCGGCCGGAAGAGTGGCGGACGGGCGGTCGGGCGGTCGGGCGGTCGGTGGCACGGCCTGTTGGGGGGTCGTGAGGGCGGATTCCGCGGCGACCGGAGCAACAACGTTACTGTCCGGCCGAACGCCCGTCCGCGCGACCGGCTGCTTCGGCCGGAACAGGAGGCTGGGCACAATGGCCACCACAAACATCAGGAGGACGGCGAGGATGACGCGTCGCTGATCCACGGGCTAAGTCCTAAGGGACCGGGTCGTATCCACCCGGATGAAACGGGTGACAGCGGAGAATTCGTTTCAACCCCAGCCAGCTCCCGCGGAGAGCGCCGTAGCGCTCGACCGCCTCATAGGTGTAGCGGGAGCAGGAGGGAGTGAAGCGACACTGCGTGAACATCAGATGCGACAGCGTAAGCTGATACCCACGGATCAACCCCAAGGCCACGGCCTGCGGCCACTTACGCGGGTCCACGTCAACCGATCCGCGCCGCGGCGTCGGCCAATTCGGCGCGCAGCTCTGCAAAGGCGGCGGTGTACGCATCTCGTCGTGCCCGCACCACGACGTCGACGGCGGGGAGCGACGCCAGCAGCTCGCGTCTCAGGATCTCCCGCACCCGGCGCCGCAAACGATTGCGGGCCACCGCGGTGTTGCCGAATCGGGGAACGACGATCCCCGTCCGCGCGTGGCCCTGCGAGTTTGGACGCCATGCCATCTCGAGGTGGCGCAAGCGCACCCGGCGCCCGGTTTCCCAACACTGTACGAGATCAGCCCCGCGTGGCAGCCGCGCGCGAGGCGGGTACCGCTCGCCCGTCAGCCACTCCAGTGTTTCGACGGCAGCTGCACCGTGAGGCGCTTGCGACCCTTCTTGCGCCGGCGCGCGAGCGTCGCGCGTCCCCATTTAGTTTTCATGCGCGCGCGGAATCCGTGCTTGTTGATGCGGCGCCGGTTGCGCGGGCGGTACGTCGGCTTCCCCATTTGACCCTCACGTAAGGCGGGGAAACCTATACATGGGGGTGGACCCGAACAAGGTTGACTTTTCCACATACGGCCGGTAGCTTCGCCCCGCCCTTGCTTAAAGTCCCACCAAAATTCAATTGCTCTCGATGGAGCTGTCACCAAAAGACGCTTGGAAGCGCCTGCTCGAAGAGGCGCGGCGCGAGTTACCTGAGGCCACCGTCCGGACCTGGCTCGAGCCAGCTGTCCCGCTGGCCTTGGAAGACGGCCGCCTGGTGCTGGGCGCGCCGGATCAGTTCGCTGCGGAATGGAACGACACGAAGCACGCGCCACTGCTGGCCCGCGCGGCGGAGCGCGTCTTCGGTGCTCCGACGCCCGTGGTGTTTCGGGTACTGGAAGACCGGCAGCAGCGGCCGCAGATGGACTTCTTCGTCGCCCCGAAGCCCGCACCGGGGGTGGCGCCGAGCGTCACGATGCCGCTCAACGAGCGGTACACCTTCGAGACGTTCGTCGTCGGCAAGTCGAACGAGCTGGCAGCGGCTGCGGCCCACGCCGTCGCCGAGGCTCCGGGGCGGACCTACAACCCGCTGTTCATCTACGGCGCCACGGGGCTCGGGAAGACGCACCTGATGCAGGCGATCGCGCACGCGGTGCTGAAGCGCAATCCCGACATGCGGTTGCTGTACGTGGGGGCGGAGCAGTTCATCAACGAGGTCATCGAAAGCATCCAGGCGCGAACGATGCCCGAGTTCCGCCGCCGCTATCGCAACGACATCGATCTCCTCCTCGTCGACGACGTGCATTTCCTGGAAGGCAAGGAAATGACGCAGGACGAGTTCTTTCACACGTTCAACGCCCTGTTCGAAGGCCGCAAGCAGATGGTGCTGACCTCCGACCGGCTCCCGAAGGAGATCCCGGGCCTGGAGGATCGCCTCATCTCCCGCTTCGAGTGGGGGATGGTCGCCGACATCGGCCAGCCGGACCTCGAGCACCGCATCGCGATCCTGCGCAAGAAGGCGCACCAGGACCATCTCGAGCTCACGATCCCCGACGATGTGCTGCGCTTCATTGCCGAGCATATTCGCTCGAGCGTGCGCGAGCTGGAGGGGTGCATCATCAAGTTGCTCCTGTTCGCTTCGCTCAAGAACCGCGAGGTGACGATCGAGCTGGCGCGCGAAGCCCTGGCGGACAAGATCCGCCAAGGCGAAGACAGCGCGATCGGCGGGGCTGCGACCCCGAGTATCGACCGGGTGCAGGAAGTGGTGGCGCGACGCTGGGGGGTCACCCCCGAGGGACTGCGCTCCAAGGCGCGGACCAAGACGCTCACGATTCCGCGCCAGGTGGCGATGTACCTCGCCCGCGACATGTTGGGGATGCAGCTCGTCGAGATCGGCCAGGCATTCGGCGGCCGCGACCACTCGACCGTGATCCACAGCGTCGACAAGGTCGAGCGCCAGATGATGCGCGACCGGACGTTCAAGGAACGGATCGAAATGGCACGTCAGGAATTGTCCGCATTGTAGCCAACATGCGGCGCGGGAAATGTGAACGACGTGGGATGTGCGATCTGGGATGTGGGAAGCTGGGGAAAGCTCTCGACTCACAAACACGGCTTGCACATCCCGCAACCGGCTAAAGGCGATAGGGTCGCGATACTTAGATACGGAAACCCACATTTCCCGACGTACTACTACTACTACTAGTATTTCTATAACAGAGAAGCAGTAAGACTCTTTACCACAGCAGGCGGGGATCTGTCGGCATGAAGTTCACAATCACACGGGAACAGCTGCAGGAGGGTCTCGCGGCGGTGGCGGCTGCCATTCCGGCGAAGACCACCTTGCCGGTCCTGTCGAATGTGCTGGTCGAAGCGACGAAGCAGGGGATCCGCCTCTCCGGGACCGACCTCGACATCGCCGTGAGCACGACCGTCGCGGCCGATGTCGATACGGAAGGGTCGGCCACGATTCCGGCCAAGAAGCTCACCGACATCGTCCGCGAGCTGCCGGCGGCGCCGATCCGGTTCACCGGTGCCGGCGAGCAGCGGGTAGGGATCGAGTGCGGCCGGTCGCGGTTCAAGCTGCTCGGCCTGCCGCGCGAGGAGTTTCCCTCGTTTCCTGCGGTCAAGTTCGACAAGGCGTGGAAGGCGAGCGCCGGCGTGGTGCACAAGCTCGTCGCCCATGTGGCGTTCGCGGCGTCAACCGAGGAGAGCCGTCCGATCCTCAACGGCGTGCTGTGGGAGCTGCGGCCCGACCGGATGCGCATGGTCGCGACCAACGGGCACCGGCTGGCGAAGATGGACGTACCGGCGAGCGGGGGGTCGACGGCCGACCTGATCGTGCCACCCAAGGCGCTGGAGCAGATCCGCCGGCTGTTCGGGCCGGAGGACGCGCTCGAGGTCGCCAAGAGCGACAACCATATCGGCTTTCGCGCGGCGGGGCGGCTGGTCTTTTCGCGGTTGATCGAGGGGCCGTACCCGAACTATGAGCAGGTGATCCCACGCGAGAACGACAAGATCGCGACGGTCGACAAGATGGCGTTCGGAGCGGCGCTGCGCCGCACCAGCGTGGTGGCGAGCGACCAGACGCACCGCATTCGCCTGGGCTTCTCGGGCGGGCTCGTGAAATTCTCGGTGCAGACCCCGGACCTCGGGGAGGCGCAGGACGAGCTGGCGGTGAGCTACGACGGCGAGCCGTTCGAGATCGGGTTCAACGCGACCTATCTGCTCGAAATCCTCAAGTATATGCCGACCGACGAGGTGCGCCTCACCTTCAAGGCACCCGAGCGCGCCGCGACGATCGAGCCGGTGGGGTGGGACGACCCCGCGAGTTATCTCGCGCTCGTGATGCCCTTGCGGCTCGTCGACTGATCAGCGGCGCGGCAAACTGTCGCGCGTCGAATCAGTCGTCGAATCCGCCGGTGCCGTATCCCCCGGCAGCGGCACCTGGACGGAATCGGCCATCAGGGTATCGAGGACCGGCGGCACCAGCGGCGGCGTCAGCGCGGGGAGCGAATCGAGCAACCCCTCGTCGGGCGGGATGAACACATTGACACCGTTGTAACGCGCCAGGATGAGGTCGCGGCGGTGCAACATCCGCGTGGAGCGGTACGCGGGATTGGAGGAGAGCGGAAACGGCAGCGTGGCGGCGAGCGCCGCCGCCTGGTCCGGGCTCAGCGCTCCCGGGGCGACGCCGAAGTACCGCTGGCTCGCGGCGGGCACGCCCCATACGCCCGGTCCCAGCTCGACCAGGTTCAGGTACAACTCCAGGATGCGGTCCTTCGGCAGCGCCACCTCCATCCGCAGCGCCGTCACGATTTCCTTGACCTTGCGCAACGGGTTGCGCGAGGGCGACAGGTACAAATTCTTGACGAGTTGTTGCGTGATCGTGCTGGCGCCGCGCACGCGGTCGCGCTCGCGCCAGTAGGTGCGCAGCGTGACGACGAAACCGGCGTTCGGCGGCAGTCGTAACGCATCACGGATTTCGTCGAGGTCCACGCCGCGGTGCGTTCGGAAACGGGAGTCTTCGCCGATGATGACCATGCGCTGCAACGCGCCCGGGAAGCGCGCGATCGGCATCGGCTGATACGCTCCGCCGGAGTCGTGCAGCCGCATCATCGCGGTTCGTTCGGGCCAGTGATCGCGCCACCACACCGGCGGGGGCCACACGCCGAGCAGCCAGATGAGGGCGAGCCCGACGAGACCTGACGCAGTCCGCCAGACGATCGTACGTTTTCCAGCGATGGTCATGGACTAAAAGTATGGATATCGCGGCCCTCCAGCAGCGCCTGCAGGAGGCGTTGGGCAAGCAGTTCACGATCGGGCCGCTGCTCGGGCAGGGCGGCTTCGCCGTCGTGTTCCGCGCCCGCGATCACGCCCTCAATCGCGATGTCGCGGTGAAGGTGCTGGACACCGCGGGCCTCCCCGCGCCGACCCTCTCCGAGCGGTTCGTCCGCGAGGCGCAGACGATCGCCCGCCTCGAGCATCCCAACATCGTACCGATCTACGAGGTCGGACAGCAACCCGATCTCCTCTACCTCGCCATGCGTTGCATCGACGGGCCCAGCTTGCGCCAGCTGCTGGCAAGCCGGCCGGCGCACCGTCTGTCGCCGGGCGACGCGGCGCGGGTCGCGCGCGCGGTCGCCGACGCGCTGTCATACGCCCACGCCGAGGGAGTGGTCCATCGCGACATCAAGCCCGACAACATCCTGCTCGACAAGCGCGGCAACGTCCTCGTCACCGATTTCGGCATCGCGAAGGCCGCACAGGCCGCGACCACCGCCCAATTGACGACCGAGGGGATGATCATCGGGACCCCGCAGTACATGAGTCCCGAGCAGGCGGCGGGCGACGTCGTCGACGGACGCTCCGACATCTATTCGCTGGGAATCGTGCTGTACCAGATGCTGTCGGGCGGACCGCCGTTCGACGGGGATTCCTCGGCAAAGATCATCGCGCAACAGCTCACCGCCGTGCCGCGAAACATCCGCGAGCTGCGCAGCGACGTGACGCCCGAGCTCGGCGCGGTCCTGTCGCGCATGCTCGCGAAGGACCCCGCCGACCGTTTCCAGAGCGCGGCGGACGTGAGCCGGGCCCTGGTGGACGCCCTCCCCACCGCCGCGAAACAGCGCGTGGTGCATCGCAGCACCTGGTTCTCGATGTTCGTGAAATCGCTCGTCGGGGTGAGTCTCGCGGGATGTCTCGCTGGCGCGGCCTTCCTGGCGGGCGTGATCGTGGTGTTCTGGTACGTGCTCGCCGCGGCGCCGTGGTTGGCGACGAGCAGCGCCGCAATCCCCGATTCGCTGCGGACGGCGCTCGCGACGGGCCGGCTGCTCTCTCCCGGCGACACCGTGCAGCTCGCGTTCCGCCCGCGCGATCGCGGCGACACGATCGTCTTCCTGGTGTCGAACCGCCGCGTAGGGGTGCTCACGCCGCATCGCAGCCGCGGCTACCCGCGCGACAGCGTGGCCTTCACCGTCGATCTCGACTGGAAGGGCGGACCCGAGCTGCGCTACATCCTCGTCCTGCCGGGGAGCCGCCGAGACACGGTGTATCCGGAAATGACACCGCGCGGGGCATGGTCGTTGGTCAGTCGCGTGCAGCGGTTGTTGCCGAGCGACTCGCTGAAGTCAGTGCGGGTAAAGATGGGGAAGGGTCACTTGGGCGTACGACTCGACACGCCGTACAGATTCACGGCATCCACTTTCGAGAAATCCCCCGGCGTCGAGGCGACGGCGCCCACAAGATCACGGGAGCCGATCGACAGCCCGAACAGCAGCGCTCGCGCGTGCAGCGAGCCGTCGGTATCGTAGCGGGCGAGTAGTCCTACTCTGGGCGAGCGCGGCCAGAGCGCCTCGGCCTCCACCGTGTACCCTCGAGTTGCCGTGGAGGACGCAAGGCTCGCCTGAACCGACAGCGCGAGGATCGAGCCGAACGGCCGCACGGTGACCGCGGGGACGGCGGTCACGTCCTGGCGGACCCCCCGGACCGTCGGCTGTCCGATGTTCCGGATCACGCCACCCACCGTGACCGTCTGGAGCCAGTCGTAGCGCACCCCGAGATCCCAGCCGGTACCGCCCCCGGTCCCGCCGTGATAGAGCGCGACGGCGGCGCCGCCGGAGAATCCTCCCGACCCTCCGGCGATCCCGAGCTTGTAGGTGTGGCCGTGCACGCCGGTCGGGAAATTGTCGCGCTGGTATCCGAACGAGAGTCCCCGCGCGTTGAAGCCGGCGGTCACCTGGCCCAGCCGCCCCGTCGCCCCGGGCTGCACGACCGTCAGATCGAGCATCACCGATGCTTCGGGTCGAGTGGCGAGCCCCGCCGGGTTCACCCACAACGCTCGGGCATCGCTGATGTCGGTAGCGACGAGATACGATGCGGCGCGATTGGGGGAGACCTGGGCGTGCGCCACCCCCGCGAAGCACGCGAGCGCGAGTGCGGCGGCCGGAGCCCGCCTCACCGCGGCAACGCCGTGATGACCTGGTGCGAGAACTGGCGCCGCGGAATCGTGATGCCCTGTCCGGGCACGTCGATCTTCAGCGTCGCCGAATCGCGCTGCTCCCCGCCGAGATAGCGGCCATCGGAGCTGAGGTACTGGACGCCGGTGCCGGCGCCGGATCCGTCGATCGTCAGCTGATTGCCACCCTGCTCTCCGGACCCGTTGAAGTGATAGTTGGAGGTGGACTCGAGCCGCAGGGCCCGGATCCCCGCATGGTCTTCCCACGCCATGGCCGTCCGCTGATTGGCCGAGTGTGTCGTCATCGTGGAGCCGGCGGCGCATTGCGGATTGTCGGTGACATCGGTCGAGTCGCTCCACGTCATCGCCGGGCGCACGCCGCCCGCGGGGAGGCGAGGGAAGAAGCTCCGGAATCGGGGCAACAGGCTGCTGATTCCCGAGGCCGCCGCGGCCGAATCACACGGCCCGCTGATGAACTCCCCCGTCGGCAACAGCCGGCCCGTGATACGGTAACCGCGGGCGGCGGCAAGGTTGATCTGCGGCGGCAGCTGCGTCGCGGAATCGACGACGATCGAGTCGATGGTGAACGTCGCCGGCAATCCGCTGTCGGCAGGGGCACCGATCGCTGCGGTCAGAAACAGACCAAAGCGGAGATCGATGGTCGGAGGAAGTCCTGCGTAGTCCTGCAGGATGTGCAGGTCCTGACGGATGAGGAAGTGGGTTGTGCTGGGCGCGAACTGCACCGTCGGCGAGTGCACCGGGGCGACCCCCGGCGGCGCTGCGGGTGCTGGTGACGGAGTGGTACCGACTCGCGGCGAGCCACCACCGCACGCCGCCGCCAGCAGCACGGCGGGGATCCATGGTGAGCGTGGCGTCATGAGCCTCGCGTCTCCTCTTGTTGGGGCGTCACCGTCAGCGATCCTGACGGTCGGCCTTGGTGCGACCGAAGACCGCGATCAGCTCCGGTCCCTCGTGGGTCACCCGTAACAGCCTCCAGCCGCGCTTCCCCATGTCGGTGCGCCAGGCGATCAGCTTTTCCCATGCCTCGGGGGACGTACGGAATACCCGCAGGTCGGCGACGCGCTCCCACTGCGTCGGGTATGGCTTGCCGCCCGTCATTCGGAGGAGAGTGGTGGGGCCATAAGCCGAGTTCTGTTTGGCCACTTGGAAGCGGCCAGATGGTCATCTCTCTGGGATGACTGTCGCCAGCCATCTCGTGCGGCCTACCCGCAGCTCAGACGACCCGGGCCGGGTCTCGCTGCCTATTTGGCCTTGCTCCGACTGGGGGTTACCGTGCCACGACCGTTACCGGCCGTGCGGTGGGCTCTTACCCCACCTTTTCACCCTTACCCGGAAACCGGGCGGTTTGTTTTCTGTGGCCCTGTCCGTCGCCTTTCGGCGCCCAGGCGTTACCTGGCAGTCTGCCCTGCGGAGCTCGGACTTTCCTCGACGCACCGTTCCAGCCAGCACGCCGCGACCATCCCGCCCCACCGTCCCCCGAGCCAAAGTAACCGGTTTTAGCGCTCCTTGGAGAGGCGGCGCACCAGGCGGGCGAGGCTGTCCCCTGCCCCCACGAACACCGATTCCGCGGGCCCCAGCCAGAACCCGTCCTGCTCGTGGAACACCATCGGACTGAGGCGACCCGGTGCACCAGCGGACAGCTGTGCCGGGTCGAGCCGGATCGCGTGCAGGACGGCGCCGAGGATCTGCCGGGCACGGGGATCGGGGGACAATACGATAGCCGGCGAGCTGGGAGTGGTCAGACCGTGCACCAGGCTGCGCGTGAACCAATCGTCGGGAGAGCGGGGCACGACCACCGCAACCAGCAGGTCGCGCCGCTGACGCCTCGCGTCCTGCACGATGGCCGCGGCGCGCTGCTCCACCACATGCGACACCGCCGAGTCATACTGGGCGAGTAGGCCGCTCTCGAGCAGCGTGTCGTAGCGCGCGGCGAGGGGAACGGCAGCCAGCGCCGCCAGCCGCGCCCGTGTCAGCGCCGGATGCTTCGGCAGGGCGGCGATCCCGGCCTGCCAGGCCGCATCGCAGAATGGCATGCCGCTCCACGAGCGCGTTGTCTCATCGAGCTCGATCCCCACGGCCGGGATGAGATCGGAGCGCGAGGCGGCGAAGCGCGACAGCACCCGCATTCCGGACGCGATCTTCCCCCACAGGGCGTCGTCGAGGGGACACGGCGGTCCGGCGGTGTCGCCCGGCGGCTCGAGGTCCCTGGGGCTGACCAAGGGCAGCCAGCGCACACTCGTGCCCTGCAGCCGCCCGGCGACCTGCTGCCACGCGGCCCGCAGCGCGTCGCGCTCCCAGCGTGCGCGGCCGGTGGAATCGGCGAGCACAGCGACGTGGGCGTTGGTCACGAGGAGATTGAACGCGCCGATGTCGAGGATACTGGTCAGCGAATCGATTGCGGCGATGCGCGCCGTGACGTTCACGTCCGGAGCGAGCCGTGGAAAATCAGCCTGCAGGGCCCGCACGCCCTGTCGCGTGATCCAACCGGGGAGGCCGGCTCCGGGCCGCGGCGTGGCACGGGTCGAATGCGCAAGGCGCTCGGCGAAGACGCCGTCCGGCGGTGCCGGCCTGGGCGGGCGCGGCGCCACCGCAGCGGGACCACCGCTCAGCACGAGCGATGCGCGAGCGCCGGCCCCCGGAATGCGAGCCCACTCGGCGGGGCGTCGCGTCCACTGCGCGAGGGCGCGGAAGAAGGTCTCCGACTCACTGCCCGATTCCCCTGACCCACCCAGGGCCGCGCGCGACGCGACGACGACCAGTCCGTTGTCGATCCGGGTTGCCGCGATTGCCGCGGCGCCGGGCCGGCGCTGCAGCTTCAGTCCCGGTCCCTGGACGAACGAGGCCGGCCCCACGCTGGCGAGGGTCTGCGCGTCGTTCTCCACCAGCAGCTGATTGCTGACGCCGGCGGGAAAGGGATCGAAGCCCCCGCCCCGCAGCGCGGTCCCGAGTTGCGGTTGGAGGGGCGGGGGTGCGCGCGGCGTGCGTGAGCTCCGCAGTGCGAAGTCCCCGATCGTGATTCCTGCGCCCGCCCACGCGAGCCAGCGGTTCATGACCCAACGGTCGAATGCCCCCCCGCCCTCCGGAGGATAGCCGAGGACGACGACGCCGCCCCGCAGCGTCCACTCGGTGAGAATCGCCAGGTCGCCGGCGTCGAGCGCATCAGAGGCGGCGGCGGGGCGCCGGCCGCCGAGGATCATGACGACGCGATAGCGGTCGAGGTCGGCGCGAGTGAGGTGCGGATAAAAGCGGCGGTAGTCGACGTCGTAGCCGGCGGCATCCCACGGCCGCGCGGTGGACTCGAGTTCGGCGGACTGCGTGAGCGACTCGTCCAGCAGCAGCAGTCGCGTGGCCTGCGGTTGGCACGCCGCGACGAGGAGGGCGCCGATCGGAACCAGCCGTCTCAATCCCGCTTTGCCCTCTGCACGCTCTGGGCGCACCGGAAGCCGGTGTTCCACAGCTGCTCGCGGTCGTCAGGGAGCGTCACGCGATAGGTAGCGGTCGCGATCTGCGGAAGCGAGTTGAACGCGCCGCCCTTGATCACGTGGCGGACCTGGCCCCGGATCGTCGTATCGGCGTCGACCCATTCCCAGGCGTTCCCCACCATATCGAGCGCGCCGACGACCGAGCGTCCCAGCGGGAAGCCGCCGACCGGCATCAGGGTGTCGTTGGCGCCGCCGGCGTTGGCGTGGGCACGGACCCACTGGTCCCCCCACGGGTAGCGGCGGCCGTCGGGGCCGCGCGCGGCGGCCTCCCATTCGTCTTCCGTCGGCAGCCGGGCGCCGCGGGCGGCGCAGTAGCGTTGCGCCTCGTCCCAGAGGATTCCCGTGGCGGGCCACTCGTCGGGTGGGCGTTGGCGCCACGGCGTGACGATTCCGGCCGACGTGAGGTAGCGCTGGTAGTTCGCCACCGTGACTTCGGTCGAGTCGATGTAGAACGCGGCGAGGGCGGCGCCGTGCGTCGGGCGGCCCGATCCCCCGCCCACCGTGTAAGTGCCGGATGGGACGAGCACCATGCCGGGCGGTCGCGCCGGCGGCGGCGCCGGCCGGGGGCGCAGCAGCAGCGCCGCGGCGACGAGCAGCGCGGCGCCGACCACCACCCAGCCCCGCCGCAGCCGTTTCCTGGTGGGTCGCTCGACAGTGGGGGTGACGAGACTATCGACAAAGGCGCGCGCCGAGGGCGGCCGGTCGGCGGGGACCTTGGCGAGTCCGGCGAGCAGCGCCTGGTCGACGTGGGCCGGCACGTTAGGGCGGACCGTCCGCACCGCGCGGGGTGCGTCGACCAGAATCCGCGCCACGATCGCCTGCGCGTTGGGCCCGGTAAACGGCGGCTCGCCGGCGAGCATTTCGTAGAGCACGGCGGCGAGGGCATACACGTCGCTGCGGGCGTCGATGCGGCGCTCACCGCTGGCCTGCTCGGGGCTCATGTAAGCCGCCGTCCCGACCGTCACCCCGGTGCCGGTGAGTGCTTTTCCTTCCTCGGACTCGGCGACGCTCTTGGCGATTCCAAAATCCGTGACGCGGGCGTGCCCGCCCGAGAGCAGGATGTTGGCGGGCTTGATGTCGCGGTGCACGATGCCGTGCTCGTGGGCGTACTGCAGCGCGTCGCCGACTTCGGCGATGATCCGGATCGCTTCGTCGAAGGGGAGCGGCCCCTGGCGCACGAGGCGTTGCGCCAGCGACTCTCCCTCCACGTACTCCATCACGTAGTAGAGGAAGCCGTCGACTTCATCCGCCTCGAACAACGGGACGATGTGCGGGTGCGAGAGCCGTGCCACGAGCTGCACCTCGCGCTGGAATCGCTCGCTGCCGAGATAGGCGCGGGTGGTCGGGGGCAGGACCTTGATCGCGACCTCCCGTCCCAGCTTCACGTCTTTGCCGAGGAACACGGCACCCATTCCCCCCTGGCCCAGCTCGCGGACTAGGGCGTAGCGCCCCGCCAGTGCAGTGGAGACCTGACCGAACAGCGGGTCCGTCATCGTCCGGCGAGACTGAACGGCAGGAGCGCCTGACGCATCTCCTCGGCGGCCGGCCAGCGGTCTGCGGGGCGCTTGTGGAGCGCCCGCGTGATCGCCGTGGCGAATTCCGGTGCGAGCTCGGGGCGGATGCGACGCAAGTCGGGCGCCTCATGGTGCTGCTGCATGTCGATCACGACCGACGGGGTCGGGCCGGAGAACGGCGGGCGGCCGGTCACGGCTTCGAACAGCACGATGCCGAGGGAGTAGAGATCGGTCCGGCCATCGATGTCTTCCGCTCCGGTCGCCTGTTCCGGGCTCATGTATTCCTCGGTTCCCACGACGAACCCGCTGCGCGTGACGCGATCCCCTTCGGACTGGGCGATGGCGCGCGCGATGCCGAAGTCCACGAGCACGGCGCCGCCTTCTGGGGACAGAACGATGTTGTCCGGCTTGATGTCGCGGTGGACGAGGCCCTGGCTATGCGCGTAGCCCAAGGCCTCGAGGATTTCGCACGCCAGCCGGGCCGTGTAGTCCTGCGCCAGGCGCCGCTCGCGATGCAATGCGCTGCGAAGCGATTCTCCCGGCACGTAGGGCATGACGAGCCACAGCAGGTAGTCGCTCTCCCCGCTGTCGAGCAGCGGGGCGATGTGCGGATGATGCAGCTTGCCGGCATAGCGTATCTCGCGAAGGAACCGGTCGGCCGCGACCGACACCGCGAGCTCGGGGTGCAACACCTTGATCGCGACCCGGTTCCCCGATTTGTCGAAGGCGCCGAAGATCGAGGCGTTACCGCCGCGACCGACCGCCGTGATGACCTCGTAGCGGTCCCCCAACGCCTTCCGCACCCGTTCAATGAGGTCACGACGCGGCATCACTCGGCTCCCTGGAACCGCGCCAAAGATGCGATTGCCGGGGGCGGGGCGGAAGGTAGCTTCGCGCAGATGACGCGGCTCGAAGCGGTTATCGGTGACATCACGGCTCAACCGGTCGACGCCATCGTCAACGCGGCCAACAGCTCGCTGCTCGGCGGCGGCGGAGTCGACGGAGCGATCCACCGGGCGGCAGGACCCGAGCTCCTGGCGGAGTGCCGCGCTGTGCATGGCTGCCCGACGGGCGAATCGCGGCTGACACGAGGGTATCGTCTCGCCGCGCGGTACGTGATCCACACCGTGGGGCCCGTGTGGGAGGGTGGCGATCGAGGCGAGGCGGAGCTGCTGCGCCGCTGTTACGTGAGCGCGCTGCGGCTCGCCGGCGAAAACGGAATCCGGTCGATCGCGTTTCCGGCGATCAGCACCGGGGCGTATGGATACCCGTTCGCCGCAGCCGCGCGGGTCGCCGTAGACACGGTGCGCGAAGAGGTGCGCAACGCGACAGGGCTCGAGCTGGTCCGCTTCGTGTGTTTCCGCGAGTCCGACTGGGACGTGTATCTGCAGCTGCTGGGGCACCGTCGCGACGCTTGACGGTCGCATCGAATTCACCCGCCGGATGGCATTCTCACGCCCGGCCGCGGTCCGGTTGAATCGAGCTTGACCCGGTCAGCGTCCGGCCCCCGGCGCGGGCGCGCAGCGCGGCGAGACTTGAGCGGCGGTTGAGCGTGACGTCGCATCGTGTGCGGCGCGATGGTCACCGTGTGCACGCTGTTGCCGCCGGCCGAGCGGCCTCGATTCGAGGCTGTGGGCGATGGGTGCTACGTCTCGCTGCACGCCGATTCCTGTCGCGAGGTGTTGACGGCGGCGCGGCGCCGGCGGGTGGACGCCGTCGTGCTGTCGGTGCATCGCTGCGGCGGCGAGGAGCTGCCGGCGGTCGCTCGCCTGGTGCGCGAGTTCCCGGCAATCCCTGCCGTCGCCCTCGTTTCGCGGCACGATCCCGGCGCCACCGAGACGCTGTTGCGGCTGGGCGCGAGCGGCGTCCGGACTGCGGTCGACTGCACCGATCCGGGCGGGTGGCGGCGGCTGCGCGAGCTGATCGGTCAACCCGCCTCCCCCGTTGCCGCGCGGATTTTGCACATCCTCATCCCGGCCCTGGGGGACGAGCTCCCCGAGGACGCCCGGGTGTTCTTCGAGGCGTTGACGCGGCTCGCGCCGGTGATCCGCACCGTTCGCGCGTTGGCGCGCCACCTGCGGATCGGGGCGAGCACGCTGATGTCGCGCTTTCTGCGCGCCGAGCTCCCCTCGCCGAAGACGTATCTCGCGGGCATGCGCCTGGTCCATGCGGCGTACCTGTTCGGAAATCCGGGACTGTCGGTCGCCGATGTGTCCTACCGGCTCGATTTCTCGTCGCCCCAGAGTTTCAGCCGTCATCTGAAGGCGATGCTCGGTGTGACGGCGGGCGAATACCGCCGCCGCTTTCCGTTCGACGTCGCGCTGACGCGCTATGTCGATCTGCTGATTCGCCCCTACCGGGAGACGTTCCGCGCGTTCCGCCCCCTTCATGCCGGAACTGGGGACCAAGGATCGGACGACGCGGATGTCTTCCGGTTGGGGTGACTGCTCAGACCTCGACGATGTGGACCGGCTGAGGCGCCGACACTCGGCCCGCCGGCGCCGCGCGATGCTCTGCGGTGATTTGCTCGCGGCGCAGCACGGAAAAGCGGGCGATACTGGCACGCAGCCGCTCGGCCAGCTGAGCGAGCTGCTGCGAGGTAGCGGTGAGATCGGTCATCGAGCCCACCTGGCTCGAGGTGGCGGACGCCGCACCGTCGGCGCTCGCGGATGAGCTGCTCGCGATGGCCGCCACCTGCTGCAGCACCTGGGCGAGCTCGGCGAGACGGCTCGCCTGGCTGCGCGAGACATCGGCTGTCGCGTTGACGAGATCGCCGATCAACTGGACGCCCTGATGCAGCTCGAGCAGCGCTCCGTCGGCCTCCCCCGCCACGGCCCCGATGTCCCGCACCTGCGACTCGCCCGTCTGCATCGCGCGGGCGGCGGCGTCGATGCCGACGCGCAGCTCGGTGACGAGCTCGGCCACTTCGCGGGCGGAGCGTGCCGCTTCGGCGGCGAGGGTGCGCACCTCGTCGGCGACGACGGCGAATCCCTCTCCGTGCTCCTGCGCACGGGCGGCCTCGATCGCGGCATTCAGCGCGAGCAGATGGGTCTGCCGCGCGATGCGCGCGATCGCCTGGGCGAAGCCGCCGATGCGATCCGACATCCCCGACAGACCTGCCACGGTCGCCGCCGTGGCGCGGACCTCTTCCCCCACCGTCCGCAGCGTCTGATTGGCGCGCGCCACACGCTCGCGACCGCGCTCGGCGGCGGCGACGAGCCGGCGCGCATCGACCTGCATCATCTCCGCTCGCGTGCGCAGCGTGGACGCCTGGTCGGCGGCTTTGGCGCTCTCGCCGCGAGCCGAGTCGGCCAATCCCCGCTGGCTCCCCAGCTCCTGGGCGAGCTGCTGCGCCGTGACCGTCACGGCTTCGAAGGTGGCGTGAATCTGCTGCGCCGAAGCGGCGAGCTGTTCAGCGAACGCGGCGACTTCGTCGGCTTCACGCTGGACCGTCGATATGGTGGCGCCGATTCCCTCGAGCATGCGATTGAAGCTCTTCTCCATGAACCCGAGCTCGTCCGACTCCTCCGCCGGAGCGCGCACGGCGAGAAACCCCTGCTCCGCTTCGCCCATGACGCCGCGCGTGCGCCGGATGCGCTCGATCAACGTCGCCGGAATGCGATTGAGTCCGACCGCTACCAGCATGAACGACACGGTCTCGATGAATGCCCCGGCATCGAGTCCTTCCGCAGCCGGATAGAGTCGGCCGTGCAGCCAGCTCGCCCCGAGATAGGCGAGCGATGCCATGAGCACGAGAAAGTCGCCGACGCCGCGCGTCTGCTCGAAGGCATACGGGAGAACGGCGATGAAGAACGCCGCCACCAGGCCGCCGTGCCCGAACCAGGTCACGAGCGTGGCGACATAAAAGACGTCGAGGAGCGCGAGGGCGTAGATCAGCCACCAGCGATACCAGTTGCGCTCGTGAATGACCCCGACGAGGATGTTCGCCGCCGCGAAGCCACCGGAGATCAGGACGATCGTCCCCGCTTCGGTCGGCACGATGCCGCCGAGCCGTCCGATGAACGCCAGCACAGCGCCGACGGCGATGAGGATCCAGCGCCGCCCATGGCTGCGGGAATACGTCTCGAGGTCCTTGAGACGCTGCTCGACACCGGAGTCCTCGCCCCACCCGCGCATCCGCGTCGCGAGCGAGGCTCGGCCGCGGCCGGCGGCGCCTGGGGGTACGGCTATCGGTTCGAACTCCGTCGGATCGGGCACAACCGGGAGCTCGGGGAGAGTGGAAGAGGAATGCTAGGGGGCCGCGAGGAGCGCCGCCAGCGCCCGCTCGGCCCGCCGCGCGCCGAGCCGCCGGAACAGCTCGAGTGCCCGCTCGCGCGCGGCGCGAGCCCCTGCCCCGTCGCCCAGCGCGGCCAGCACGTCGCCCAGGTCGCGCTCGATCTCCGCCTGCGTATCGAGCGAGGCCCCCTGAGGGGTGAGGGTACGGGCGGCGTCGAGCAGGCGGCGCGCCTCGGGGAGCTGCTCCCGGGCACGCGCGACCGACGCCTGGAGGCGCCGCACTTCGGCGAGGCCCGCGGTGAACCGCACGCCGGTGTATGTCTCCTCGGCGCGGAGCAGCTCGGCGGCGGCGAGATCGGGGTCCCCGAGCGCAAGGTTCGCTTCCGCGCGGGCCACGAGCGCGATTGCCAGCAACGTGGCATCGCCGACCTCGCGCGCGAGGCGGACCGCCTCGTCTGCGGCCACACGCGCGCGCTGGGCATTCCCCGTTGCGAGCCAGCTGATTTCGAGATTGATGTGCGTCTCGGCGATGCCACGGAGGTTTCCCGCCTGCTGGTACGCCGCCAGTGCGAGCTGGTAGGTCGCCAGCGCCTCCTCGGGATCGCCACGAAGGTTCTGGAGGATGCCGAGGTTATTGTAGGCACGCGCCTCGGCGGCGGCGTCGTGCACGGTGCGGGCCAGCTCGAGCACGCGGTGAAAGTGTTGTTCCGCCTCCTCGAGCGCGCCGCGCTGCCAGGCGATGGCACCTTGCAGGTGCACCGACCGCAGCTCTGTCGGCGTGTCGCGCTGCCCGCGGGCGAGTTCGAGCGCACGGGCAGCCCAGCGGGCTGCGGCGTCTCCCTGCCCCGATCGGCCGAACGCTTCTGCAGCCAACAGCGCCAGCGGGCTGCGGACCTCGGCAAAGCCGGAGGGCAAGGCAGTGATGCGGTCCGCGACCTCACGGTAGCGTCCCTGCCGCGCGAGCCCCTGGAGCTCCACCAGCAGTGTCGATTCGTCAGCGAGCGGGGACACGACTGCTAGCTCCCTACCATGCCACCGCGTAGTGGCTGAACGAGAGGATCGCTGTTTCCAGCTCTTCGAACTCTTGAGAATTCGTGGCGCCCTGATTTGTCCACACCGTGTCGGGCGGTTCGCGACGCCACACGTTCAACGCCGACTGTGCGCGGTCGTCTTCCGTGTCGTGTATTCCGTCGCCGTTGTAGTCGTGGTTGGCGTAGTTGTACTCGATGTGCAACCGCGCGGGATCGGCAGGATTGAACTGCAATCCCGAGGGAGAAAACAGGAAGTCGAACTTGGTGGTGTCGGGGACGGTCACCGTAATGAGGATCGAATCGCCGGCCTGGAAGGAGGTGCCGTCCGGACGTTTCAACAAGCTGGCGGCGTGCACCTCGAACTGCAGGAATGCTTCGCCCGTGTCGGTGGTGTATCCACGGTAGAACAGCTCCACACGGCGATCTTCACCGACTTTTGCGTAGAAGCTGGCGCTGTCGCTCAGCAGGCGATACGCCGAGTCCTGCTGCACGAAATGGAGCTGCGAGGTGGGCACCGGCGGCGGTGGCCCATCCACCGTCGAACAGGCAACCAACACCGCAAGCACCGTGAATGTGGCTTTGCGCATCACTGGTCTCAGTCCTCCCGGGGTCGTCGTCTATTCGAGCAAGCGGCGGGCCGTCGTAACTTGTTTATTGCATTGATGATAGAATGCGATCCCCTGGCGCATGACGCTCCAGTTGTCTCAATTCGGTTCAGGGTGAATCCTCCTCCCCCTGTAGGTCATCCCCGGACCCCCGAAGCAGCCGTTGCAGCCTCGATCGAGAGACATCGAGACGCCGGGCGGCCTCCGAGCGATTGCCCCCGGTGAGCTCGAGCATCGCCTGGGCGGCGGCTCGCTGCAGCTCGGCGAGGGTGGTGGGAAACGGGAGATCGCTCCCCGCGCTCGCCGGGGCCGTCATCGCCGTGAGTCCTTCCAACCGGAACTCGCCGGACGGGGACAGCAAGAGGGTGCGCTCCACCACGTTGCGCAGCTCGCGGATGTTGCCTGGCCAGGGGTGGGTCTGTAGCGCACGCCGGGTTTCGGCCGACAGCGCCGGCTCCGGGATGCCGTATTGCGTGCTGAAGCGCCGCACGAAGTGCGCGGCGAGCAACAGCACGTCATCCCCACGGGCGCGCAACGGCGGAAGCTCGAGCGTTACGACATTGAGGCGATAGAACAGATCTTCGCGGAATTGGCGGGCCTGAACGGCGCGCGTGAGGTTCGCGTTGGTGGCGGCGATGATGCGGACATCGATCACGCGGCTGGCAGTGGCGCCGAGGCGCCGGACTTCCTTTTGGTCGAGGGCGCGGAGCAGCTTGCTCTGCAGCTCCACCGCCAGACTGTCGATCTCGTCGAGAAACAGCGTGCCGCCCTGCGCGACCTCGAACAGTCCGGGCTTCGCGGTCTTCGCGTCGGTAAAGGCGCCGCGCTCGTGTCCAAAGAGCTCGCTCTCGAGCAGGGTGGCCGGGAGGGCGGCGCAATTCAGCTCGACGAACGGTGCGGTGGCGCGGCGGCCGCCGTAATGCAGCGCCCGCGCCAGTAGTTCCTTCCCGGTGCCCGTCTCGCCGGTGATCAGGACCGTGGCGTCGGCGAATGCGAGCGTCCGCGCGGCGCGCTCCAGGGTCGCGCGCAAGGCGGGACTCGTACCCACGATCTCTCGAAAGGCATGTGCTTGACCTTCGAGGGTCGCGAGGGTCGCACGGTCGTGCGCGGCGCGATGGCGTTCGAGTGCTGCGCGCAGCGCCCCCCGCATCGCATCGCGGTCGTCGGGGAGCGCGAAGTAGTCCGATGCGCCGGCGGCCAGGACTTGTGCGGCGACGCGGTGCGAGAGACTCGCCCCCGCAACCAGAAGAGGGGCGTCCTTCCGGGCCCCGAGGCGATCGATCAGCGCCCCCACTTCGGACTCCGCGCCGCCCGCGGCGATGACCACCGCGATGGGGTCCGCCGGGAGTGCCGGGTCATCGGCCGCCAGCGACACGAGCGCGATGCCCAGCTCGGTGGCCAGGAGGGACCAGAATTCCCCGAAGGAGTCGCTCAACGAGATGACGGCGAGCACGCCTGCGCCGGGTGCCGGGGGGGTGGCAGCCACTACACGCGCAGCTCCGCGGCGAGGACGAGGGCGGTCACCCCGACCCCGCCGGCGGCGATCGCTTCCCGGCCGCCTTCCTCGCGGTCGACGACGGCGAGCACACCGAGCACCTCTCCGCCTGCCTGTCGTACCTGGGCGACCGCTTCGAGCGCGGAGTGGCCCGTCGTAATCACATCCTCGACCACTACCACCGGATCCCCCGCGGCGAGGCAACCTTCGATGCGGCGCCCCAGCCCATGGCCCTTGGCTTCTTTGCGAACCGTGAAGGCGTCGATGCTGCGACCGGCACGACGCGCGGCGTGCGCGATTGCGTACGCCACCGGGTCGGCGCCAAGGGTCAAACCCCCTACGGCCCGGGGTGCCCAGCCTTGCTCGTCCAGGGCGGCGACGCCCAGCGCCCCGATGAGCAGCTGGCCCTCACCGGACATCGTCGTGCGGCGGGCATCGATGTAGTAGCGGGAGCGGCGTCCCGAAGCGAGAACGAAGTCGCCGCGGGTCACGGATCGTTCGAGCAGGAGGGAGATGAGCCTGGAAGTCTCATTCGAACGGTTAGTAGTAGTCATTGCTACTACCAACTAC
>DASSIL010000154.1:0-5178 GCA_035691925.1 Gemmatimonadales bacterium
GATCGGGGTCTGGCTCGCCATCAACGCGCTGCCGCGCAGCGCCCGTGCGAGGCGCACGAATTCGTCGGCCGGCGGCGGCCCTTCGGGTGCGAGCAACCCGTCCAACCGCTCCAGGTACTCCCCCGCCTCGAGGGCGAAGAAGTCGGCCATGCCGAGATGCGAGCCGGTGCCCGGAGGGGTAGTCATGGCGCCACTAACATAATGCGTGAGCGGTAAGAGGTGAGAGGTGAGAAGAGCAGTACCTCTTACCTCTTACATCTCACCTCTCACGCCTCATCTACGAGAACCCTCATCTTGCGGACCGCTTCTTCCAGACCCAGGAAGACGGCGTTGCTCACGATGGAGTGGCCGATGTTCAGCTCCTCGATCTCGGCGAGGCGCACGACCGGCTGGACATTGGCGTAGGTGAGACCATGGCCGGCATGGACGGCGAGACCGGCGGCACGGGCGTGGGCGGCGGCGCGCGCCAGGGCGGCCAGGGCGCGGCCGTTGCGCGACCAGGTGCGGGCATAGACGCCGGTGTGCAGCTCGACGGCGGGGACACCCAGCGCCGCCGCCCGGTCGATGATGCGGCGGTCGGGGTCGATGAAGAGGCTCACCCGAATGCCGGCGGCGGCGAGACGGCGCACCGCCGTGGTCACGCGCGCGTCGCGGCGGCCGCCGTAGAGCGCCAGCCCGCCCTCGGTCGTGATCTCCATGCGGCGTTCGGGGACGAGCGTCGCCTGAAACGGCTTCAGCCGCGTGGCGATCTTCACGATCTCGGGGTGGGCGCCGAGCTCGAGGTTCACGACGCTGCGCACGGTACGCATCAGGCCGGCGACGTCGGCGTCCTGGATGTGGCGCCGGTCTTCCCGCAGGTGCACGGTGATGCCGTCGGCGCCGCCGCGCTCCGCCGCGGCGGCGGCCAGGATCGGATCAGGCTCGTCGGTGCGGCGCGCCTGACGCAGCGTTGCAACGTGGTCGATGTTGACGTAGAGGCGCATGCGTTCTTACCTTCGGGACATTCCGCTCACCAGAGGTGTCCCGCGATGCGACGGTTGATGGCGTTGTTCACCGTGCTGGCGGTCGGGTGCGGTGGTGGTGGCGGTCGCAGCCAGGTCCCGGTCCCGGCGACGATGAACGATGCGCTGGGGCAGTTTTTCGACGCCGCGCGCGCCAACGACACTCACAAGATGTCCCGCGTCTGGGGCACCGCGCGGGGACCGGCGTCGGAGTGGATGTCGGATTCCGTGTTGATGATGCGGATGACGGTCGTGCAGCGCTACATGAACGCCAACGGCTATCGCATCGTCGAGGGGCCGCTCGCCGTGCCGGGGCATGCCGACCGACGGTTGTTCCGGGTGGAGCTGCAGCGCGCGCAATGCCTGCACGTCCAGCCGATCGAGTTGGTGCAGGCAAGCCGCGGTGGCTGGCTGGTGTATGACGTTCATCTCGAGAGTGCAAACGAAGCGGGGACGTGCCCGGCGGGAACGGGAACCAAACCGTAACCTCGCGACGTTTGCTCATTCGGTCAGCTCGAGCAGGATCCCGGCCGTCGCCTTCGGATGCACGAACGCGATGCGGCGACCGCCGGCACCGCGCCGCGGGGTAGAGTCGATGAGCTGATAACCGGCGGCGCGACAGCGTTCCAGCGCGCCGTCGAGGTCGGCGACGCGGTAGCAGACGTGATGGATCCCGGGGCCGCGCCGGGCGAGGAATTTGGCAATCGGCGAATCGGGGTCGCGCGACTCGAGCAGCTCGACGTCGACGTCGCCGAGACGCAACGCAACGATGGTCGCGCCGTCCGCCTGTTCGGGCGGCTCGGGAGTGACGCCGAGAACGTCCTGGTAGAACGGCAGGGCCTCGGCGATGCGGGAGACCGCGATGCCGACGTGGGCCAGACGCAACGCGGAATCGCTCATCAGCGCGGGAACTTAACGATGCAGACTGAAGGAGCCAACGGCACGATGCAGACGCATACCCAGCCCCCGCACCCCACCGCGGTGACCGACGATACCTTCGGCCAGGAGGTCGAGCAGCACAAAGGCCTCGTGCTGGTCGATTTCTGGGCCACGTGGTGCGGCCCGTGTCACGCGGTCGCGCCCATTCTCGAGCAGCTGGCGGGGGAGTACAACGGGCAGATCAAGGTCACGAAGGTGGACGTCGACGCGAACCAGAAGACCAGCATGCGCTTCAACGTGCGCTCGATCCCGAGTATCCTGTTCTTCCGGGACGGCCGTCACGTGGACACCCTCGTCGGGGCGTACCCGAAAGCGGCCTTCGACGAGAAGATCCAGCAGCACCTGAAGTAACCGTTCCCTCCGCGGGGGGTCGATGCGCGCGAGCACCGCTCGCCTGACGAATTCGCCGGTCCGGCTCGCGGAGCTCGCGTTTCCGCAGTCGGGCCGGCTGATTCATCGGACCCGGCTCGCCTTCATTCACCTCGACAACGTGCTGTCGTTCGCCAAGCGCGACCGCGACGGTCGCGTCGACGGCTACCTCGTCGCCTGGCTGCCGGATGAGTGTCTCCTGCTGCTGCTGCATACCGGCGAGGCGGCCAACGCGGTGTCGCTGAACAGCGTCGGGCGCGAGGTCGTGCCGATCGCCGAAGCGCAGCGGCGCATGATGGCCGAAGCGGAGCGCGGCGAGCTGGCGTATTGCACGGCGCCCTACGAGCAGCTGGCGTGGATGTACCAGTCGTGCGCCGAGCCGCTCAAGGTGCGCGCCGTCGACGCGCGCAAACCGGACGCGCTCTTCCCCGCGCTGGCGCAGGAGCGGACGACCGGGGTGCTCGAGCTGATCTCCAACGGACGGGTGTCGTATCTGCGCTTCGAAGAAGGCCGCTTCGCCGGCGGCTACTTCTGCAACCGTCCTGAGAGCGTCCCCGTCCCCAAGTACGTGGAGTCGCTGTTCCGCGAGGGGCCCGACGGTCACGATCCGGCGCTGTCGGCCGTCGTGTTCCCCCATCTCGCCGATCTGCCGGCGCAGGCACCGGCGACGCTGATCCAGACGTATCGCGATCTCTACTGGCGTATCACCGACGCCGTGGAGCACGAAGTGCCGGGCGAGGGGAAGCGGCGTGCCCAGCGCGTCTCGGCGGGCCTCGGCGCGGATCACCGGGCATTGGACCTGCTCGCGGCCGACCGGCAGGCCGCGCTCGCCGATTCGGTGGTCCAGCCCGACGAGCTCGCCGCGGCGCTCGGGGAGTGGGCCAAGCAGTTGCTCGAGGGCGTCGAGATCATGATGCCGGGCACCGCCCCCCAGGTGCTGCGCGACGCGACGCGCGAGCATCGCTACCTGCTGCAGTCGGCCGGGTTCTACGACCGGCTGCCGTGGCCGGTGGCGTGGTAACGTGCGCGGCACGCTGTTCGTCGTGGCGACGCCGCTCGGCAACCTCGGCGACCTGTCGCCGCGCGCCGCGGAGACACTGCGGCGCGTCAGCGCCGTCGCGGCCGAAGACACCCGCCACAGCCGTCCGCTCCTCACCCACGTCGGATCCCGCGCCGATCTGATCAGCGTGCACGCCCACAGCGCCCCGCAGGCGCTGGAACGCGTGCTCGACCTGCTCGCTGCCGGAAAAGACGTCGCCCTCGTGACCGATGCCGGGACGCCCGCGGTATCCGATCCCGGTGCCGCCCTCGTCGCCGCCGCCCGCGCGCGCGATTTCCAGGTCGTGACGATTCCGGGCCCGACCGCCGTCGCCGCCGCGCTCGCCGTCTCGGGTCTCAGTGCCGACCGCTACCTCTTTCTCGGATTTCTCCCGCGCAAGGGCGGCGAGCGCCGCCGCCTGCTCGAGCGCATCGCCAGGAGCGAATGGACGGTCGTGCTGTTCGAGTCCCCGAACCGCGCGGCGGAGCTGCTCGACGACCTCGCCGCCGCGTGCGGCGGGGAGCGGCAGGCCGCGCTGGCGCGCGAATTGACGAAAGTGTTCGAGGAGACGCGCGACGGGACCCTCGCCGAGCTGGCGGGTTACTACCGGGAAGCCCCACCACGCGGAGAAGTCACGGTGATCGTCGCCGGGACCGGCGCGGCCGAGCGGGAGCCCACGCCGCCCGATCCCGAGTCCCGCGCACGAGAATTGCTCGCCCGAGGAATGAGCCGTCGCGATGTCGCGGACCAGCTCGCGGATGAGACGGGGATCACGAGAAATACGGCGTATCGGTTGGTGAACGAGCTGTGAAACTGGCTGCGGCGCTGATCTTCGTGGCACTCCCATGGGTGGAAGGGTGGAATGATGGAAGGGTGGATGGGCATAGCGTCCTGTCCAACATTCCAACAGTCCACCATTCCGACGCATCTCTGACCATCGGTCGCCTGCATTATGACGGCGGCGGCGACTGGTACGGGAACCCTTCGAGTCTCCCCAATCTGCTCGATGCGATCCGCACGCGGACGGCGCTGCCGGTGGCCCCGCGCGAGCGGGTCGTGACGCTGCAGTCCGCCGAGCTGTGGGACATCCCTTACCTCTATATGACGGGTCACGGCAACGTCCACTTCTCCGACGAGGATGTCCGCACGCTGCGCCGCTATCTCGAGCAGGGGGGCTTCCTCCACGCCGACGACAACTATGGAATGGACCAGTCGTTCCGGCGGGAGATCGCGCGGGTCTTTCCCGATCATCCGATGGTCGAAGTGCCGCTGTCCCACCCGATTTACCATCTCGTCTACGACTTCCCCAAGGGGATTCCCAAGATCCACGAGCACGACGGACTCCCGGCACAGGGGTTCGGCATCTTTTTGGGGGACCGCCTGGTCGTGTACTATTCCTATCAGTCAGATCTGGGCGACGGCTGGGAGGACCCCGATGTGCATCATGATCCACCGGAGCTGCACGAGGCCGCGCTCGAGATGGGCGTCAATCTCTTTACCTACGTCGTGAGCACGACGCGGTGACCGAAACCGCGCGGACGCTGCGACACATCGGTCGCCCGCACGCGCGCGCCCGCGCTCTCGCGGCGCTGCTCGCGGGCGCCGGTGGGGCACTGGCGGCGGCGGCGCTCGGCGCCCGGCTCGCGCCGTCGCTCATCCTCGTCTTCCTGTCGTGGCTCGCCGTCGCGGTGGCGCTCGCGGGATCGCTCGTCCTCGCGCGCCGCGCTTCGCGCAGCGCTGCCCCCGCGCCGCTCGCGGTCACCGCCGAGCATGCGGCACAGGCGCGGTCGGGGAGCGTCGCCGCCGTGCTGGCACCGCTCCCGGCTGCCG
>DASSIL010000155.1:0-12243 GCA_035691925.1 Gemmatimonadales bacterium
CGAAGCCGAGACGCTGGCGTGCGGCACCGGGGCCGTGGCGGCCGCATGCATGCTGCGGGAATGGCGCCTGGCGGAGCTGCCAGCGACGATCGTGACGCGGACGGGGCTGCCGCTCGTGATCCGAGCCGAACGGACGCGGGATGGCAGTTATGGCGACGTGTGGCTGGAGGGGCAGGCACGGTTGGTATTCAGAGGGGTGCTGGCTGGGTGAGATCGTTATCCACATCTCTTCACATCTCAACTTAACATAACATCTATTATACGAAGTTGCACTAAACGACGGCAGAAACAGCTACTTGGCAGCCGTCCCAAGCTCGCCAAGGCGTTCCTTCGCCTCGAACGCGACCGACGTGGAGTCGAGTTTCGCGACGATCTCCTCGTAGGCAGCCTTGGCGTGTACCGTGTCGCCCGCGGTCAGCCAGGTGCGCGCCGCATCCGACAGAAACTGCCCCTTCAGAAACGGCATCCCGGCGGCATCGGCCGCCTGTTTGTAGGCATCGGCCGCCTCCTTGGGGTGACCCACGTTCTCGTACGCGGCTCCCAGGAGGCCGAAAGCCTGCGACTGATATTCCGAGGGCGCCCCTGACGCGTAATCCTTGAGCACCGCGATCGCCTGTTGCGACTGCCCCTGCGCCAGGCGCGTCTGGGCCAGGAGAATCGTCGCTTCGTTGGCCGAACGGGTCCCGGAATAGTTCGCCGAGATGCTGGAGAGCTCACTGGCGGCGAGGGGGTAGTTCTTGCTGTCGAGGGCCAGGCGCGCAGAGTTCAGCTGCTGGCTCGCCACCCGCTCCCCCTGGCGATTGGCGAATTCCCTCCACCCGAACAGAGCGATCCCCAGGATGACGACCGCGGCCGTCCAGCTGACGCCTTTCTTGTGGCGTGCGACCCACTCGAACAGTGCTTCGGCGCGATCTTCGCGGCGTGCCGCCGCGGCGCCGTCTCCCGCCCTCACCGATGTCGTCACGATCCTCACTCGCTCCCGTTCATACGGCTTCGGCCGCCACCAAGTGCCCCTGGGGCGACTCGAACGCCCGGCCAACGGTTTAGGAAACCGCTGCTCTATCCATGCTGAGCTACAGGGGCGTAAACGGTGAAATGTAAGAGAGTTATGCGACCGTAATCAAGTGCCGTCTTCAGTAGCGGATTAGTCCCTCGACGCGCATCGGCTCGAGCCGTACCCGGCCGGACAGAAAGCCCAGCTCGATCAGAAAGCTGAACCCCGCCACCAGAGCCCCCTGAGCACGGACCAGTCGCCCCGCCGCTTCGGCCGTTCCCCCAGTGGCGAGGACGTCGTCCACGATCAACACCCGATCGCGCGCGCTGATGGCATCGGCGTGCATCTCGAGTGCGTCGGTGCCGTACTCGAGATCGTATTGCACCTGCTGCCGGGCGGAGGGCAGCTTCCCCGGTTTGCGCACCGGCACGAGTCCCGCCCCGAGCCGTTGTGCAATCGGCGCTCCGAACAGGAAGCCGCGCGATTCTACTGCCACCACACGCGTCACCCCGTCGCCGCCGAATGGGATGGCCATCGCTTCAGTGGCCATCGCAAACAGCTCGGGATCGAGCAGCACGGGGGTAATGTCCTTGAACACGATCCCCGGCTTCGGAAAATCGTGGACGTCCCGCACCGCACGACGCAGCCGCTCGAGGTCTGTCATTGTCGGCCTTATTGACTCTGGATGCAGCTACGTGACATCGAAGGGTTTAGGTAAATCGACCTGGTGTGAAAGATTTGACTTATCAACACTATCAACGCGCGCTGCGGGCGGTCCATGGCGCAACGCCGACTCGAGCGACACAAGAGCTGCGACCGCACCCTGTGCGACCACCTCGACCGTCCCATCGGGAAGATTACGCACGTAACCGGCCAGATCGAGACGTGCCGCCTCCCGCATCACGAACCAGCGAAATCCCACCCCCTGCACCCGACCGCTCACGATATAGCGGACGGCGTTCACTCACGCCACGCGGCGGCGTTGCCGCACGATGTACGCGCCCACCCCCACCACGAGCAGCGGAATCAGCACGACCAGCACCCGCGTGACGTAGTGCTGCACCTCCTCGTTACGCAGCACGTCCTCGTTGCGCCCGAGAAAGTATCCGATCCCCGTGAGAACGGCACACCAGGCGAAGGCACCGATGGCGGTGTACGTGACGAACCGCCCGAGCGGCATCCGCGCGATCCCGGCGGGAATCGAGATCAGGTGCCGAATCACCGGCAACAGGCGCCCGACGAGGGTACTGATCTCCCCGTGGGCAGCGAAGTACCGCTCCGCGCGCTGCAGCGAGTGCTCCGAGAGCAGGACATAGCGGCCAAACCGCCGCACGAACGCCCGTCCGAGGAGCTGGGCAACCCAGTAATTCACCAGCGCGCCAATCACGCTCCCCGCCGTGCCGCAGAACAGCACGATGGGGAGGCTCATCTTCCCTTTGGCCACCCAGTATCCCGCCGGCGGCATCACGAGCTCGGAGGGGAGCGGCAGGATCGAGCTTTCGATCGCCATCAGCACGACGATCCCCGGGTAGCCGAGGGTCAGGAGCGTCGTCAACAACCAGGTGATCAGGCGCTCAACCATCGAATCCGTGCTCCCCGAGAAGTGGAACGAACAGGGCGTCGCCCAGAGCGGTCGTCCGCACACCCTCGGCGGTGCGCTCGACGAGGGTCAGTGTTTGCCGGCCCCGCTCTCCCACCGGAATGAGGAGGCGCCCACCGGGACCGAGCTGTTCCACGAGGGGGGCGGGTATGCTGGGGCCCCCTGCGGCCACGAGGATCGCGTCGTACGGCGCGTACCCCGCCCAGCCCAGCGTTCCGTCGCCCAGCAACACGGAGACATTGCGTACCTGGGCGGCCCGCAGCGCTCGCTGTGCGCTCTCCGCGAGCGCCTGAACCCGCTCCACCGTGAACACCTGCGCCACGAGCTGCGACAGCAGGGCCGTCTGGTACCCCGATCCGGTGCCGATTTCGAGCGCGCGCTCGCCACCCTGCAAGCGCAGCGTCTCCAGGTAGCGCGCCTGCGTGAACGGCTGCGAGATCGTCTGCCCCGCCCCGATCGGCAGGGCGGTGTTCTCATAGGCGCGATGTCGCACGGCGGCGGGGACGAAGAGATGGCGCGGCGTCTCGGCGAATGCCCGCAACACGGCCAGGTCCCTGATCCCCTGCTCGCGCAACTGCTCGACCAGCCGGATGCGGTACCCGCCGAAGGTATCGGCGCTCGCGCCGCTCCCTAGCGGCCCAGGCTCCATCCGCGCGCGGCCTCGAGCAAATCGTAGTTCGTCATGTCGACGTGCAGCGGGGTCACGGAAATGAACCCGTCCTTGACGGCACGGAAATCGGAATCGGCGCCTCCCGACCACGTCACGTGCCCGCCGCCGATCCAGTAGATGTCCCTGCCCCACGGATCCTTCATGCGGGCCACCTCCTCGTGGAACACCCGGCTCCCGAGGTGCGTGACCTTCACCCCCTTCACCTGATCGCCAGGGATCGCCGGCAGGTTCACGTTGAGGAGGGTATCGCGCGGGAACGCGTTGATCGCCACGATGCCGGCGAGGAGTCGCCTGAGGCCGGCGCGGTGGCTTTCCAGGTGCTCGATGTCGAAGCTGCTGTAGGAAATGGCGACGCTCGGAATCCCGGCGGCGAGCCCTTCCATCGCTGCGGCGACGGTCCCCGAGTACAGGACGTCCTCGCCCATGTTGGGCCCGTGATTCACCCCGGAGAAGACGAAGTCGGGCTTCTCGGGCATCAGGGCGCTGAGAGCGAGCAGTACGCAGTCGGTCGGCGTCCCGTCGACCTGGTAGGCGCCGTCGGCGCGGCGCGTGGCCCGGATCGGCCGGTGCAACGTGAGCGAGTGCGACGTGGCGCTCTGCTCCCGGTCCGGGGCGACCACCGTCACCGGCCCCAGATCCCCCGCCGCTTCACCAAGCAGTGACAGCCCATGAGCCAGAATGCCGTCGTCGTTGCTGATCAGGATGTTCATGATGCTCCGAACAGATACCGGGCGAATACCCGGGCCACGCGCCACCCGTCGGCGACACTCCGGAAGTGGCTCGGCTGGCCGTCATAGATAGTCGGGATCGCCACGGAACGCACCCCATAGCCGGCCTGTAGCGCGGCCAGCAGGAAGGCGGCCTCGTACTCGTAGCGGGTATACCGCACGATCCGCGGCGTCACCTCCGCGGCCAGCCGGCGCGTGAACGCCCGGAGACCGGTCTGCGCATCGGGAACCGGTGTCCCAGCGATCCGGCCGGCGATCGTAGCGGAAACCCAATTGGTGAACCGTCGTCGGACCGGCATCCCCCCGCTGCGCGCACGAGCGCCGAGCACGAGGTCGACGGCGCCCGGGGCGAGCTCGGCGAGCAGATGTGGGAGGGCGTCCGGCGGGTGTTGGCCGTCCGCGTCGAGGGTCACGATCGCCTCGGCGCCCTCCTCGAGCGCGCGAGCGATCCCCGTTGCGAGGGCGGCCCCTTTGCCGGCGTTCCGTTCATGCCGCATCACCAGTCCGCTGGCGTGAACGGCGATCGACCCCGTCTCGTCCGTCGATCCGTCGTCGACGACGAGCACCGCCGCTTGCGGCAGGATGGCCCGGACTCGACCGATCACCGTGCCGAGGGTGGCTGCCGCCTGGAACGCCGGGATGACGACGGCTACGCGCGTGGCGCGGCGGCCCCGTCGAGCAGCGCGAGCACGGCCTTCAGCTCGGTGCGCAGATCCTTGATCGTCTCGGACGCGAGGGCCCGGCGTGCTTCGGGCTTGAGCTCTCCCGAGCGGCGGTACTGCTCGATCTTGGTACGGGCGCCCTCGATCGTGTACTTCTCGGTGTAGAGGAGATGCTTCACCAGCATGATCAGCTCGATTTCGCGACGCTGATAGACGCGGTTGCCCGACCGGTTCTTCGCGGGATTGAGGAACCGGAACTGGCTTTCCCAATAGCGCAACACGTGCGGCTTCAGATCGGTGAGCTGGCAGACTTCACCGATCGAGAAGAATTCCTGCACGGGATGCGGAACGCTCATCGCCACTGCTCCGGCTTGGGGGCCCGCTCCATCAGGTCGGCGATCGCCTGGCGCGGCGATTTGCCGGCGAACACGATGGCGCTCACCTCGCTCGCGATCGGCAGCTCGACGCCGTGCCGCTCACCCAGCTGCACCGCGGTGCGCGCCGTCGTCACGCCCTCGGCCACCGTCTTCCGGCTCGACAGAATATCCTCCAAACGCCGTCCCTGCCCGAGCTCGACGCCGAGCGAGCGGTTGCGCGAGAGGGCGCCCGTGGCCGTGAGCACCAGGTCGCCGAGCCCCGCCAGTCCGGCGAAGGTGAGGGGATCGGCCCCCAGGACGTGGCCCAAACGGGTCAACTCGGCCAGCCCGCGGGTGATCAGCGCCGCGCGGGGGTTATGCCCCAGTCCCAGCCCCTCGGCGATCCCTGCCGCCACCGCGATGACATTCTTCAGCGCCCCCCCCAACTCGACCCCGACCACGTCGGTATGGGAGTACACTCGAAACGACGCCGTCGCAAACACGCGCTGGACTTGCTGCGCCACGTCGTGATCGGCCGCGGCCGCGACCACCGCCGTCGGCTGGCGCTCGTACACCTCGCGCGCGAACGACGGTCCCGACAGCACGGCGACCGGCACACCGAGTCCGAAGACGTCCTGCAGCACGCAGGAAAGCCGTTCCTGGCGCTCCGGCTCGAGCCCCTTGGACACGCTGACCACGAGGGGACGCTCGCGCGCCGCAGCCGCAGCCTTCGTCATGACGGCCCGCACCGCGTGCGACGGGGTCGCGCACACGATCACTTCGGCCCCGCGCACCGCTTCGACGACATCGCCCGTGGCGCAGAGCGCCGCAGCGAGCGGTGCACCGGGGAGGAAGATCGCGTTCACGTGATCACGGTTGATCCCGGCCACGACTTCGGGCTCGTATGCCCAAATCGTGACCGCGGCCCCCTTGCGGGTGAGCAGGTCGGCGAGGGTCGTTCCCCACGCCCCTGCCCCGACGACGGCGACCCGGGGAGCGGCCGCGCTCACTTCAATCCCCGCCGCGTGCGGAACCGATTCTCCGTTCCCGCCAGGAGGCGCTGCACGTTGGCGCGGTGCGAATACACGATCAACACGGCCAGGGCGACGCTGGCCCAGAACGCGGACACCGCGCCTGGCGCGGTGAGCCTCACCCACAGCGGGAACGACGCGGCGGCGAGGAGTGACGAAAGCGACACGTACCCCGTGAGCCAGAGGCTGCCGCCCCACACCGGGATGGCGATCAACACCGCGAGGGGTGCCAGGGCGACGAAGACGCCGAGCGCCGTCGCGACACCTTTGCCGCCCTTGAAATGCATGTAAGGCGAGAAGACGTGCCCCAGCACCGCCGCGATCCCGAATGCGACGGAGAGCCAGGGTCCCCCGGCCGCCCAGCGCCCGAACAGTGCGACCGGGATCGCTCCCTTGGCGACGTCGATCAGCGCAACGGGAATCGCCCAGCGCCACCCCAGCACGCGAAAGACGTTCGTCGCTCCGAGGTTCTTGCTGCCGTGCTCACGCAAATCGATGCCGCGCGCGAGGCGGCCCGCCAGATATGCGGTTGGTGTGGCGCCCAGGAGATAGCACGCGACGAGCCACAGGGCGATCGTCACCGGCGCTCCCGCCGCTTGCGACGGAACTTCACGTTGACCGGAGCGCCGGTGAACGCCCATGCCTCGCGAAAACCGTTCACCAGGTAGCGCGCGTACGACTCCGGAATCGCCTCGGGATGGCTCGCCACGATGGCGAAGCGCGGTGGCGCGGTGCCGATCTGCGAGGCGTACAGCAGGCGCACCGATTCCCCGACCGGCTGTGGCGGCTGTTGCCGGCTCACCAGCTGCTCGAGGACGCGATTGACCTCGGCTGTGGGGACCCGCTTGTCGCGCTCCAGCGCGACCGTCACGATCAGGTCGAGCAGCTTGCTGACGCGCTGCCCCGTCTTGGCGGACACGTAGAGAAACGGGATGAACTTGAGGAACGGGGCCCGCTCGGCGAGCTCTCTCTCACCCCGCACGGCGGTGTTCGAGTCCTTTTCCTCGATCAGGTCCCATTTGTTCACGGCCACGATCACGCCGGCGCCGCGCTCCCAGGCATCACCGATGATGCGCAGGTCCTGCGTGTGCAACCCGTCCGACGCATCGACCACCAGCACACAGACATCGGCCCGCTCGATGGCGCGCGCGGTGCGCAGCGTCGCGTAGAACTCGAGATCGTCCTGCACCTTGCTGCGTTTGCGCAGCCCGGCGGTGTCGATGAAGACGAGCTGCCGGCCCTCGTGCTCGAGCGTCGCGTCCACGGCGTCGCGCGTGGTGCCGGGCTCGTCCGCCACGACCATGCGCTCGCGACCCAGGAGCCGGTTGACGAGACTCGACTTGCCGACGTTGGGGCGGCCGACGATGGCCACCGGAATGGCGTTCTCGCCGACCTGGCTGTCCCCCGCCGGCAGGAGCCCCACGACCAGATCGAGCAGGTCGCCGCTGCTCTTCCCCACCGCCGCCGATACCGGGAACGGATCTCCCAACCCGAGCTCGTAGAACGCGAGATGACGCTGATCGTCGGGGAGCCGATCGGCCTTGTTGGCGACGAGCAGGACGGGGCGGCGGACCGTGCGGAGATATTGCGCGATCTCGAGATCGACGGGATGCACTCCCGCCTCGACGTCGACCACGAAGAGCAGCACATCGCTCTCGGCGACGGCCGCTTCGACCTGCGCGCGGATCGCGCGATTCAAGGCATCCAGGGCGCCGGGGACCAGGCCACCGGTGTCGACCAGCCAGAAGTGCCGGCCGTTCCATTCGGCGGCCGCGAAGTTGCGATCCCGCGTGACCCCGGGCTGCGGATCCACGATCGCCTCGCGCCGCCCGATGAGCCGGTTGAAGAGCGTCGACTTTCCGACGTTGGGGCGGCCGATGATGGCGACGGTGGGGGCGCCTCCCCTCACGGCCCCTCCCCGGCGGTGAGGCGGTCAGGCGGTCGGGCGGTCAAGACCTCACCATCATCGTCCGCCTGACCGCCTGACCGCCCGACCACCAAGGCGTCCGCAAAATCGTACGAGAACCGGATTTCCATCGGCACGCGCCTGGCCAGCTCGTGCGCATCCAAATCGTCGGTGAACAGGAGATCGTCGTTCACCGCTTCGGCAGGCAGCAATGCCAGATCGAGATCGTGACGATCGACGAGGGCGCGTTCAAAGGCCGTTCCCGGCAGCAGGCCCGCCGTCGTCACCGACGAGCCGAAGAGATCGTTCTCGAGTGCGAGGACCTCGAACCGGGCGCCGGTCTCCGCCGCCAGATCGGCGAGCACCTGCGGCATCAGCCGCCCCATCGCGGTTCCCGTCGCCACCGCGATGCGCTTCCCCGCCCAATCGCCGTAGCGCCCCGCGGCGGCAGCGATACGGGTCTGCAGGTAGCGCACCGCCCCGACGCCGTTCTCGCGCTGCTCGAAGTCCCCGTACCAGGCGGCCGCCGGCAACGGCGCACCGGCCTGGAGATAGAGATCGTCGGCACCGTACACCCAGGGGTGGCGGCGCTCCGCCATGGCGCGATTCGCCCACCGGTCCGCGACGGCGAGCGCCGCCCGGCACTGCTCCCGCGTCGGCTCCGCCACCAGGTGATGTTTGCTGAACTCGGTGAGGGCGACCGGCACGACGGACACCGACAGGACCGCATCCCCCAGACTGTACAGGTCGCTCAGCGTATGCTCGAGCACCGCTCCATCGTTGACGCCGGGCACGAGCACGACCTGCGTGTGGAACCGTATCCCCTGCTCCGCGAAGCGCGCCAGCTGCGGCACGATGGCGGGGGCCTCGGGATTGCGCAGCAGCCAGCGCCGCACGACCGGATCGGTCGCATGCACGGAGACGTATAGCGGCGACAGCCGGTACTCGACGATGCGCGCCGCATCCTTCGGCTTCAGATTGGTGAGCGTCGCGAAGTTGCCGTAGCGAAACGAGAGGCGGTAATCGTCGTCGCGGATGTAGAGATTGGCGCGCAGGCCGGTCGGATTGCCGTCGACGAAGCAGAAGTCGCAGTGGTTGGCACAGCGCCGGATACGCGGCGGCTCGAGGGTAACGCCCATCGGCATCCCCTCGGGACGCTCGATGTCGCACTCGAGCTCCTCCCCCGACGGCAGCCGGGCCCGCAACATGAAGGCGTCGTCCGCCGTCAGGAACTCCCAATCGAGGAAGTCCTCGAGCGGCCGGGCGTTCACGCTCACGAGCTCCGCCCCGGGGACGAGCCCCAGATGAGCCCCAATCGATTCCGACGCTACTGCTGCGACACGCAAAACCACGGTTGCTCACAGTTAAAGCGTTTTCTCACGCCAGCGTCGCAAACTCAACACTGGCAGAAACTTGAGCAACCAGAAATATCGTCTATCCGGCGCGGTAGCGCCAGCCGACGGCCCCTTTGGCTCCGTGCGCCTGGAACTGCTGGCTCCCTCCGGCCGGGACCGACGGGATGTCGACCCCCTGGCTCGCGAGCACGGTGCCCTTGGCGTCGAGGAACTCGACCGTCAGGTGCGTCGCCTTGGCCGCGGCGCTCCCCGAGTTCGTCGCGACCCCGGTGAGGGTGACCCCGCTCGAATCGGGGACCATGCTGGCGATCGTGATGTCGACCGTCAGGGAGTCGGACGCCACCGTGTACTTGCGGGCCGAATCCGTCTGGCCGCGCAGATCCCACGCCTGCCCCAGCAGGTGCAGCGCCATCTTGTTCATCGGGTCGATCACGACGAGACGCTGCAGCGTCGCCACGGCGTTGGCCCCGTCTTTGGTTTCGACGTAGGCGCTCCCCAGCTCCGACAAGGCATTGCGATGGTAGGGATTGCGCTCGAGCGCCAATGCGTAGGCCTTGATCCCCGGCGCCCACAGCCGCGACGACACGAGGCGCTGCCCCAGGTCATACAGATCGCTCGCCGAGAGATCAGCGGCGTGGGCGAACAATCCATCGAATACACCGACGGATTCCGACCGGCGGCCGGCCTGCATGTAGAGCGACGCGAGGGACGCCGCGGCCTCGGCGTTGGAGGGATAGGCAACCACGAGCTCCTGGTAGGACGCTATGGCCGGCTGGAACACCGCCTGGGCCGCCGTGCTGTCCGCCGCAGCCTGCTGCTGTATCGCGTCCCGCGCCGCCCGGTCGCGACCCACCGCCTCGGCTCGCGCTGTGGAATCGCGGCTGAACGACTGCTGGTCGGCGGGCGATAGTCGTGCGCCGCGCGCGCGCCTAGACGCCGCAGACGCCTGCATGCGGGCGAGAATGGTGGAATCCGACGCCAGGTAGGGCGCCAACGAATCGCGGCTATAGCGCGTGTGCTGCCACTTCTGAACCGCTGGATCCGACTGGACCGAGCGCACGGAGATTCGCGCGACCGTCAGGAGCGCATCGCGGCGTGCCTCGCTGTACGCCGTGTCGCCCGTCGAAGCCTGCGCCGCCCGGCGCAGCACGGCGGTGGCGGAATCCAGCCGATTGGAGTCGATATACAGGAGACCCAGCTGAAACAGCGCCTTGAGCTGGGTCGAGTCGACGGCGAAGGCTCGCCGCAGCAGGACGGCCCCGGAATCCCTGTTTCCCGCCTGCCACAGGGTGAGCCCCTGGTTGAGGGTCGCCTGCGCGAGGGGGGCCATATACGAGGCGATGTCCGCCTTGCACTGCGGGGCGAGAGCGGCCGCCTTCGCGAACGCCGTATCCGCCCCCAGCGCATCCCCCTCCTCGACGTAATAGCGGCCGAGGTAGTACCAGGCGGCTGGATTCTTATCCTGCTTGTCGTCCCGGATCGTGCGGACGAGGACCTCCTGCGCCTGACTGAGCAGATGATCCCGCATCTGCGGCTGTTGCGCGGCGTGCTGCAAGTCGACGATGGCGCTGTTGAGCCGGAAGAACCCGGGCTTGATGTCGCAGGGCGGCTTGGGTTCGACCCAGGCCCTGGCCTGGGCCCCGAGGCCCACGGCGCCCAGGGTCATCAGTCCGATGGTGACGGCGGCGGAACGCATCGGGAGTCTCCGAAAAGGCGGGGTTGTGTCGAATCTGGCGCCGCGCCCCGCGCTGTCAATGCGGGGAACCGCCGTCCCCGCCCCGCAGCCAGTGCTCGGCCTCGTTCAAAGCGGTAAACAGCTGCTCGAACGAATCGATGACGAACAGCACGTTCTGCAGGTGGTCGATTTCGAATGGTTGAGCCAGAACCGCCGGTAACGAGAACGGACGCCGGTCACACGTGGAGCCGAGGGCGTTGGCGGCGTCGCCGTGCGACGAGATCAGGCCGCTCCCGTACAGCTTTACCCCTCCCTGCTCGCGGATCAGCCCGAATTCGACGGTGAACCAGAAGAGACGCGCCAGCGCGGTCACGTGCTCTTCCGTTACCGCGGCGGCAGACAGTGCCCCGAATCGCTGCAGGAAGTCGGCGAACACGGGGTCGGCGTGGAGCGGCACGTGCCCGAAGACGTCGTGGAAGATGTCGGGCTCGGGGAGGTAGTCGAGCTGTTCGCGCGGTCGCACCGTGAGGGTGGTCGGGAAGCGTCGCTGCGAGAGGCAGGCGAAGAACTCCCGCGCCGGCAGAAATCCCGTCACCCCGACCGCCGCCCACCCGGTGCGGGCCGCGAGTCGCCGGTTGACATCGGCGAGCTCCGGGACGCGGTCGGGACGGAGACCGATGCGCTCAGCCCCCTCGAGGAAGACGCGGCTCCCCGTCGCGGCGAGCGTGCGCATGCGGCGCTCATACAGGATCGCCCACACGGCATGCTGCTCGGCCGAATACATGGACCAGTCCTGCTCGATGAAATACGATGACTGCACGCCGACTGGAGCTTCGAGCATAGGGCCTCCCAATGGGGGAAAAAGAAAACGGTCCGTGTCGCCACGGACCGTCGGATCGCTCGGGGAGCTGCGGCTACTTCAGCGGTGCGTACGCCCCCGGCGCCGGCCCGTGGTGCGGGTCGGACGGTATGAATAGGCGTACCAGGCTCTCGTCATCATGCAGAGCGGGCGATGGGATTCGAACCCACGACGTCCAGCTTGGGAAGCTGGCATTCTACCCCTGAATTACGCCCGCAGGATTCCTCGAGACAAAATGGGCAGCCCACCCCCCAGCGTCAACGCCGGGGGGGCGGTCCCACGCCTCATCCCTTCTTGTAGCGCCAGGAGACGATCCCCGCCCCGCTCGCCTGCAGCTGAAAGGCGTGCGTGCCATTGCCGTCGATCGCGGGAATATCCGCGGTCGTGGTGGTCACCACCGTCCCGGT
>DASSIL010000156.1:0-25017 GCA_035691925.1 Gemmatimonadales bacterium
ACGACTGCCGATGCAACGGCTGTCGGCTCCGCCGATTGGATCGTCTGGCTCTCGGAGCGGCCGCTTCCCGATATCGTGCGGCAGCGGTTGCAGGCCGGCGCGACCGTGCTCACCGACGCCGGGCAGGGCCAGCAGCCCGCAACGCGCGTCAGGTTCGAGCAGGACACGCACGCCCCCGTCTGGACCGACGTGACCGGCACCCCGCTGCTCACCGTCGCTCGCGAGGGCCGTGGGCTGCGCTACCGGTTTCGCAGCCGATTCGCGCCGAGCGCGAGCGACTTCGTGCTGGATCCAGCCTTCCCGGAGGCGATGGCGCGACTGTGGATCGGAGCAGATTCGACTCGGACGGAGCGAGACGGCCGGCCAATCGCGCTCAGCCAGGTGGCTCCGGCGTACGATCCGCGGCGCCAGCCCGCGACGCCGGCGACGGGCGCCCGGTCGCTGTTTCTCCCGCTGTGGTTGATCGCCGTGGGCCTGTTCCTGGTGGAGCGACGCGTCGCGACCCGGAGCCTCATCCGGTGAGCCTGCTCGAGCAGCTGGTGCAGCGCTGGCACTGGCGCTGGACGATGGCCGCCCTCGTGGCTGCCGTCGCCACCGCAACCCTGGCGGCGGTCGTCGCGCTCCGGCTGTTCGACCTGCCGCCGGTCCTCCCCGCCCTCTCCGCCGCGGCCCTCGTCCTGGGCGTGGCCCGCTGGCGGCGACCCCACGTCGATACACGCGTGCTGGCGCGTCACCTCAACCGGACCATCCCGGCGGTCGAAGAGAGTGCCGATCTCCTGGCACTCCCGTTGGAGCAGTTGTCGCCGCTCGAGCGGCTGCAACGTACCCGGGTCGAGGCGCGCCTCGGACGGCTGACGGAGCTGCCGAGGCTCCCGGTGCGCGCACTCACGGCAGCGGCATGGTACGGCGCCGCGGCCGTGCTCGTCGCCGCACTCGGGTTCTGGTGGAATCCGGTTCGCGCCGCCGTGTCGCGCACCGGGGCGAACGGCTCTCGCTCCGGGCCTACCCCGGGTGGCCCGCCGCGGATCACCGGGGTCGACGTGGTCGTTCGTCCGCCGATATACACGCGGCACCCGCCCCGCACGGCTCACGACTGGGATCTGGACCTCGAACAGGACGGCGTGGTGACCTGGCGGCTGCACACCGAGCGCCCTGTGGAACGCGCCTATCTCCTCACCACGGAAGGCGACACGATCCGCTGTGCCCCGCATGGGCAGGACGAGTACGAGGCGCGCGTCGTTCCCGCACACTCCCTGCTGTACCAGGCGGTGGTGCAGGACGGGCAGGACGGCGCCGTGTCGGTTTCCGACTTCCATCGTCTCACGATCATCCCCGACGAGTCCCCGACGCTCACCGTCGTGCGCCCGGAGCCGCGCACGGAAATCGCCTACGGCGCGCCGCTCACCGTTCCCGTGGAGGTGTTGGCGGCCGACGACTACGCCGTGGCCGAAGCGCACCTCGTCGCCACGGTCACGAGCGGTGCCGGCGAGGCGGTGAAGTTTCGCGAGCTGACGCTGGACTTCGACTCGATCGCCGCGCGTCCGGCCGCGCACGGTCTGCTGCTGCGGCGCTCGCTCGATCTCCGCGCGTTCGGTCTCGCCCCGGGTGACGAGCTGTATTTCCACGTCGTGGCACTCGACAACCGCGCCCCGCACCCGAACGAAGGCCACTCGGACACCTACTTCATCGTGTTGACCGACACGGCGCACGTCACTCTCGCCGACGTCAGCGGGCTCGCGGTGAACGGTATGCCGGAGTACCTCCGCAGCGAACGACAGATCATCATCGACACCGAGCGGCTCCTCGCTGACGCGACGCACATCGCGACGACGGAGTTCAAGAACCGCTCAGAGTCGATCGGGTTCGACCAGGGAACGCTGCGGGACCGTTACGCCGAGGTCGCGGGACAGGAAACGGTCGCCCAAGGCATCGAGCCGACGATCGAGCACGAGCACGACGTCGAAGAGAACTCCACGCTGCTCGCCACGCGCGTGAAGGACCAGCTGCAGCAGGCGATCAGCCAGATGTTCGACGCCGAACGGCACCTGCGGGTCGGCGAACCGGCGGCGGCGCTGCCCTTCGAATACCGCGCGCTCGAGCTGTTGAAGGCCGCGCAGGAGGCCGCACGCGTGTACGTGCTGCGCGTCGGCTTCGAGCCGCCGCCGCTCGAGCCCGACCGCACGCGGCTCACGGGTACGCTGACGGGGATCGGCAGCTCGTCGAGCACGCGCACCGTGGCCGCAGCGGCCACGCTGCCGGCGCTGCGTACGGCACTGGAGATCCTACAGCGCCTCACGCAGGGCGTCCCCGCGCGTGCGGCAGACGTCGCGGCGCTCGAGCGTGCGGGTCGAGAGCTCGGCGGTCTCGCGCTCACGCAACCGGGACAGCACCTCGAAACGTTGCGCCAGCTGCACTCGCTGTTGACGGCGCTCGCCGACTCGGCAGGGCGGCCGTGCCGCGATTGCCTCGGGCCGCTGGAGCGGGGTCTGCTGCTGGCCCTCCCCGCCGCGGATCCCGCGGCGAACGCGGGAAATCGGAGCGCTGGACTGGCCCGCACGTATTTCAATTTGCTCCGCGGCGAGGGGCCGTGAGAACGCAACCGCTGCGGATCGCGGCAGCCGGAGCGGCGCTCGTGGCACTGGCGGTCATCGGCATCCGGCCGAGCTGGCGCGTCGGAGCGACCGCCCGTGACGCGGTCCTCGTGACGCCGGGGGCGGATGCGGGGATCGCCGAGCACGTCGCCGACTCACTCGGCGGAACTCCGGTCGTCGCGAATCTCGCCGGCGCCCTCGCGCTTCGCCACGGTCTGCGACAGCTGGTTGTCGTAGGCTGGGGACTCGACGCGGACGATTGGGTGCGACTGGAATCGATCCCCGTCGCGTTCCGTCCGGCGCCTGAGCCTGCGGGCTTCTCCCAGGCGAGCTGGCCTGCGCAGATCCCCCTGGGCGATCGCCTGACGGTCGATGGACGACTGTCCGGTCGCCGCGGCTCGGGCGACGCCCGGATCGAGCTCGTCGGCCCCACCGGAATCGTCGACAGCGCGGCGGTCGATTCGGCCGGTGTTTTTCACCTCGAGGCGCAGCCGCGCGCGCTGGGCAGATTCCTCTATACGATGCGGGTGCGCGGCGCGGGCATCGCCGAAACGCTCGGTGTCGACGTCGTGGCACCTCCCGTCTGGCAGGTGCTGGTGCTCGAAAGCGCTCCACGACCCGAGACCACCGTCCTGCGCGACTGGCTGGCGCGGCGTCGCGGGGTCGTGGCGGTCCGCTCGCGTGTGAGTCGCGACCGCGTGCACCGCGAATTCGTCAATCGTACCAGTACACCCCTCGATGTGGTCACCGCGGCGCTGCTCTCACAGTTCGACATCGTGATCATCGATGGCAGGACGCTCGCCGGTCTCGCCGCGCAGGAGCGCACGCTGCTGCGTCGGGCAGTCGAAGTGGATGGGCTCGGCGTCCTCGTCGTTCCCGATACGGTCGTTACCGACGGCTCCCTGCGGTTCTCCGACCGGGACTTCTTCGTGGATTTCGCGGTGCAACGCCGTGGCGATCTCGAGGAGCGATTGGTGCGGCCGGCGTGGCGCGATCGGGGACAACGGGAGGCACCCGCCCCGGCCGTCGTCGCGGAGCCGTACGCGCTCGGCGATCGCTTCGGCACGGAGACGCTGATCGGCGACGGCATCGGCCACGCCCTCGCCCAGGTGGCACCGCGCGGCGCCGGGCGGATCGCGTTGAGCCTCATCACCGGGACGGCGCGGTGGCGCCGCTCCGGTCTCGCGGACACCTACGCGACGTATTGGTCGCGTCTCCTGGCGGCGACCGCCCAGCCGGGTCACGACGCTCTCCGCTGGTCGATCGCCACTCCCGGCCCGTGGATCGTCGGCCGCCCGGTCGCGATCGAGGCAGCGACCGATCGACAGCTGTCCATGGCGCTGGTGTCCGGTCCCACCGGTGAGCTCGATACGGTGTTCCTGGCGCGCGACGCGTCGGGGCGATGGCGCGGGATCTATTGGCCCAGGGCCGCCGGTTGGTACGGGATCGCGGGGGACGGCGGCGCGGGCTTCTACGCCCAGAGCGGCGACAGCTGGGTCGGCGTGCGGGCGGCGACCCGCCTCGCTGCGAGCCTTCGGGCCGATGTCACCGGGGAGCGCGCCGCGCGTGCGACCACCACGGCGCTGATCGTTCCCGCCCGGCCGGTCCCCCTGGGCTGGGCATTCGCCGTGTTTCTCGGCGCCGCGGGCTATCTCTGGTCGGAGCGCCGCCGACTGCGCCCCGCGACGGGAAGTCGAGCCGATTCAGCGACTTGAGGCCCTCCCCGAGCCCCGGGGCGAATTGACACCGAAGGCGCCGGGCCATAAGCTTGCCCCCAACATCTAGAGCCCGGTAAGGGGAGCTCGGCGTGTCCGCAGAAGCCGCGCTGCAGAAGGTCCCGCTCTTCAGTCAATTGTCATCGGTCGATCTCCAGCGCGTGCTGGAGGTCGCGCGGGAGCGTGCCTATCCCAAGAACTCGGTGATCCTGTTCGAGGACGATCCCGGCGATGCCCTGTACGTCGTCAAACAGGGACAGGTCAAAGTCGTGCTGATCGGCGAGGATGGCCGTGAGGTGATTCTCTCGGTGCTGGGCGAGGGTGACTTCTTCGGCGAAATGGCGCTGATCGACGATGAGCCGCGCTCGGCGCACGTGATCGCGATGGGCGACTCCACGTTGCTCGTGCTGCGGCGCGAGGATTTCCAGGGCCTCCTGATGCAGACCCCCGCGATCGCGCTGGCGATGCTGCGGGAGCTGACGCGCCGCCTGCGGCGCGTCGATGAGAAGGTCGGCAGCCTCGTGCTGCTCGACGTGAATGGACGGGTGGCGCGGCTGCTGCTCGACCTCGCCGAAGAGGCGGGGGGAGAGCGCATCACGCGCCGACTCACACACCACACGATCGCTCAGATGATCGGATCGTCGCGCGAAACGGTGAGCCGCACCATGCGGGAGCTGGTGGACAAGGGCTACATCGAGGTGTCGCGGCGCGACATTGTGATCCGTGACCGTTCTGCGCTGGAATCAGCGGCCGGACGGTCGTAGGACCGGTGAGCTTGGTCACCCGCCACCGGTGAGCGCGCGACTTGTCCTACGTCCCCGATTTTCCGTAACTTAGCGATCAATTGGGCATGCCCGACCGCATGGCCTACACGGTCACATTCTGGGGGACGCGAGGCTCGATCCCGACCCCCGGGCCACACACCGCGCGTTACGGCGGGAATACGTCTTGCGTGGCCGTAGAAGGGCCCGGCGGACAGCTCGTGATTCTCGACGCCGGGACCGGGATTCGCGGCCTCGGGCTGACGCTGGTGGAGCGGCAGAACGGCGCCGTGAAGGCGGAGATCTTGTTGTCGCATACCCACTGGGATCACATCCAGGGGTTGCCGTACTTCAAGCCGTTTTTCGCGCCGGGGAACACGGTCCGCATCTGGGGATCGAAGCAGGGGCCGACGTCGCTGGATGAGATTCTGCATCTGCAAATGGATCCGGCGGTCTTCCCCGTGCCGCTGACCGCGGTGTCGGCGACGCTGTCGCTGGAAGAAGTTCGCGCCGGCGTGGAGTTCACCGTCGGGCCGTTCCAGGCCCGGGCGATGCAGCTGCGGCATCCGGGTATGACGCTGGCCTACCGGCTCATCCCGTCGGCCGGCGGGCAGAGCACGGCGTACGTGACGGATAACGAGCTGGGCCCGGGCGGCAGTTACGGAACACCGGGGAGCTGGCGGCGGGATCTGGTGCAGTTTCTGAAGGGTGTGGACCTGCTGATTCACGACGCGATGTACACCCCCGAGGAGCTCGATACGCACCGGGGGTGGGGACATTCGTCGTACGAAGAGGCGGTAGAGCTCGCTGCAGAAGCTGGCGCCAGGCAGCTGGTGCTGTTCCATCACGAGCCGGAGCACGATGACGGCGCCATGGACGCGCTGCATGCGGCGGCCCGCCGCGCGGCCCGGCAGCGGGGTACCCCGGCGGAGGTCATCGTAGCACAGGAAGGCATGAGACTGTCTCTCTAGATCGAGGTGCAGAGCCTATGCGGATGCGTTCAGTCGTCACCCTGCTCGGGTTGAGCCTTGCGGCCGGGGGGGGGCTGTCGGCGCTGGCTGCCCAGGGCGGCGGCAACGACACCCGCCCCGGCATCGCCATCTTCGCGTTCTCGAACGGTGGATCGTACGGGGCGCAGAAAGAAGATTACGACGCCCTGGAGCGCGGCATGGCCGGGATGTTGATCTCGGAGCTGGGCGCGAATCCGGCGCTCCGCGTGGTGGAGCGTGAGAATATCCAGAAGCTGGTGGACGAGCAGAATCTTGGAAGCTCAGGGCGGGTCGACGATCAGACCGCCGCGAAGATCGGCAAGATCGTGGGCGCACGCTATGCCGTCATGGGCAGCTTCGTCGATCTCTACGGCGACTTTCGCATCGACGTGCGCGTCGTGAACGTCGAGACCTCGGAGATCATCAAGACCGAGAAGGTCACGATGCAGCGCGAGCACCTGTTCGATCTCGTGCGCAATCTCTCGGCGGCACTCAACAAGGACCTGAACCTCCCACCCCTGCCCCGTCAGGTGTCGGAGCAGCGGATGAGCCGCCAGGTCCCGACCGAGGCGCTGACCTACTACAGCCGGGCGCTGTTGTATCACGATCGCGGGCAGAAGGACAAAGCGATCGAGATGTATCAGCGGGCGATCGCCGTTTTCCCGGCGTACACGGAAGCGCAGGACGGCCTGAAGCGGGAGCAGAATTCGTGACCGTCCGGTGAGCTCGGGTCCGATCGTCCGGATCGGCGGCGTCGCGGCGCGCTGGCTCTCCCAGATGGGAGCGCTGGCGCGCTTCGGCTTTGGCGGGGCGCGGGCCGCCCTCGCCCTGCCGCGCGCGGGCCGCGCCGTCGTGTTCCGCGTCACGCTCAATCAGATTCGCTTCACGGCAGTCCACGCCATCGGACTCGTCGTCCTCCTCTCCGGAATTCTCTCGTTCCTCGTCATCTCGCAGGCGGTGCGCGAGCTGGGACAGATCGGCGCCACCGGGTTGATCGGGACGCTGATGGTGGTGGCGATCGTGCGCGAGCTGGGTCCGCTCATTACGGCGCTCGCCATCGTCGGCCGCTCCGGGACCGCCATCGCCGCCGAGCTCGCCACCAACAAAGTGATGGGCGAGGTGCGCGCGCTCGAGGGCATGGGCATCGATCCGCGCCAGTACCTCGTCCTGCCCCGCTTTATCGGCGCCGTGACGAGCGTATTCGCCCTGCTCGTGGTGTTCGACGTCGTCGCCATCTTCGCCGGGTTCGCGGCAGCCGCCATCAACGGCATGACCGGCACCCGCTACACGCAGATCGTGCTGCAATCGCTGTCGGCCGGAGACGTGTGGCTCACCGTCGCCAAGGCGCTGGCGTTCGGCCTCATCGTCGGCATCGTGCCGAGCTATTTCGGGATCTCGGTGCGCCGCGCCGCGACCGAAGTACCGATCGCCGTAAGCCGAGCGACTGTGGCGTCGATCGTTGGCGTGTTCCTCTGCTCCGCCCTGTTCGTGGCCATCGGCTGAGCCTGTGACAGCAGCGCCCCTCGTCTTCGAGAACGTGCCGCTCTCCGCGCGGGAGCGTGCGCCGTTCACGCTCAGCGTCGCCCCTCACCAGACGGTGGCGGTCCTGGGCGACGAAGACTCGGGCGTGGACCGCCTGGGTGGCTACGCCATGGCCCTCGAGCGGCCGCGCGCCGGCCGGGTCCGGACCTTCGACACCGACGTCGAATCCCTGCCGGAGCGGGAGCGCTTGGCCTTCCGCCGCCGGGTCGGGTACCTTCCCGCCGGGGATGGGTTATTGCAGAACCTCTCGCTGCGGGACAACGTCGCCCTCCCGTTGCGCTTCGGGAGCGACGCGACGCCCTACGACATCGACGGCCGGGTGAACGTGATCCTCGTGGCGGTGCGGCTGGGCGGCGCCGCCGACCGCCGGCCCGCCCGGGCCAACGAGGAGGAGTGCCGCCGGGCAGCGCTGGGCCGGGCGATCGCCTTCGACCCGTTACTGCTCGTCCTGGAGCAGCCGTTCGACGGCATCACGGCGCGGGCGTCCGCTGAGTTGCTCGAGATTGCGCGCGGCGGTGAGACGGCCGAGGGCGCGCGGCGCTCGCTTCTCATCACCGGCCAGGAGATCCCGTCGGTGGTGCAGCGGCGCTGCGACAAGGTCTACCGGCTGACGCGCGCCGGAACTCTGGAGCTGGAAACGGCCTGACGCGAGGACGCGTGGATACAGCCCGGCAGGACTTCACCGTAGGACTCGTGATCGTCGGCGCCATCGCCGTCGTGGTGGGCGCGTTGCTGGCCACCAGCGGCTGGGGAGAGCGGCGCTACGACCTCTACCTGCGGACAGCGAGCGCCGAGGGACTGACCGCGGACAGCCGCGTGTACCTCCAGGGACTCGAGGTCGGCCGCGTGACACGTGTGTCTCCCCGCGTCGATTCGACGACCCGCACCATTTCGTTCGTCGCCAGGCTCTCGATGATCGAGCGGTTCGCCGGTGGCGCCGATCTGCGGCTCCCCACGGGCACCCGTGGCCAGATCGAGCCGGCGAGCCAGATTTCGACGTCGGTGTTGATCCGGCTCGTCCTGCCCGATTCCGGGACCCGTTCCTCCCGCCTGCTCGCCGCGGGCGACACGATCACGTCGGAGCGGAAGATCCCCGTCCTCGATCAGGTCGCGGAAGTCGCGCAGAGTCTCTCCAAGGAAGTCGAAGAGGTGCTGCACCGCACGCACCAATCGCTCGAGCGGGTCGACGCGATCATGACGCAGGCCAACGGCATCCTGAAGGACGTGAAGCCGGACGTGCAGGCGACGCTCGCCAACATCTCGGCGACGATGGGGCGGGTCAACAAGCTGGTCCAGCGGCTCGATCCCGGCCTCGCCGACTCGGTCGCGGGGGCGCTCGCCCTCTCCAATCACGTGCTGTTGCGGGTCGACTCGCTCGCCGCACAGGCGAGCCAGATGACGGCGGAGAACCGGCAGGATATCCGCACCGCGGTAGGCAACCTCACCCAGCTGACGAAACAGCTCAATCACCTGACCGAAGAAGTGTCGCGCCGTCCGTACCGCCTGCTCACCGGCGTGAAGCCGCTCGCGACCGATACCGCAACCCCGGCCGCGGCCCATACGACGGATCCCAGGGACAGCACGCGGCCATGAGCTATACGCTGCTGCACGCCGATACCCTGCCCCGGTCGGCACTCGCTCCGCTGCTCGAGAACGGGGTGGAGGCCCACTGCATCCATGTCGCCAGTGACCTCATTCCGAACGAGCAACCGACGGTGTTCGTCCTCGACGCGGAGAGCCGGGCGGCGTTTCCGGTCGACGCGCTGCGCGCCTTCGTGGACGCGGGTGGAGCGATCGTGGCCGTCGGGCGCCCCGGTGAATCCGACGTACCGGATGGCTTACCCGTAGACTTGCTCAGCGGATTCGTGCCGTCGCCGACCGGCCTGGCGCGCGTCTTGGAGGCCCTCAGCTCCCCCCTCAAGCGAGGCCCGCGCCGGCCGAGCAGCGGCCGCCAGCTTCTCGTCGCGGTGCATGCCGGCTACCGGGAGGCGGCAGCGCGCGCCGCGACCGCCCGCGCCCGCAAGGAAGCGCTGCTCCGCGCCAGCGAAGTCCGAGAGCTGACGACCATCAGCGCGAAGTTGATGACCGAGCGGGACCCCGCCAAGCTGGTCGACGACATCCTCACGCAGGCGCGGGAGTTCAGCCAATCGGATGCCGGGAGTCTCTACCTGGTCGAGATGGACGAGGAGACCGGCGTCAAGCGACTGCGCTTCAAATGGACCCAGAACTTCTCGAAGCCCGACATTCCGTTCAAAGAGTCCACCATCCCGATGGACAGCTCGAATCTCGCCGGCTATGCGGCCTCAACGGGCGAGCCCCTGGTTTACGACGATGTATACTCGCTGCCGCCCGACGCGGGCTTCACCTTCGATCGCTCCTTTGACAAGCGCTTTGGGTACCGGACCGCGTCGATGCTGCTGCTCCCGATGAGGGATCACAAGGACGCGATCATCGGTGTGCTGCAGCTGATCAATCGCAAGCGCCACTACGACGCCCGGCTCGAGACGCCCGCCGACGTCGAGCGCGAGGTCATCCCCTTTTCGCGGCGCACCGTGGAGCTGGTCGGTGCGCTCGCGGGCCAGGCGGCCGTCTCGATCGAGAATGCACAGCTGTACGAGCGCATCAACCGCATGTTCAGGGAATTCGTCGACGCCTCGGTGCAGGCAATCGAGCAGCGAGACCCGATCACCAAAGGACACTCGAAGCGCGTGGCCGGCCGGACCGTCGGTCTGGCGGAAGCCGTCGACCGCGCCGGGCTGACCAGGTTCTCACGGGACCAGATCCGCGAGATCGAATATGCCGGGCTGCTGCACGACTTCGGCAAGGTCGGCGTGAAGGAGGACGTGCTCCAGAAGGCCAAGAAGCTCTACCCCGACCGACTGGAGCTGATCAAGCAGCGCCATGCCTTCGTGCGCCGTAGTATGGAACGGGATTTCTTGCGCGCCCGCGTCGAGTTTCTCGAGCGGTACGGCACGGAGGGGTACTCCGACTTTCTCGCCAAGCTGGATGATGAGCAGCGGCAGGAGGTCGAACGGCTCGATCAGTTCCTGCGTACGGTGATCATAGCCAACGAGCCCAATCTCCTCGCGGCCGAGAGCGCGGCGGACCTGACCCAATTCGGCGGTCGCACCTACGTCGACATCGAAGGACAAAGCCAACCGCTGCTCACCACCGAGGAGGTGCGGTTTCTCACGATCCGCAAAGGCAGCCTCGACGACGACGAACGGGAGCAGATCAACAGCCACGTGACCCACACGTGGAATTTCCTGCAGGAAATCAAGTGGACGCCGGAGCTGTCGCGTATCCCGATCATCGCCTACGGCCACCACGAAAAGATGGACGGGTCGGGGTATCCCCGCGGCATCTCCGGGGACGCGATTCCGATTCAGACCCGCATGATGACGATCAGCGACATTTATGATGCGTTGACCGCGCCGGACCGGCCGTACAAGAAGAGTGTCCAGCCGGAGCGCGCGCTGGACATCATGCACCGGGAGCTGGTCACACCGGGGCAGCTCGACACCAGTCTGTTCAGGATATTCGTCGACGCGAGGATCTTCGCGATCGAAGTGCCGACCTGACTAATCGCCGATATCGACGGACCCCGAAAACGTATTGCAGGCGTCGAGCCGTCCGGTATCGAAGCCCCGCCTGAACCACGCCGTCCGCTCGCGCGACGTACCGTGGGTGAAGCTCTCGGGATTCACGTGGCCCGTCGCCATGCGCTGCAGCCGGTCGTCGCCAACCGCCGCGGCAGCGTTCAGGCCATCCTGTAAGTCCCCCGGCTCGAGTATCCCTTCCCGCGCTGCTGCGTGTCCCCAGACGCCGGCGTAGCAGTCGGCCTGCAGCTCGAGGCGCACCGAGGCGTCGTTGCCGCCGCGCGCACGCTGTTCCGTCCCGAGCAACCATTGCACGTGATGGCCCAACTCGTGCGCGATGACGTACGCTTCGGCGAACTCTCCCGGCGCGCCGAAGCGATCGCGCAGCTCATCGTAGAAACCGAGATCGATGTAGACTTTGTTGTCCCCCGGACAGTAGAACGGGCCGCTCGCCGTCTCGGCGAAGCCACACGCCGAATTAATGCCATCGCGGAACAGCACGAGGTGCGCGTGTTGGTATTGCGTGCCCTGCTGAGCGAGCAGCCCGGTCCACGTCGCCTGGGTGGTGTCGAGGACGAAGGTCACGAACTGCACCAGCGTGTCTTCGCGCGGGGTGGAGGCCGCGCTGTCCCCCACGATCGTCGCCGGCGTACCCCCCGCCGCCCCCGGGTCGAGTAACGTGAAGAGGTTGCGGCGGAACAACAGGCTCAAGACCAGCAGGATGACGAAACCGCCGAGGCCCAATCGCATCCCACCACCCCCGAAGCCGCCCCCGCCTCCCGTTTCGCCCCGACGATCCTCGACATCCGATCCGTCAGCTCCAGGGGTCCACTTCATCCGTCCTCCGGATCCGCGGGTAGCGGATCGTCGCCGTGGATAGGCAGCTGGTTGTTCAGCGCGGTCCGCGCTGAGCCAAACGCTCGGCGATCTTCGCGCAGCCGTCCAGGATGGCCTGGCGCCGCTCCTCGCGCACCAGCGGCGTGCTCTTGCCACCGGTATCGATCTGTGAGCGGGCGATTTCGAGCGTCGTGCGACCGTAGGGATCCTTCATGAGCGGATCGCCGCCGCGCGACAACAGCAGCTCGACGACGTCGGGATGCCCCCAGACGGTGGCGAGCTGCAGCGCGGTCCAGCCGCCCACCAGCGCGTTGACCTGCCGCCGCGGCCCCTTCACCAACTCTTTCACCCGATCGAGCAATCCGTAGGCGGCTGCGCGATGCAGATCGACCTCGGCGCCGCGCTCGTACAGATGCCGCACCATCTCGACATGGCCTTCCTCATTGGCCCAGCCGATCGGCGTCATCTGGTAGGTATCGTCGCGGGCGTTCAGGTCGGCGCCCGCACCCAGCAGGATGTCGACCATCTGACGGTCGTTGGCGATCGCCGCGATGTGCAGCGCGGTGCCGCCGTCGTTGCGGATCGAGACCAGGCTGGGATCGCCCGCGAGGATTTCCTTGACGCGGTCCGCCGCAGGCTCTTGCACGGCGGCGAAAAAAGCAGCGGGATCGGAGCGGCGCATCCCCGGAGGGGCGCCGCCGCCGTCACGCGTGAGGTCCGTCATGACTCCTCCAACAGAATGTCGCGCAGTCCAGAAAGGAAGTTGGCAAGGGCGACGGGTCCCCGTCAACTGAACAGCAGCTTCCCCGCGACGAACAGCAGGAACACACCGAAAGCGCGCCGCAGCGTCGTGTCGGTCAGGCCGCCCGCGAGCTTCGCGCCGAGCAGCGCCCCGAGAAACAGCCCGACCGCGACGATCGCCGCGTACCCGATATTCACCTGCCCGCGTTTGTAGTACTGCAGAAACCCCAGCAGCCCCACCGGCAGGAGCAGCGCGCCGAGCGACGTCCCGTTCGCGGTGTGCTGCGGCATCTTCGCCAGCAGCACGAGGCCCGGCACGATCACGATCGCACCTCCGACCCCGAACAGGCCGGAGATCACCCCGGCCACGAGACCCAACACTGCCACCAATGCGTAGGTCATGCTCGACTCCTCGTCGCAGATGGTTCCTCTCCCCACCCACCGCCCCCTGGGGTCTCGATGCGCAGCACGTCACCGGCGGCCAGCGAAACATTCACCTTGGCGGGGAGGGGAGCGCCGTTCTTGAGATTGCTGCCACACGACCCGTCGCCGCCACCGGCCGAGCCGCGCGGCGCATGCCGGCGGCGCTCGGAAAGGATGCTGGCGTCCGCGGGGACGAGCAGCTGCAGCTCGCGCACCACCCCGTCGCCGCCGCGCCAGCGCCCCGCTCCGCCGCTCCCCGCCCGCAGCGCATACCGCAGCACACGCACGGGGCACTCCATCTCGAGCACTTCGATCGGCGTATTGCGTGTATTCGACATTCCGACGTGAATCCCGGAGGCCCCGGGCCCACCCGGGCCGGCTCCCTGCCCACCCCCGATCGTCTCGTAATACGTCCATCCGGGAGCACCGAGCGTCAGGTTGTTCATCGTGCCCTGCCCCTGAGCCGGCACCGGCACACCCGCCGCGCCGAGCGCACGAAACACGGTATCCGCGATGCGTTGCGACGTCTCGACGTTGCCGGCGGCCACAGCGTGGGGCCAGTGGGCATTGACGAGGCACCCTTCGGGCGCCGTGACCCGCACCGTCCGGGCCACCCCCGCATTCATGGGGATTCCCTCGCCGAGAATCGTCTGCACGACGAACAGGACGGCGGCGTGGGTGACCGCGACAGGGCAATTGACGTTGCCGGGGACAGCGGGAGACGTCCCACTGAAGTCGGCGTGCAGCCGCCCGTCCTCCACGGTGACGGCGACGCGAATGGCAATGTCGGCATCCGTGACGCCGTCTCCTTCGAGCCAGTCCGTCGCGACGGCGGGAGCCTGGGACCCGAGTGGCACGCGGGAGATGGCCGCCCGCGCGCGCAGCTCCGCGTCATCCATCAGCGCCCGCGCCGCATCGCGCAGAAACGCCCAGCCGTGCCGTGCGGCGAGCGACCACATCCCCTCCGCCCCGCGCTCCACCGCGGCGCGTTGTGCGGCGAGGTCGGCGCGGCGGACCTCGGGCGTCCGGACGTTGGCGAGGAGCAGCCGCTCCACTTCCGGCGTGAACAGCACCGGCGGCAGCACAACCCCTTCCGCGAACAGCTCCCGCGCTCCCGCCGGCATGCTCCCGGGAGTCGCCCCTCCCACATCCGAGTGGTGTGCCCGCACGACACTGTAGCCGCCGATCCCATCGACGGTGCGGACGACCCCGATGAGCGTCAGGTCTGGAAGATGCGAGCCGCCCGCGTAGGGATCGTTCAGGATGTACAGCTCTCCGGGTTGCGGCCGCTCCGCGCGGACTGCCTGCACGGCATCCGCCAGGGCGCCGAGATGGACGGGGATGTGCGCGGCCTGCGCAATCATGTCGCCGTCGGCGTCGAACAGCGCCGCCGACGCATCGCGCCGCTCCCGGATGTTCGGGGAAACGGCGGAATGGATCAGCACGAGCCCCATCTCCTCCGCAATCCCGGCGAAGGCGTGCGCCATGACTTCGCGGGCCACGGCGTCGAGCGTCATACGCGCTCCACCAGGACAGCGCCACTCTCGTGTACCGTCCCGCGCCACCCCGCCTCGACCAGCGCCGTGGCGTCGGGTCCCGCGAGGATAGCCGGCCCGGGAATACGCGTCCGTGGCGGTAGCTCTCCCAGGGGCCAGACCTGTGCCCGCACGCGCTCGCCTTTCACCAGGATGCGGCGCCATCCGGGGGTCGGCCTCCCGATGCCGGCGCGGCGGCCGAACCCCGGGGCGGGCGCGGGACGCTCGGCGACGACGCGGATGTTGACGATCTGCACCGGTCCTTCGACGCCGCCGTGCCGGTAGCGCGCGCGATGCGCCGCATTGAACGCGGCTTCGATGCCATCGGGCTCACCGTTGGTCAACGGCACGGTGATCTCATATCCCTGTCCCTCGAAGCGACAGTCGGCGAGCCGCTGCAGGGCGGCTCCCTGGAGCAGCGCGCCGGCGCGCCCTTCCAGCTCGGCGTATGCGGCGAGGACCGCCGCTCGTTCCCCCGCACCGGCACGCCGGTGCAGCGCCGCCACCAGCTCCACCCGCTCGGCCGCTGCCGCGAGCCCGAGCGCCGACAACACTCCCGGGTGCGGCGGCACGAGGACCGTACGCATCCCGAGCTGATCGGCGAGGGCGCAGCCGAATAGCGGTCCGGCGCCGCCGAACGGGACGAGCGTGAGCCGCCGGGGATCGACGCCGCGGGCGACGCTGACCCGCTTCAGCGCGCGCGCCATGACTGCCGACGCAACATCGACGATGCCGGCGGCGGCGCGGTGCACCTCGCCGCCGAGCGCCTGCGCCACCGGCGCGAGGGAGCGCTCCGCCGCGGCCACGTCGAGGTGCACGGTGTCGGCGAGAGCCCAATCGGGATCGAGCCACCTCAGGACGAGGCACGCGTCGGTCACCGTCGCCTCCGTTCCGCCACGGCCGAAGCATGCCGGTCCCGGTACCGCACCGGCGCTCCTCGGCCCGACCTTGAGGCCGCCGGCCGCGTCCACCCACGCGATGCTGCCGCCGCCGGCGCTGACGGTCTCGATCAGAACCGCGGGCAGCGCGAGCGGCACCCCACCGACGATGGTCGAGCCCTCCTCGCGCGCTTCCCCTCCCTGCACCAGGCTCGCGTCGGCGCTCGTCCCTCCCATGTCCAGGGTGAGGAGGTCGGCCTGCCCGACGACCGCCCCGAGCACGCGCGCCCCCACGACGCCGCCCACGGGGCCCGACAACGCGAGCGACGCTGCCGACCGCGCTGCGACCTCCGCCGAGACGGTCCCGCCCCCCGAAGTCATCAACCGCAGCGATCCAATATTGCGCGACGCCGCCGCAGCGCCGGCCCGGGTCACATACCCGGCCACGAGCTGCCGCAAATACGCTTCGGCCGAAGTCGTGGCGCAACGCTCGTACTCGCGGAAGACGGGAAGTACCTCGTGACTCGCGACGACGGGCAGGTGCGGCAACGCCGCCCGCAGCGCCGCCGCCATGCGGCGCTCGTGCCCGGGATGGCGGAACGCGAACAGGTAGACGATGGCGACCGCTTCGGGGTTCGCCACTCGAACCGCCGCCACGACGCGCTCCACCTCTGCATCGACGAGCGGCGTGATCACGCCGTCCGGGCCGGCGCGCTCGGCGGTGCCGACGACATCCTCGCGGCGCACGAGCGGAGGCGGATGGTCTTGCCCGAGATCGTACAGCGCGGCGCGATCCTGCCGGCGCAACCAGAGCAGGTCCTCGAAGCCGGCGGTCGTGACGAGGATCGTCCGCGCGCCGCGCCGCTCGAGGAGTGCGTTCGTAGCGATCGTGGTGCCGTGCACCAGCAGCTCGATGGAATGACCGGGGGACGCGGCGAGGGCGTCGACCGCCTGAAACAGACCGACGGACGGATCGTCCGGTGTGCTCGACACCTTGCGGATTTCCAGCGTACCATCGGGCGCGACGGCAACGAGATCGGTGAACGTACCGCCGACATCTACCCCGACCCGCATTTGATCTCCCGACCACCGATTGTGGATTGCGGAATGCGGATTGCGGATTGACGGGGCCAGTGCCGAACGCTCGACAACCAGGCTCGTACGGATGTGCATTCAATCCGCAATCCGCAATCCGCACTCCGCAATTTCACGTCCGATGCCTCACCCTGTGCATCACCAGTCCCCCGATCATCACCACCAGCCCGATCACCGCCAACCTCCCCACCCAGTCTCCCCAGCGTACATAGAGCGACCGCACATCGCTCGTCACGAGCCGCCCCGTCACCACAGCTTGCGTCTCCAGCTCGGACTGATCGGACGCGCGTCCGAGCGGATCGACGAATTCCGAGACCCCGTCGTTCGCACCACGCGCAATGCCCATACGCGTTTCGATCGCTCTCAGCACGAGATGGGAAGCGTGTTGCCCAGGCGCAGCGGTGCGACCGAACCAGGCATCGTTCGTGATGTTGACGAGGAAATCCGCGCCGCGGGCGCGATACCTCCGGGCCAGGTCCTCGAACGCGGACTCGTAGCACACGACGACCCCGGCTCGGCCCAGCGACGTCTCGAACAACGGCAACGAGTCACCACGTCCGAACCCGCCCGACCAGCGACCCAGACCGGGCAGAGCGCGAAACCACCCCACCGGCACGAACGGCACCCGCTCCACCACGGGCACGAGATAGTGTTTCTCGTACACACCATGTGGCCGCCATTGCCCCAGCGTGTCGAACATCAGCGCCGCGTTGTAGATGGTGTATCCACCCTTGTGGAATTGGAGGTGCACCACGCCGGTCAGCACGGGTATCCGTCGCTCTGTGGCAAACGCGGCGATTCGGGCCTGCCAGTCGGGGTGCTCTTCGAACAACCCGGGCATGGCGGCTTCAGGCCACACTACGAGACCGGGTCGCACGCTCGACGTGGCGGTGCGCGTCAGCCCGATCAGCAGGCCGACTTCACTATCGGCAATCGCCGGATCCCATTTCTCGTCGAACCCGATATTGGGCTGCACCAGCGTGATCGTGCCGACGGGCCGCATCGGTAGCGTGCGTTCGCGCCATGTGCCGTATCCCCAGGCGGCGAGGACGGTGACGACGACGGGTGCCAGTCGCATCACATAGCGTCGCGGCCCCGTGACGCCCTGCCCGGCGATCGCCGTCGCCAGGAGCACATTGCACCACACCAGCCACAGCGTCACCCCGCGCGCGCCGGCGATGTCGGCCCACTGCACCAGGACTCGTGCATCGGCGAGCGACGTGCCGAGCCCGAGCCACGGGAACGCGACGTCCCCCAGGTGACCCACGGCCCACTCCAGTGCGGTCCAGGCGAGCGGGAATACCAGCAGCAGCGGCAGGCGCGGATACACGCTGCGCAGGCGGGTGACGAACCAGAACAGCCCGCCCGTGAAAACGCCGAGGAGATACACGGTGATCGCGTAGCCGAGCGCGGCGAACGGCGTGAAGTGCCACAATGCGAACACCATCCAGTACAGCACCAGGGCGTTACTGGCGAGACCGTAGCGGAACCCCCAGCGCCAGGCGGCGCGCGCGTTCCCCTCCGTGTCGAACAGCAGGAGCACGGGTGGGACGAGCGCGACGAAACTCAGGAACGGCAGAGGGAACGGCGGATAGCATCCCGCGAGCACGACGGCGCCGAGCGCGACCAGAATCCAGCCGCGGCGGGAAGAGAGACTCACAACAGGAGGTCGCGGCCTTCGTCGGCGGAGCGGTACACCGCTTCGAGCACGCGGTGCAGCAGCAGCTGATCCTTCGGGGGCGGGGCGTTGACTTCCCCCCGGATCACCGCGAGGAAGTAGGTCCACTCCGCGCGATACGACTGGATGAACGGCGTCTCGCGGCCGCTCGCGCCGGTGGGGGTGACGTCGGTGGGCGCCCCGTGCAGCTCTTTGTAGACCCGGAGCGGCGCGATCGCCGCCGTGCCCTTGCGCCCTACCATCTCGAACCAGAACCGCTCGCCGCCGCCCAGGTGGCGCCAGCTCACGGCGATGCCGATCGACAAGCCGTTCTCGCACACGATCATCGCCATCCCCATCTCTTCGACGGTGTCGCGACCGCTGCCGACGAGCTGGGCGGACACCCGTTTGGGGATCGGCCATCCGGCCAGCCACAGTCCGAGATCGATCAGCGGCAGGCCGAGGTCGAGCATCGCCCCGCCGCCCGCCTCGGCGCGCCGCAGCCGCCAGCCGAGCTGCTGCCGTGCCGCCGATGGCTGGAAGGTGAACCAGCCGCCGCGCAGCATGTCGATCGTCCCGAGCTCCCCCCCCGCGAGAAAGCCGCGCACTGCCTGGACGTCGCTGCGGAACCGGTGGTTCATCGCCACCATGACGCGCTTGCCGTAGCGCTCGGCGGCCTTGAGGACGCGCTCCACGCCGTCGACGCTCATGGCGAGGGGCCGCTCGCACAGCACGTTGACGCCGGCCGACAGCGCCGCGACGGCGTGAATCTCGTGGAGATGATTGGGCGTGCACACCACGACGACGTCGGGATGCGCGTACTTCAGCACCTCCTCGATGTCGTCGTACGTCTCGCGCACATCGAAGCGGGCGGCCAGCGCCTGCGCCTTGGACAGGTCGTTGTCGCAGATGGCGGCGATCTCGACCCCGGCAATCTTCCGCAGGACGGGGAGGTGCGCGACCTGGGCGACGCTCCCCGCCCCCACGACGGCGACGCGGACCGGATCGCTCACCGGCCGCCGCGACCGGCTGGGAGGCGATACATGAACCCGACCCGCGCCGAGAACTGCGAGTAGTCGCTCAACAACGTGCCGCGCAGCTCTCCGGTGAGGCGCCAGGCCGGAGCGAGACCGACTTCCATGCCCGCAGTCGCGTTGAGCGCGGGCGACACGCCGCTCAGGGCGTCCTGGATAAACGTCCCGTTGATCGCCCGCCCGCTGCCATCCCGGATATGTATGCCGCCTCCCAGTCCCAGCACAGCGGTCACCGGCTGGCCGTCGTTGAAGACGTACTGCAGGTCGAGATCGGCGATGAAGTCGGACAGATGGACCCGTCCCACATCGATCGTCGAATTCGAATCGGGATCGTTCACCAACTTGAGCAGCTGCCTATTGAACCGTGCCACCGCGCGGTCGGTGAAGCGCGAGCGCGTGTACGATGCGCCGAGCAGCACACGCACGTGCGGCGCCAGGTACCCGGCATCCATGCGCAGCCCGCCGATCATGGCGCCGCGCAGGTCGTGGGTTGCCACCGACCCGACGTCGAACTCGAACCCCGAGATTTGCAGCTGATCGTAGGAAAACTTCGACAACAACCCCTGGCCGACGGCCGGCGACGCCGCGAAGGTCGCCAACCCGCACACCAGCACGGCCAGACTGCGCCGGTGCCCCGATCTATCAATAGAGTCGTTCAACGGTCGTTCCTGGAAAGTAAGTGGTGAGGATATCGCGATACTTCTGCCCGGCGCGGGCGCGCCCGATGGCGCCCCATTGGCAGAATCCGACGCCGTGCCCGGCACCGGTGCCCTGCGCCACGAGGCGGCTCACCCGGCCGCCGTCCGTGGTCACCGACAGGCGAAACGCCGCGCTCTGCAGCAGCCGGTCCGCAGCCGGTCGTAGAATCGACCGCACATCGGGACCGGCGATCCGGACGTCGCCGTGCGCGAACACCACCCGCAGCTCCCCCACCCGACCCGACGACGTGGTCCGTGTCGCCTGCACGTCGGTGATCGGCTGCAGTCCGTCGCCGCTCACCGTCATCACAGCCGGCAGCGTTCGCGTCAATATAGCGCGCAGTGTCTGGCCATCCCACTCCTCGCGCCACTGAAAGTGCGGTGCCGCGTCGCAATACGAACGGCCGCCGCCGCTCGCGTCCGACACCGACCGGAGGTACGGCTGCCGCTGCGCGCTCTTGAACACGTCTTCGACCGCGGCGGTGCGGCCGCCGCAGCTCGCGTGGTAGTAGGCGTCGATGATCTTGCCCCGGTATCTGACGACCTGACCCGTCGTGGCGCGCAGGGCGTCCCATACCTGCGCCGTCTCGCCGTCGACGCCCGTATACACCTGATCGCGCGTGTCGGCGGTGGCGTCGAACCCGCTCGCCTCCCAGCGCCCCCGATTGCGCAGTGCGAATGTCCGGGCGATGACGGCCTGGGCCAGCAACGCCTCCCGCTCCTCCGGACGCCGCGGCCCCATCTCCTGACTCAGCACGCCGGCGAGATAGCTCTCCATCTGCAGGCGGTTGATCAGCAGCAGGCCGCCTGGGACGCGGACCACGTTGATCCTGCCCCGGTAGCGGCGCCCGTTGGCCATCGCGAAGCGGCCTTCGGTCACGTTCACGGCCGATATCCCGAGGTGTCGTTCGGTACGCGTCCCGTCGGGCCTCAGCAGCGTGAACCCCGCAGCAGAGTCGATCGTGACCGTCCACACGCTCCCGGGAGCAATCGCGCCCACCGGCTGCCCGTTGCCGTCGTCGGTGACGAACAGCTCGCCATCGCCCCCCAGCCGCACCGTCGTGAGACCCACGGCGAGGCCGACCCGGACCTCGGGCTCCGGCCCTCCCGGTGCCGCCTCGGTGACGGGCGGCGGGTGGGGGCAGCCAAGCGTGGCCACGAGCACCACTGCGAGCAGCCAAGAAAAAGGCGTCCCGCGCGAGGCGCGGGACGCCGGAGCCCGGGGAGCGGCGAGGCCGCTCACCTGAGCGCCACCGCCCGAAAGTCGTAGTCGAGGCTGTCGGTGAGCCGTGCCCGCACGAAGCTCCCGGGACCGGCCCAGCCACCCTCCCCGAGGTACGTCACTCCATCGACGTCGTCCGCCTGCCAGGGGACTCGGCCCACATGGGTGGCCCCCGTGTCGATCGGATCGGCGACCCGATCGACGAGCACGGCGACCTCGCGGCCGACGAAGCGCGATAGCCGTTCCGCCGAGATGGCCCGCTGCACCTCAAGCAACTCTTCCAGGCGCTCGCGCTTCACCTCGTCGGGGACGTCGTCGGGATACTGCATGGCGCGGGTGCCCTCCTGGGGCGAATAGGCGAACGCGCCGAGCCGGTCGAACTGCGCCTCCTCCAGGAAAGCGAGCAACTCGCGGAATTCGGCATCGGCTTCTCCGGGGAATCCCACGAGACACGTCGTCCGAACAGCGAGGTCGGGGATCGCCGATCGCAGCCACCCGAGCTTCTCCCGCAAGCTGGCCTGGCGCTCGGGGCGCCGCATGCGCTCGAGCATGCGGTCGGCGGCGTGCTGAATCGGCATGTCGATGTACGGTACGATGCGGGGCTCCCGCGCCATGAGGTCGACGAGACGGTCGGTGATACCCGCAGAGTAGACATACAGCAGCCGGAACCACGGCACCGCCGTTTCGGCGAGCAACGCGGCGAGCAGGTCGGGGAGCTTCGCCCCGTCCCGCCCTAGATCGCGCCCGTAGTGCCCCAGGTCCTGCGCGACGAGGTTGATCTCGCGCGCCCCCTGCGCTTCGAGCGCCTGCGCCTCCCGGATCAGACGCTCGAGCGGTTCGGAGCGGTGCTTCCCGCGCATCAACGGAATCGCGCAGAAGGCACAGGTATGGTCGCAGCCCTCGGAGATCTTGAGGTAGCGCACGTGGCGCTCGGCCCCGAGGAACTGGCGGACGCCGGGGTGCGCCGCGACCGGATCGGTGAGCAGGCCGCGTTTGGCCAGCTCCGGGACCAGATGATGCAGCTCCGAGAATCCCAGGAAGAGATCGACCTCAGGAATCTCCCGTTGCAGCTCCTGTTGGTATCGCTGCACCAGACAACCGACCGCCACAACTGCCTTGACCGCCGCAGTCGTCTTCAGCTTCGCCACTTCGAGGATGGTGTTGATCGATTCCTGCTTGGCGGCATCGATGAAGCCACAGGTGTTGACGAGCACGACGTCGGCGCGCGACAGGTCGCCGGTCAGCTCGGCGCCGTGCCCGACCAGCTCGCCCACCAGCCGCTCGGAGTCGACGGTTGCCTTGTCGCACCCGAGCGAGACGACCCCCAGCTTCATCCGCGGTAATTCCCGAACTTGAGCTCGATCCCGAAGTCCTGCGTGCGCAGAAAAACGATCACCTCCTGCAGCTCGTCCTTGGACGGCGACTGGACCCGCACTTCCTCACCCTGAATCGATGCCTGGGCCTTCTTGAACTTCTTGTCCTTGATCGCCTTGACGATCGCCTTCGACTTGTCCTGGGAGATGCCCTGGGTGAGCTTGATCTCCCGCCGCACCGTATCTCCGGCCGCCGGCGTGACCTCGCCCAGCTCGAGGTTCTTCACCGGCACCCCGCGCTTGATCAGCTTGCCCTGCAGCACGTCGAACAGCGCCTTCATCCGGAAATCGTCATCCGCCACGAGCGTCAGGGTCGCCTTGGGGCGATCGAACGCGATCGAGCACTTCGACCCCTTGAAGTCGTAGCGCTGGGCGACCTCTTTGGTCGCCTGGTTGACGGCGTTGTCGACTTCCTGGAGGTCGGCGCCCGTCGAGATATCGAAGGAAGAAAGGGAGGCCATAGAGCCAAGATAACTTGGCTCCGGGCCGTTATGACAGGAAACTCTCCAGCGCCCGGGCGCGGCTGACGTGCCGCAACCGCGCCAGCGCCTTCTCCTTGATCTGGCGCACGCGCTCACGGGTGATGCCGAGCAGCGACCCGATTTCTTCCAGCGTCATCGGCTCCTGGCCTTCGAGACCGAAGTAGAGCCGCAGGATCTTGGCCTCGCGTTCCTTGAGCGTCGAGAGCACGCCTTCGATCGACTCGGTCAAGGCGTGCTCGAAGATCTCGTCGTCGGGACCGGGGTTCTGGGTGTCGGGAAGGTAGTCGAGCAGCTTGTTGTCCTCGCCCGGGGTGAGCGGCGCGTCGAGCGAGAGGTGTGCCTGGGAGATCGACAGCGTCTTGGCGACCTCTTCCTGCGAAATGTCCATCCCCTCGGCGATCTCTTCGACCGTCGGCTCGCGGCCGAGCTCCTGCAACAACGCGGAGGAGCGCTTGCCGATGCGGTGCAGCGTTCCCGCGCGGTTGAGCGGGACGCGCACGATGCGGGACTGCTCGGCGAGCGCCTGCAGGATCGCCTGGCGGATCCACCACACGGCGTAGCTGATGAACTTGATGCCTTTGGTTTCGTCGAACTTGTGCGCCGCGCGGATCAGGCCGAGGTTGCCTTCGTTGATCAGATCCGAGAGCGACACGCCCTGATTCTGGTACTTCTTGGCGACGCTGACGACGAAGCGCAGGTTGGACCGGACCAGCTTGTCGAGCGCTTCCTCGTCGTTGCGCTTGATGCGCTGGGCCAGCTCGACCTCGTCCTCCCGTGTGATCAGCGGGTATTGGCTGATCTCGCGCAGGTATTGGTCGAGCGACCCCTCGTCGAAGGACACCCGTTTAGCCGTGTTCAGGCGCATGGAATCCTCAGTGAATGAGCGATCCGAGTCGGCTCCAGCGAATGTCCGTCAACCACGGGACGGCGTCGTGCGCCCCCCGGTCATAACTGAAATACACCAGCAACGTCCGCCCTTTGACCGCAGTCGCGTCCACGAAGCCCCAGTAGCGCGAGTCCGAGGAGTCATCGCGATTATCTCCCAGCACGAAATACTTCCCCGCCGGGACGGCGAGGGGACCCCACTCATCGCGCTGCGGATGGTAACTGCGGCGGTCGTCCTCCGAGCGCGCCAGATAGAACTGGCGCTGCCACTCGAAGTCGGGATTCGTCACATCGTTGCCGGGATCGATGCGCTGCACATACGGCTCGGCGAGCCAATGGCCGTTCACAATGACGTGCCCGTGACGCATCGCGACGGTGTCGCCCGGCGTGCCGATCACCCGCTTCACGTAATCCTGACTGGGATCGCGCGGAAAGGCGAAGACGATGACGTCGCCACGTTCGGGCTGGCGAAATCCCGGCAGACGCGTCCGGGTGCCCGGGATCTGCGCACCGTACAACGCCTTGTTGACGAACAGAAAATCGCCGGTCAGGAGCGTGTGCGTCATGCTGCCGCTGGCGATCTGGAATGCTTCGAAGAAGAAGGTCTTGATGATGAGAAACAAAACGAGAGCCATACCGATCGACCGCATCCAGCTGTCGAACCATCGACCGAACCGCGTCCGGCGGCGTTCGGGGACGACTGGCCCCCCGGGCGGTATGGCGCCGGGCACAAACAGGGGGCCCCCCAACTCATGCATGCAATTCACTTTACAAAGACGGGGCGCACGGCGCAACCGTCACCGCCCATTCCCGTTGGGCCGCCCAGCGGCGTACGCGGTCGCGAAACACCTCGGGGGGAGCCGTGTGGGAGACCCGGGCCGCGAGGCAGGCCGAGTCGCCCTCTCGCTCGATGCGCACCCAGGTGGGGCGCGCGTCCTCCAGCGTGTCCAACGCGTCGGG
>DASSIL010000157.1:0-2831 GCA_035691925.1 Gemmatimonadales bacterium
GTCTACGGGACGAAGGACGCGACTCCGACGCGATGATACTCGGCGCTATTGGGGGTCCCGGAGACCCAGCGCCATACCGAGACGGTGTATAGGGTCCCCCTAGCCAAGGGCTGTGGCGAGGACGTCAACTGCATGCCCGCCGATACCTGGCCATAGCGAACCGGGGGCGAGACACGGTTACTGTCTGAGCTGACCATCCACGCGGCTGGGCCACCGAACCCGCCGCTGTCGACCGAAATCTCGCCCATGAGACACGGCGGTGACCAAGAGAAGTGAGGCGGAAGCCCGACGGGAGAAGTTGTGACAACAAGAGTCACCGAGTCTCCCGGAGGAGGAAGACAGGAAACGGGCTGCAGAGTGTTGTTACATGCAGCGAGACTCGTGCAGAGGCAGATAATGCTTGCGCCGATCGATCGAGTCACCATAGTCTGCAGTCTAATGTGCATCTCTCTGGCCTGAACCTACTGTGAAAAGGCAAGTAATGTTTTCCCCTCAGTCTATAGCCATGAGCCTTCACGCCTGCGTCACGAGGGGGGCATGACCGACGCGATCGCCGTGCGGCTTGCGACCCCGGCCGACGCCCCGCTGCTCGCCCGGCACCGGGCCGAGATGTTCCGGGACATGGGAAACCTGCCGGACGACCGTCACTACGCCGCGCTCCGGGCAGCGACGCAGCGCGAAATCGCGGCGTGGCTCGAGAGCGGCGACTACGTGAGCTTCCTGGCGAGCCCTGGCAGCCGGCCCGACGAGATCGTGGCGGGAGCGGGAATCCAGATTCGCAAGCTCCTCCCGCGCCCCCTTCCCAATCGCGGCGGGATTCGCCTCGGTCCAGAAGCGATCGTGTTGAACGTGTTTACGGAGCGATCCTGGCGGCGGCGCGGCATCGCCGAGCTGCTGCTGCGACGCGTGATCGACTGGGCGAGGAACAACGGCATCGCGCGGCTCGTTCTGCACGCCTCGTCCGACGGGCGTCCGCTCTACGAGCGCCTGGGCTTCGAGCAGACGAACGAGATGCACTTCACGGGAGAGCTGCCGGGCCGCCTGTAGGACAAACCCTCATTGTTGACCCCTGCCCCGGGATCCAGTTTGGCGAGGCGACACTTCCCCTTCCCCGAGAGGTCCTTATGCGCATCCTGCCGGCGTCTGCGTTGCTCGTCTCTTGCCTCGTGGCGCTCACGATGGAAGCTCGAGCGCAGGGCGACGAATCCCTGGGCTTCCGATCGGGCCAATGGGGCGCCGACTTCCAGGTCCAGGGCGGGTTCACGGGAGCGGGCGCGATCAAGTTCACCAGTCCCACGCGAGCGTGGGTCCTCGATCTCGGCACCGCTGTCGTTCATGCGAGCGCCAGTCTCCCTGGCGCATCCGGCACCTCCGGCGGAACGAGCGTGAACGTGTCGCTGAAGGCCGGTCGCCGCATGTACGGCACGATCACCCATCGTGTGGCCCCGTGGACGGCGCTCGGTGTGACGGGCGTCTATGCGTGGCAGCGCACGACCGCGGGGGACACGGTCCTCCAGCACTCCAACACCGCCGGCGCCGGACTCTTCGGCTCCCTCGGCGCCACCTGGCTCATCACGGCACACCTGGGGGTGGGTGCCCAATGGAGCCTTGCTCCTCTACTACGCGCACCAGTCGATCACGTCGAACGTCGGCGGGACGTCCACCGTCAATTCCGTCTCCGTCTCGATTCCCAACGTAGCTCTCGCGGGCCAGGTGTACTTCTGACGTGCGGCGCCGCTCCCTTACACAATCCCGGCCGAGCGACTACTGTAGCCGCACTCTTTCAGGGGATTCTCATGCCGGTCGCAAAGGTCACCGAAATCAGCGCGTCGTCGCCGAAGGGGTTCGAGGACGCCATCCAGACGGGGATCACCCGCGCCAGCAAGACACTGCAACAGATCCGCGGCGCCTGGGTGAAGGACATGAAAGTCGTAGTGGACAACGGCCGGATCACGGAGTATCGCATCCGGATGAAGATCACGTTCGTCCTGAAGGACTGATGGCGGGCTTCGTGGGCCAACCCCGGGCGCAAGCCCGGGGTTGACGAAGGGAATGCCGTTCAGTCGATAGGCGGCTCAACCTCCAGCACGACTTTCCCCCGGTTGTGCCCCGGCGCGCTGCGCTCGAAGGCGCGGCGCGCCTCGCGCAGCGGAAACGTCTCCTGGACGATCGATCGCAGCGTACCGGCATCGAGGAGCCGGGCGATCTCGATCAGCTGAGCGCGATTCGGCTCCACGATGAACTCCACGCCGCGGACGCCGTACCGCGCCGCGGTCTCCGCGGGAGCGCTGTCGGCGATCGTAACGAGCGTCCCACCCTTGCGCAGCACGCCCCACGACCGTTCGAGCGTCGCCCCGCCCACGGCGTCGAGCACCATGTCCACGTCGTGGACCTGCTCCTCGAAGCGTTCGGCGGTGTAATCGATCACCCGGTCGGCGCCGAGTCCGCGCAGGAAGGCGGCGTTGGCAGCGCGCGCCGTCCCGGTCACGTGCACGCCGCGCCAGTGGGCGAGCTGCACGGCGTAGGTGCCGACACCACCGGCGGCGGCGTGAATCAGCACACGCTGTCCAGACGACACCGCCGCGTGATCGAACAGCGCCCGCCACGCTGTGAGCGCCGCGAGGGGCACGGCCGCGGCCGCGACGTGGCTCAGCGTCGCCGGCCTGGGTGCCAGATCTGCGGCGCGCACTAGCACGTACTCCGCGGCTCCGCCATCCCGACGGAAGTCGGTGAGACCGTACACCGCAGTGCCGGCCGCGGGCCCACTCGTGCCCGTGGCAAGAGCCTCCACCACGCCCGAGATCTCGTGCCCGGGGATCGTCGGGAGGCGC
>DASSIL010000158.1:0-9462 GCA_035691925.1 Gemmatimonadales bacterium
CGCGAGCGGCTCGAGCGGGAGCGTCAGCTCCCGCTCGAGGACGCGCTGCGTATCACGCGCGAGGTGGCTGCCGCCCTCGACTACGCCCACCGCCATCACGTGGTTCATCGCGACATCAAGCCCGAGAACATCCTGCTGCACGAAGGCGCAGCGATGGTGGCGGATTTCGGCATCGGCAAGGCGCTGAGCGGCGACGGATCGATCACGCAAACGGGCGTCGCGATCGGGACGCCTGCCTACATGAGCCCCGAGCAGGCCGGTGGCGAGAGCGACATCGACGGCCGGAGCGACTTGTACAGTCTCGCCTGCGTCCTGTACGAGATGTTGTCGGGCGAACCGCCGTTCACCGGCCCGACCGCGCAGGCGATCATCGCGAAGCGGTTCGTCTCTCCCATCCCCAAGGTGCGCGCGACGCGGGACGTTCCGGAAGCGGTAGACCAAGTCGTGACGCGTGCACTGTCCCGGACTCCGGTGGATCGCTTCCCCACCGCCGCCGAGTTCGCGGCGGCGCTCGCCGCGATTACCCGGAACGGTGCCGGGCGTCCCACTGGCGAAGCCCGTCCGGCGGGGCAGAAGGCGATTGCCGTTCTGCCGCTCACCAACATGAGCGCCGACCCGGAGAATGAATACTTCTCGGATGGGATGACCGAGGAGATCATCAACGCGCTGTCGAAGGTCCCCGGCATCCAGGTCGCCTCCCGCTCTTCGTCGTTCGCCTTCAAGGGGAAGGAAGTCGACGTACGCCAGGTCGGGGACAAGCTCGGCGTCACCACCGTGCTCGAGGGCAGCGTGCGGAAAGTGGGGAACCGGATCCGCATCACCGCCCAGCTCGTCAACGTCGACAACGGCTACCAGCTGTGGGCGGAGACGTACGATCGACAGCTCGAAGACGTATTCGCCATTCAGGACGAGATCTCGCGCGCGATCGTCGACGCCTTGAAGCTCCGGCTGGGCGGTCACGCCGAGCACGTGGTCGCACCGACCAAGAGCATCGAGGCGTACAATCTCTACCTCAAAGGCCGGTTCTTCTTCAACAAGCTCACCGAGCCGAGTCTGCGCAAAGCGCTGGAGTTCTTTCAGCTGGCGTTGTTACAGGACCCCGGGTTCGCGCGTGCCTACGCCGGCATCGCCGATGTCTGGTGCAACCTCGCCGACGATTGGGTCGCTCCCGACGACGCCTACCCGCGCGCGAAGGCGGCGGCGGAGCGCGCGCTACAGCGCGACCCCGAGCTGGGCGAGGCGGTGACGTCGATCGGGAAGGTGCTGTGCTGGCACGAGTGGGATTTCGCCGGCGCGGAGCAGCAGCTGCAGCGCGCCGTTGCACTGAGCCCCAACTACGCCGAGGCCCACTACGTGTTGGGGACCGCGCTGCCACTGGTGGGGCGGTTGGACGATGCCATCATGGAAATCCGCCGAGCCCTCGCCCTCGACCCCCTTTCATCGTCGTATAGCGAATGGCTCGCCCGCTTCCTGCTGTACAACAAGGACTACCAGGGCGCGATCGCCGAGGCGCAGAAGACCCTGGAGCTCGACGAGACGTCTCTGCGCGCTCCGCTCTACATCGGAACCGCCCACCTCGTTCAGGGCGACGCAGAAGGCGCGCTCCAGTGGTATCGTCGAGCACAGGGGCTCGAGAAAGCGGTGCGCTCCTACGACGCGATGATCGTACGGGCGCTCGCCGCGCTCGGACGCCGCGACGAGGCGGAGGCGATCATGAGTCGCCTGGATGAAGAGTCACGGCAGCACTACGTCCGCGCCGAGATCCTTGCCATGGGGTATGCGGCCCTGGGCGAAGCCGACCAGGCCTTCGCCTGCCTGGAGCGCGCCTTCCAGGCCCGCTCGGCGGGCTTGATCTATCTCCATCTCGATCCGGGATACGCACCGCTGCGCGGCGACCCACGCTACGACGACCTGGTGCGACGCATCGGACTGCGCTAAGCCGTCAACGCAGGCGCAGCGTTCCGTCCCAATCCACGGTGAAGGCAACACCACCGCGCCGGACAATCGCGCGCCGGCGCGTCTCCACGAGCGCGGTGATGTGTCGACCGGGATCGCTGGAGAGCCACGGGGCGCGGGCCACGAGATCCGCCACGGCGCGGCAGGGAGCGAGCGCGTCGCGCGGCAGCGACACGAGATACGCGGCACCGCCCGTGCCCAAGCGCGCGTCGAAATCCGGGGGCGCGATCCCACTGGCCCGCCCCCCCGTCCCGAGGAACCCCAACGCCACGAGACGCTCCGCGAGACCGCGAGCGGGAGCGTCGTCTTGTTGAAAGAACACGACCGAGGCCGCGCTCGAGGCGGTCACCACCGGCGTTACGCCCGCCGTATCGCCGGGCGGGCAGGCGGGGCCGGCCAGCCACCAGTACCTCCCCCCCGCCGGGCGGGCATCGGTGCGCACGACGTCGCGCGCGAGACTCGCACGGACGGTATCGACAACCCCGGGCGGCGCCGACGACAGGAGCACGTAGACCCGATCCCACGGCAGCGGCACGGTCTTGAGATCGCTCTTCCCCGCGGCATACGTGAGCACTTCCGGATCACCGCTGACGAGGATGTCGATGCCGTGATCGAGCAGATCGCGCGCGTCGCCCCCGGCGCTCGACCGCACCGTCACCGTCGGCCGGCCGGGCCCGAGCGGCGTGACCGTAGCCAGCCCCGGGACGGTATCGATTCGCGCTGATGCGCTGCCCCGGACCCCGTCGCCGGCTGCACCAGGGCGCCACACCGCCAACGCCGGGTCGGCGAACAGCGGCGGCACGCCGGCGAACGCCTCGGGGAACCGCACGCTCACGCGGTCGATGCTCTCGAGGCTCACCGCGCCGTGGTCGAGCAGCGACGAATCGCGCGTCAGGGCGGCGAACACATCGGCGGCCGTCAGCGGCACTCCGTCCGAAAATCGAGCGCCGGGGCGGAGGGTGAATGCCCAGCGGCGTCCTCCTTCTTCGCTCGACCAGGATTGCGCGAGTCCCGGCAGGACCGAGCCGGCGCAGTCGAGCCGAATGAGCGTCTCGTAGGCCTGCCGCCGGACGAAGTGCGCGACGTCCGGGACCGCGATGTCGAGTGTGGGCGGCGGCACGGCGGAATCGGCGGTGAGGATGCACCGGTCCAATGGCGTGGCGGCCACGCTCACCGGAACGAGCGGCGGCGGCGCGGCGGAAGGATGCCCGCACGCCATGGCGAGTGCGACCCCCGCGACACGCCGCGACACACACCGAGGCGTCACGGCCGAAGCATAGCGCGAGCACGCCCCTGGCGCAGCACGCCGGGCGCCGTAGGTTCCCGCGCCGTGCCGCGTGTTGCCTTTCCGCATCCACTCGTTCTCCTGGTGGGCTGCCTGCTCGTGGCCGCGGCGGCGAGCTGGGTGGCGCCCACCGGCCAGTACGACCGTCGTGACGATCCTGTCACCGGCCGCAGCATCGTCGTCGCGGGGACCTATCACCCCGTCCCGCGCGCGCCGGTGGGCCCCTTCGAAGCGATGGTCGCGATCCCGAAGGGGATGGCGGATGCCGCCTCGGTCATCTTCCTCGTCTTCCTTGTCGGTGGTGCGTTCACGGTGGTCGACCGCACCGGCGCGTTGCGCTGGGGAGTCGATTGGCTGGTGCGGCACCTGCGGGGCAAAGCGTTCCTCGTCATCCCGATCGTGACGCTCGCCTTCGCGACGGCCGGTGCGCTCGAGCACCTGCAGGAAGAGATCATCGCCCTGCTCCCTGCGCTGCTCATCTTGACGCGCGGATTCGGGATGGACGCTCTGACGGCGGTGTCGATCAGTCTCGGCGCCGCTGCGGTCGGCGCGGCGTTCTCTCCCATCGATCCGTTCCAGGTGGGGATCGCCCAGAAGATCGCCGGGCTGCCGCTGCTCTCGGGAGCGCTGTACCGCCTGGCGTTCATGGTGCCGGCGCTCGGGATCTGGATCTGGGGCACGCTGCGGCATGTCGCCCGAACGCGCACCGCCGCGGCAGATGAGATGCAGGCACCAGCGACCGCGCTCCCGGCGCGCCAGGGGATCGTGCTGCCGCTCGTCCTCGTCACGTTCGCGGTCTTCATCTACGGCGTCCTGAAGCTCGGCTGGGACTTCGAGCAGATGTCGGCGCTCTTCTTCGTCATGGGCGTCGCGGCAGGCTTGATCGCGGGACTGGGGCTCGGCGGCACGACGCAGGCCTTCCTCGATGGTGCCGCGTCCATGACCTTCGCCGCGCTGCTGATCGGGTTCGCCCGCGCGATCTACGTCGTACTCGATCAGGGCCGCATCGTGGACACCCTGGTGCACGGGCTGTTCACGCCGCTGGGCAATCTGCCGGTCGCGATCTCCGCCGAGGGGATGATCGGTGCTCACGCCCTCATCCACGTGCCGGTGCCGAGCGTCAGCGGGCAAGCCGTGCTGACGATGCCCGTGCTCGTGCCGCTGTCGGACCTGTTGGGGTTGTCGCGCCAGGTCACGATCCTGGCATACCAGTATGGCGGCGGCCTGTGTGAGCTCCTGACGCCGACGAACGGGGCGATGATGGCGATCCTCGCGGCGGCCGGAGTCCGCTACGACACCTGGCTGCGGTTCGCGGTCCCGATCATCCTGCTTCTCTACGCACTCGGCGCAGTCGCCGTGGCGGTGGGAATCGCGATTCACCTCCAATAGCCGCGACCGGGCGCGCCGTTATTGCCCGCCCACAGCACGGCGACTATACTCCCGCGGCCACGGACCCCGGGCACCATCGATCATGCCGACGTTGCGCACATTCATACCGCCTGTGGTCGCGAGCATCGCGCTCCTCGCCGCGCGCGGCGCCGCGGCGCAATCGACGCGACCGATCTGTACGATCCGCGAGCTGCGGACGGGACGGTTGATTCGCGTTCAGGATACCACCCGGGCGAGCGTGGTGGGACCGTTCCTCAGCTGCAGCGACACTCTCCTGACGCTCGGATACGGCTCGAGTGACTCGACCCGCAGCGTGCGTAGCGAGTTGATCCAGCAGATGTGGGCGCGGGACAATCAACGGCGTATCGGATTGATCGCGGGCGCGGCGGCAGGCGCCGTCGCGGGCGGCATGATCGCTCAGTCGAAATCCGAGATTTGTTTCAAGGGCACTCCGCCAGCCGCCACCACCTGTCACGGCAACGTCGTCATCAACGCCCTGGTGGTCGGCGGCGGCGGAGCGCTCGTCGGATTGATCGTGGGCCACAGCATCCCGCGCTGGGCGAAGATCTTCCCCTGAGCGGCTCAGTCACGGCCGGTCATTCCAGTTCGCCAGGGCATTCCACACGAGTGGAAAATCGTGGTGGTTCAGAAAGCGGTGCATGGGGTCGAAGGTGAAGGCGATGACCCGGCCGTTGCGGATCGGCACATCGAAGATTGCTCCTTCCCCGATGATCTCCTTCTCCCCGCGCACCATTCCGGACACGACATAGGCCGAATCGCCGCCGCCGTGGGGCGCGCTGTGGGCGGTGGGCACCGTGTCGGGTGCGCTCTCCGGCGTCGTATCGGGGATGCCGAGCATCGGTCCTTCGTCCTTTTCGACGTGGCGCGTCGCACCGTACTGCAGCACGATGAGCCCGGTGTCGCGGTTCGCCACGTCGTACAGCGGCCCATTCCCTCGAAACACTGTGGTCACGTCGGGATAGCCGTAGAGAATCGGCGAGCGGCGTTGCCGTATGCGCGCACGCACGATCGAGCCGGGATGAAACAGGGTCGGCGTGCGATGCGGGGTCAGCTGAGCGGCGATCCCCGTTTCCGCGGCGAATTGCGTCGCCGCGCCGAGCGTGATCAGCGTCCCGCCCTGATCGACGAAATCGCGTAACGCCGCCATCCCCTCAAATCCCGGCCCGCCCGTGATGTCGGGGGACGAGAACGGCGTGCCGAGATTGGGAGCGTCCTGTGTGCGTTGATAGGGGAGCGGGCCCCATTTGCGGTCGATCCCGTTGATCATCTGCGCCACCGATCCCCCGAAGCTGGGGACGAGGATGACGTCGAAACGCGCGCGCAAGGCGCCGCGGCGCAGATCGTCCTTGTCGATGGAGCGATACGGAATGCCGTATTGCTCGAACGTGTAACGCGCCCACCCGGCGTCCTGAGTCGAATACCAGCTGTGGTAGATGGCGACGCGCGGCAGGTCTGCGGCGTGTCGCGGGACTGCCGGCACCGCCCCCGCGGCGGTGAACGTCAGGGCGAAGCGCCGCGCGACCTCGAGGACGCCGGCGGCGGTCGCTCCTTCGAACATCACGGAACCCGCTGGGAAACTGTCGTGGCCCACCACGAACAGGGTCTCGGCGGCGAACGCCCGCGCTTTCGGCTCCTTCGCCGTCAGCGCGTAGAGGGCCGGGAGCACGTTCCCCTGCGCATGGTAGGCGAGCAGGTACACCGCACCGGAGCCGTTGACGGCTCCGCTGGCCGCCACGGTATCGCTCACGCGCGCGAGCCCCGACCAGTGAAACACGCTCGTGTCGTTCACCGGCACGACGGTGACGCCGTAGAGATCACCCTCGGTCCAGGCGATGTCGTCGTAGGGCGGGTACTTGGCGGACTGCGGATAGTGCTGGATGCCGAGCAGGTTCACGACGAGGTCGCCGTAAGGCTGGTTGCGTCGGATCACGAAGTCGCCCGCCGAATCGCCGGTGGTGCGGCGCTCGATCTCGATCGCCTGGCGCTGCAATTGATTGACGAGATAGGCGGCGCGTGCCGGGTCACGCTGGCGCGCGAAGCCCGGGATCACGTAGGCGTAGGGCTTCTCGGTGCGCCCCCGCGTCATGCTGTTCACGCCTTTCTGCCAGAAGTTGCGCAACAGCTCGTTCGCGTGCAGCGCGGTGAAGGAGAGCGAGGCGAGGACCCCGGCTTCGGAATAGTTCACGTTGTCGCGCGACGACCAGCGGACCTTCTTCGTGGGCGGCCATGGCCGGTACCACTGGCGCGACGTGACGGAGTCGCCGGCGTAGCTGTCGTCGGAGAGGTCGCGCACGTAGGTGTTGGCACCGGCGTTGCCGAACGTCTCGTAGAATCGGCCGATCGCGTTGTGATTGTTCGCGATCCACAAGGCGTAGCCGGGCCACCAGCCGTCGTAGAAGCCCCACGTCCAGACGCCGGGCAGCCCCTGCGACTCGAGCGCCGTGATGTCGTTGTTGGCGAGCGATGCCCATTCGCCGATCGCGATGGGATCGGTGTGCTCGTTGTACGGCCCCGTGCCGGTCGAGACATGGAGCAAGGGAATCGACTCGTGCAGGTCGTGCATCACGATCGGATGCCAGTCGTAGTAGACCTTGTAGATCGCCCGCGTCAATGCGAGGGCGAGCTGCAGGCCGTCGCGGTTGTTGTCGTGAAAGGCGTAGTCGCCCCAGAAGGGACTCGAGCGCGGGAAGCCGTCGTCCGGCGTCGGATGACTCTTCGTGTAGTGCAGGTACCAGTCGACCTGCCGGTCGCGCCCGTCGGGCTCGCTGACCGGGTTGATCAGCGTGATCACCGAGCCGCGGATGGTGCGGATCGCCGGCTCATCGCTCACTGCCAGCCGGTAGGCCAGCTCTGTCAGCATCTCCGGGCTGTTCATCTCGGTGGAATGCAGGCCGCCGTTCAAGTAGTAGACCGGCTTCGCGGCGGCGAGCACCGAATCGAGCGCGGCGGGGGGCGTGACGCGTGGATCGGCGAGCCGGGCGAGGGCGGCGCGGTACCCTGCGCTGCCCGCCAGCACGGCGGAATCGGCGACCGCGACGAGGACGATGTCCCGTCCCTCCTCCGTCTTGCCGATCGTCTCCATGCGCACGCGCGGCGTCGCCCGGGCCAGGGCGCGGAAGTAGCCGTACAACTCGTCGGCGTGGTGCATGACTCCTGGAGCACCGGCGATCGTGCCGAAGTATTTGAGCGGCGACGGAATCGCCGCGGACGAAGGCACCGCGGCCACTGATGCGGGAAGAAAATGCGGATCGGTCGTGGCCTCGCGGATCAGGCGGGCGTACGTCGTGTCGTCGGCTTGTTGCAGGGCGAGGGACACGGCGACGACGGCGAAGAGCGACATCGAGCCTCCGGAAGGGACCCGGAGAAACTGCAGGCTCGCGGTCGCCTGCGCAAAACGCTATTCGGAGCGCAACGCCTGCATCGGGTCGACGCGACCGGCGCGGCGTGCCGGAGCGAGGCTCGCCACGAGCGCCACGGCGAGCAGCGTCACGGCGACGAAGACGAAGACTGCCGGGTCACGCGGCGATTCCTGGAACAGCAGTGGCGCGACCCAGCGGCCCACGACCAGTGCGATGACGGTGCCGAGCACGACACCCGCGCCCGCGAGCGCGGCGCCTTCCGTCAGCACGAGGCGCATCAAGTCGCGCACCCCCGCGCCGAGAGCAACGCGCACCCCCATCTCGTGCGTGCGCCGGGCAACGTTGTAGGCGATCACGCTGTAGAGACCGATCGCCGCGAGCACCAGCGCGAGAAATCCGAAGACGGTGAAGAGCGTCGCCCCGAGACGCCATGACTGCGTTTCGGCGCTCACGGCATCCGCAATGGGGGTGACCGTCACATAGGACGGTCCCGGCATGAGCGGCTGGAGCGCGCGGCGCACCGTCTCGCGCGCGCCGCGGGCGTTGCGGACCCGCACGAACAGGCCGCCCGCATCGGGATTGAACTGCTCCGCCGACACGTAATAGAAGAAGGCGGGCTCATCCCCGAGACTCCGCGATTTGATGTCTTCGGCGACGCCGACCACCGTCGTGCAGGGAACCGTGTCGCCGCCGACCCGGACACACGCTCCCAGGGGATCACGGCCGGGCCACAGCGCGCTCGCCATCGACTGGCTCACGACCATCACCCGGGGCGCGCCGCCGGCATCCTGGTCGGTGACCGGCCGGCCACGCAGCAACCGCGTGCCCATGGTGAGGAAATACTCGGCAGAAACCGCGTTGAGGTCGAATTCTCCGAGGCGGTCCACTGAATCGATGCCGGCGACGTGGAGGTCTTCGTTCCACGTGCTCCAGAACGGCATCGTTACCTGCCGCGAAACGTGCACGACCCCCGGAATCCCCTGTGCCGCGGCCAGCAGCTGGCGGCGCAGCGCCACGGCGTGCGCGCTGTCGAGGTGTACGCCGCGCATGCGCAGGTCCACGACCAGCACCGAATCGGGATCGTATCCCATGCGCACCTGCTTGACGTGCTGCAGCGAGCGCACGAACAGCCCCGCGCCGACGAGCAGCACGACCGAGAGGGCGCCTTTAAAGACGAGCAGCCCTGACCGCAGGCGCGATCGATGCACGGCGCCATCGCGTGCGCCGGCTTTCAGGTCCTGCGTGAGGTCGGCGCGTCCTGTCTGTAGAATCGGGGCCAGACCCGTGCCGAGTCCGGTGAGCAGGGCCGCAATGCCGGCGAACAGCAGCGAGCGCGGATCGGCCACGACTCCCGCCCCGGCACTGTCGCGCAGCAGCTCGGAACGCAGCACCACTCCACCCCACTGGGCCACGAGCACGCCCGCCGCGCCGCCCAACAGTGCCAGCAGCAGA
>DASSIL010000159.1:0-30819 GCA_035691925.1 Gemmatimonadales bacterium
GTCGGCCTCGAGCTCGTCGGCAACCACCATGCACAGCCCCGTGCGGATACCTTGCCCCATTTCTGAGCGGTGGCAGACAATCGTCACCAGGCCATCCTCGCCGATGCTCAGATGGACGGACGGCTGGAACGGGTCGCCGGCAGCGCCGAACAACGGCAGCGCCTCGAGCCGACGCACCCCCGTCGCGTCGACGGTGAGTACGAGACCGGTGACCGCCAGTCGGCGCAGGAACTCGCGGCGCTCGAGATCGGATGACGTCGTCATGGTCAGCGCCCTCCCGCGGAGGCGGCGAGGATCGCGGCCCGAATCCGGTTGTACGTGCCGCACCGACAGAGCACTGCCGACATCGCGCTGTCGATGTCGGCCTCCGTGGGCTTCGGGGTCTTCCTGAGGAGCGCTGCGGCGGCCATCATCTGCCCCGACTGGCAGTAGCCGCACTGGGGCACATTCGCTGCGGCCCATGCCTGTTGCACCGGGTGGTCGCCCCTGGCGCTGAGTCCCTCGATCGTCGTTACGTGCCTGTCCGCCACCGCCATCATCGGCGTCACGCAGGACTGGATCGGCGCGCCGTCCATGTGCACGGTGCAGGCGCCGCACGCCGAGATCCCGCAACCGAACTTCGTGCCCGTGAGTCCGAGTTCATCGCGCAGGTACCAGAGCAGCGGCTGGGCAGGGTCGCCATCGTAGGTGCGGGGGGTGCCGTTGACTGTGAGGCGCATCGGGCAATAGCTCCGGCTGGGGTAGGGTGGAGCGCAGCCGTTGGAACGATTGTCAAACCTGCAGCCTGGGGCGGCGGCAGGCAAGACGGAGCAGATGTGACGGCAATTTCATGCCTCGTTCACGCCCTTCAGATCTCTCTCACTGCAGCGTTCGGGTACGAGTGCTCTGGGGTGTGCACACCAGGAACGAGGTGAACCATGACATACGTTGAGAATGCACCGGCGACCAGCACTGCGGTTCTGGACCGGAGATTGGACGCGGCCGCGTGGGGCCTGTTCTTCGTCTGGATCGGGGTTGCTCTGCTCGCGGGCTTTTCATGGGGACTGGGTCTGCTGGGAGTGGGCGTCATCACACTTGGTACCCAGTGGGCGCGGAGGTACTTCGGCCTTACGGTTGAGACATTCTGGGTGGTCGTTGGATTGCTCTTCCTGGCGAGCGGTGTGTGGGAGCTGCTGAGCGTTCGCATCGGGCTGGTGCCCACCGTCCTCATTGTCGCTGGGGTTGCCCTGCTGCTGTCAGCCGCTCGCAGGCCTGGCTAGATCGTTTGCGGAGCTGGATTGGCTGCGCCCGCCCCGATCGCGCGGACATGGGCTTCGAGCGCGAGGCGCTCCAGTCTTTCAAGGGGCAGCGAGACGAGCAGCTCGACTCGGTGGCTCAGCAGGTAGAACGCGTCGCGGAAAGCCTTCCGCATCGTGTCCGCGTCGCCGGCGACGGCCGCGGGATCGGGCATGCCCCAATGGGCGATGACCGGCTGACCGGGGAAAATCGGGCAGGATTCCCTCGCCGTATCGCACACCGTGATCACAAAGTCCCAGTGCTCCCGCTCCAGACCGTCGAGGCCGCGTGGCGGATGCCCGGTCCACCCGCGGCGAAACGCCTGCATCGTTTCGACGGTGAGGGGGTTGATGCGCGCCGCCGGCTGAGACCCCGCGCTCTCAGCTCGAAATCGGCCCTTGCCTTTGGCGTTCAGAATCGCCTCCGCCATCTGGCTGCGGGCCGAGTTCCCCGTACACAAGAACAACACCCGGAGTCCCTGCTCTGACGTAGTCGTCATCTGGTGGTTCTCTCGGTAGGCTTACGCGCCCGGATGAACGCTCCCATGATTCGGCCGCTGACCTCCCGGGCCAGAACTTCGGCATCGAGGCCCGCCCCCGACAGCACCGCGCGGGCGTCCTCGAACTCGTAGATCCGCGTCGGCTCGACCTCGACGTCCACGAAACCGGCGACTTCGAGCAGGCGACGGTACTCCTGTTCTTCCAGCGCCCCCGCGATGCACCCGACCCAGAGCTCCATGCTGCGCCGCACCGCTTCCGGCACCGCTCCCCGGCAGACCACATCCGACACGGCGAACCGACCGCCCGGCTTGAGCACACGGTACGCCTCGCGCAGCACTCTGGCTTTGTCGGCCGAGAGGTTGATCACGCAGTTAGAGATGATCACGTCCACAGCGGCTGCCGGGAGGGGGATATTCTCGATCTCCCCCTTCAGGAACTCGACGTTCGTCGCTCCCGCCTTCGCCTGGTTCGCGCGGGCCAGGGCCAGCATTTCGTCGGTCATGTCGAGCCCGTAGGCCTTGCCCGTCGGACCAACCCGCTTCGCCGACAGGAGAACGTCGATCCCGCCGCCCGAGCCCAGGTCCAGGACCGTCTCCCCGGGACCGAGCTCCGCCAGCGCGGTTGGATTGCCGCACCCCAACGAGGCGAGGACGGCCCCTTCAGGCAGCCCGGCCGTCTCGGTGGCGGCGTAGAGGTCGTCGCTGACGGGATCGCAGCCACAGGCGCCACCAGGCCCGCAACTTCCGCGTGCACCACCCAGCACCTTGAGCGCGGCCTCGGCGTATCTCTCTTTGACGGTCTCTTTGATCGATGGATTGCTCATTGCGGTGCCTCTGCAATCAAGAAATGTTGATGTGTGGCAGCCAAAAAAAATCACTCACAGCAAGCGCGGGTGCAGCTCCCCGCATGCTTCCCCGGCTTCACTGCCTCGGCGAACGCGCTGATCCGGTCGAGCGCTTCGCGGTTCAGGCTGTAGTGGACCCACCGTCCATCCCGTCGGTCCGCCACCAGGCCGGCATCCTTCAGAATCCTGAGATGGAAGGAGAGACGCGACTGCGCGGCGTCCAAGGTGTCCTGCAGCTCGCAGACACACCGCTCGCCGTGCGACAGCAGCTCGACGATCTCGAGCCTCGTCTTGTCCGAGAGCGCATGAAACCATCGAACGGCAATGGCGCGCTGGGGAAGGGTGGCGGTCGTCACGAGCGAATTATATCAATGTCCGTTGATACGTCAAGTGCTGGCGACCGCCGCTCGGCGCGACGATCCCCGGTCTCATGCAGTATTGTTGGAGTCCGGCATCAGACCCTGAGGACGCCATGAAGGCAGCTGAGATATCGGCCCAGATCGTGTTCTTGTTGACGGCGTTCGCCGCGTTGGCATCCGCCCAATCGGCCACCACGGCGCCCGGCGTCGCGACCGTTCGCGTCGATGCCACTCCGGGCCACGCCATCAACACGTTCGATCCCGACAGCGCCCTGGGAAGCTCGATCGACGTCCTCTCGCGCACCGACATCAACCGGGTCTATACGCCCCACATCATCCAGGAAGCCCTCTCCGCCGGCTGGGGACCGATCACCTACCGCAATAACACCGAGCTGCGCATGGCCGCCTGGCATTGGACCGAGAACGGCACCTGGAGCGATGCCGCGCATCGCAGCGGATACTTCACCGGGAGCACCGAGCTCAAGGAACCGATTCGCTACATCCTCGCCTACGCGCTGCCCCACCGCGGCTTCGCGACGAGCGGCGATCGTCCGCTGGCAGGTCCGAACCTGACGTACTGGAAGAGCAACCCGTATCTCACGAGCAAGTTCACGGGCGAGAGCGACACCCTGCATCCGCAGTGGGTCGTCGTCGACCTGCAGGCGGAGAAGCCGGTGAGCGCGGCCCGCATCGTCTGGGCGAGCCCCTACGCAACGACCTACCGCGTGGAATACTGGGTCGGCACGGACGCGCTCGATTTTGATGGCGGACCGAAAGGAGAATGGAAGGTCTTCCCCGCGGGGGCCCTGCAGAACGCGCAGGGTGGAACCGTCACGTTGCGGCTCAGCGATGCTCCAGTTTCAACGCGATTCGTACGGATCCTGATGACGGAGTCTTCCAACACCTGCGATGAGCATGACGCCCGGGACGTGCGCAACTGCGTAGGGTACGCGATCCAGCATATTGCGGCGGGGACGCGCGACGCGAACGGGTCGTTTGTTGAGGCGACCCAAGACCCGGACGGGCGACTCACCACGTATTGTGTCTCGTCCATCGATCCCTGGCATTCCGCTGCCGATGTGAACAACAGCGGCAGCTATCAGCACACTGGTTTCGATCTCTTCTTTACCAGCGGACTGACGAATCACCTGCCCGCCATGATTCCAGTGTCGATGCTCTACGGCACGCCGGACGATGCCGCGGCGCAGATCGCCTACATCGAGAAGCGCGGCTATCCAATCGGGTACGTCGAGATGGGCGAAGAGCCCGATGGCAAGCACGCCATGCCGGAAGACTATGCGGCGCTGTACCTGCAGTGGGCCAGGGCGTTGCACACGGTCGACCCGAAGCTCAGGCTGGGAGGGCCGGTGTTCGAGGGTGTCAACCAGGACATCCGACTATGGCCCGACGCACGCGGCCGCACGTCATGGATGGGCCGCTTCGTCGACTACCTGAAAGCACACGGCCGGCTCTCCGACCTCGCCTTCGTCTCGTTCGAGCATTATCCGTTCGAGCCCTGCGCCATCACCTGGAAGTCGCTCTACAGCGAGCCGCGGCTGATGCGGCACATCCTGCGCGTGTGGCGCGACGACGGGGTGCCCGGCAATGTCCCGCTGATGGTGACCGAGAGTCATGTGTCATGGTCCCTGACCGGGCCCATGACCACGATCTTTGGAGCGCTGTGGCTGGCGGATAACATCGGCTCATTTTTCGAAGGGGGAGGCGCCGCTTTCTACCACTCGCCGATTCAGCCTCAGGGAGTGCAGAACACCTGCCTCGGCTGGTCGTCGTGGTCGAACTTCGTTTCCGACGAGAACTATCAGATCAAGGGATACACGGCGACGTACTTCGCCGCGCACATGATCAACCTGGAGTGGCTGCAGCACCGCGCCGGCATGCACCAGATGTTCCCCAGTTCGACCGATCTCACGGATGCCGACAGCAATCTGCTGGTCACGTCCTACGCGGTGTATCGTCCCGACGGCAACTGGTCCTTGATGCTCGTTAATCGCGACGAAACCAACCCGCACACGGTGCGCGTGGTGTTCGAGGATGCGAAGCGCAAGCGCAAGGCCTCGTTCTCAGGGCCGGTCACACTCGTCTCCTTTGGGAGCGAGCAGTATGTGTGGATCAACGATGGACCGAACAGTCATCCCGATCCCGATCATCCGCCCGTCGCCACGCTGCTCGCGGGGCCGCCGTCCACCTTTACCCTCCCCCAGGCCTCGATCACGGTATTGCGGGGCAGGGTGGGGCTCCTCCAGGACTAAAGGGGATCGATGTTGCTCGTCATCGCGGCATCCGTGACGCTCGCTGCCGTCCGGCAACCCGACACGAACAGCGTGTGGACTCGTATCCCCGGCGGTCCCGGTACCGGGTGCGCGCACGACTCGAGTTATGCCTTCTTCGTTCACCCGGGCGACGAGCACCGGCTCGTGATCTACCTGAACGGCGGTGGCGCCTGCTGGAACAGCATGAATTGCGATCTCCACGCCCGGCCGACGTATCACCCGCAGCTCGATTCGACCGACATTCCCGACCAGCGCGGCGGGCTGTTCGACCTGTCCAATCCGCGCAACCCGATCCGCGGGTACACGATCGTCTTCATCCCCTACTGCACGGCCGACGTGTTCCTGGGGGGCCGTACGGTCTCCTATACGAGTACGGACACGACCCGAGCTGCGCACGGGTTCGCGGTGCGCCACCAGGGCCGGGCCAACGCCGATCGGGCGGTGGCATGGGTGGAGGCACACTATCCCGCGCCGCAGCTCGTGTTCGTCGCGGGGAGCAGCGCCGGTGCGGTTCCGTCACCGTTCTATGCGTCTCAGGTCGCGCGTCATTATCCCCACGCCCGCATCGTGCAGCTCGGCGACGGGGCTGGCGGCTACCGGGCCCCGCCGATCCCGGGAATACTGGCGCAGTGGGGCGCGACCGCCCTGTTGCGGAGTGATTCGGCCTATCGCGGCGTCGACTCCACATCACTGACGTTCGAGACGCTATATGAGGTGGCTGCACGGACAACTCCACAAGTGACGTTCGCCCAGTACAACACCGCCGAGGACGAGGTGCAGTTGACGTTCCTCGCGCTGCTGGGGGTGCGCGACGTCAAGCTCGCGGGCCTCCTCGCCGCAAACCTCGCCGACATCCGCCGGGCCAACCCGGCCCTGCACACCTACACCGCGCCCGGTTCAATGCACACGATTCTGCGGCGCCCCGAGTTCTACAGTCTGACGGTCGACGGGGTTCTGGTGCGGGATTGGTTGGCCGATCTGCTCGACGGCAAGCGCGTGACCGACGTCGGCCGGTCCCTGCTGGCCGGCCAGCACTACCACCGCCTTCCCGCAACACCGCAGACCGTCGCCTGGGGCTATTACAGTGCAGCGGCCACACCGGTGCTTCGCATCGCCTCGGGAGACACGATCGAAGTCGAGACGCTCATCACGAACCTCCCCAATCGCCTCGAGGCGGCCGGTGTTGCGCCCGGCGATGTGCAGCAATCGTTACGCGACATCGTTGCCCGGGACTCGGACCGCGGGCCCGGTGGCCACATCCTCACCGGGCCCGTCTACGTCGCGGGCGCCGATTCGGGTGACGTCCTGGAAGTCAGAATCCTCTCGATCGATCTCGCCATTCCATACGGCTACAACGGCTGTTCCGGCTTCCTCCCGGCCAACTGTGACAGCACGCAACGCACGCGCATCATCCCGCTCGATCGCAAGCGTATGACCGCGCAGTTCGCACCGGGGCTCGACATCCCGCTCCACCCATTCTTTGGAAGCATGGGCGTCGCCCCGCCGCGTGATTCGGGGCGCGTGAGCAGCAACCCGCCCGGCATCCATGCCGGGAACTTGGATAACCGGGAGCTTGTAGCCGGAACGACGCTCTACATCCCGATTCACACGGCCGGTGCACTCTTCGAGATCGGCGATGGTCACGTCGCGCAGGGCGACGGGGAAGTGGACCAAACCGCGATCGAAACGTCGCTGCGCGGCCGCGTGCAGCTCATCGTTCGCAAAGACCTGCACCTCACCTGGCCCCGCGCCGAGACGCCGACGCACATCATCGCGATGGGAATGGACAAGGATCTCACCCGCGCCACACAGATCGCTGTCCAGCAAGCGATCGACTTCCTCGCGGAAGCCCGCGGTTGGTCGAAAATGGAGGCCTATCGCCTGGTGAGCATCGCCTGCGATGTGCGCGTAACCGAGCTGGTGGACGGCAACGTCGGTGTGCATGTGATGATTCCAAAATCGATCGTGGGTAAGCCCGCGACTCACTAAAGGAGTGTTCGCGATGCGGTTCGCCGTGTCGGCCTTCGTCATGGTCACGCTGCTCACAGCCATGTCTCGCCGCGTGATCGCGCAGTCGCGCGACACGCTGCTCTCGGCGCTCAAGGAGCCCGGGCGCGCCGGCTTCGCCCCCCTCGTGCCGCCGCCTCCGGGCCACCCCGTGCTGCTGCGTCCCGATCGCGTCTTCGACGCGACCAGCGAGGCCACGCACGCAGGGTGGGTCGTACTCGTCCAGGGCGACAGCATCGCCGCCGTGGGGCCTGTCGACGCCGTGCGTGCTCCCCGCGGCACCGAGACGATCACCCTGCCGGGGCTCACGATCCTTCCCGGCCTGATCGACGCGCATTCGCACATCTTCCTGCATCCCTACAACGAGACGCTGTGGAACGACCAGGTCCTGAAGGAGCCGGTCGGCTACCGGGTGGTCGAGGCGGTCCTGCACGCCCGCAATACGCTGCTCCAGGGATTCACGACGCTGCGCGACCTCGGCACCGAAGGCGCGGGGTTCGAGGACGTCTCCATGAAGCGCGCCATCGACGGGGGATTGATTGCGGGCCCGCGGCTCGAAGTCTCGACCCGCGCCATCGTCGCGACGTCGAGCTACGGTCCTGGACCGCGCGGGTTCCGTCCCGACCTCGATCTGCCGCAAGGCGGCCAGGCGGTGAGCGGCGTCCCGCAAGTCCTGGAAGCGGTGCGCGACCAGGCCGCTCGCGGTGCCGACTGGATCAAGGTATACGCCGACTACGGGCGGGGACCGGGTGGCCAGAGCGTCCCGACGTTCAGCCAGGAGGAGCTCAACGCGCTCGTGTCGGAGGCGCATTCGTCGGGCCGGCCCGTCGCGGCCCATGCCACGACTCCTGAAGGGATGCGGCGAGCGGTCCTCGCGGGCGTCAACACGATCGAGCACGGGTTCGGTGGCAACGACTCGGTGTTCCGTCTGATGGCAGAGCATCACGTGGCCTATCTCCCCACACTGACCGCGGTCGAAGCGTACTCCGAGTATTTCGACGGCTACGTGCGCGGCGCGAGCCCTACGGCGAGCATGCAAGAGGCCGCCCAGGCGTTTCGGCTGGCCTTGAAGTACGGAGTGACGATCGGTTGTGGCTCTGACGTCGGCGTCTTTACGCACGGCTCCAACGCGCGCGAGCTCGAGTGGATGGTCCAGGACGGCATGCGTCCCGCTCAGGCGCTGCTGGCCGCGACCGCCGTGAATGCAAGGATCCTGGGACTGGAAAAGCAGATCGGCCGTGTCGCAGCGGGAATGAAGGCCGACCTGATCGCCGTCGCCGGGGATCCCACGCAGGACATCGCCGCGACGAGCCGGGTGCGCTTCGTCATGAAGGATGGCGTCGTCTACCGAGCGCCGTAGGTGAGGTGCAGACCAACGCCTGGGGGCAACGCGCGAGACGCGGGACCTAGGCTTTGCGGAAGTGCTTGTCCGGTCCGGAAGACGGTTCAGGCGAGGGATCGTTGCGCGGGCCCCACGAGAGCCGCACGAGGACGGCGAGGATGAGGCTGACCACCGCGAGAGCGACGATCGATGCGAGAACTCCTACCGCTTGCTTCAACATCACTCTTCCCTCGGCTCAGAGCGGTTCTGTGAAGCGTGTGCGATAAAGAATGCCCTGAGCGTCGCAAGTAACGTGCGAAGCGGTTCCAGGCCTTTCCTGTGACGCACGCCACGTCCTGGGTGGTACTCCCCATCACCGCGCGAAACCAGCCGCCTACGAAGATGCCTTCAGCTCGTACAGCTGCCGGTAGCGGCTGCTCGACTCCACGAGCTGCTGGTGCGTCCCCGCCGCCGAGATGCGCCCGTCCTCGAGCAGCAACACCTGATCGGCATCCGCGATCGACGCCAGGTCGTGGGTGATCATGATGACCGTCTTGCCCGACATCAGGCGATCCAGCGCTTCGCGCACATTGCTCTCGCTCTCCGCGTCGAGCCCCGCCATCGGCTCGTCGAGAATGAGGATCGGGGCATTGCGGATCAGCGCTCGCGCGATGGCAATGCGCTGGCGTTGCCCTCCCGAAAGCGTCGCGCCGCGCTCGGCGATCACGGTGTCGTATCCGTCCTCCAGGTTCTGGATGAACTCGTCGGCGTTCGCCGCCCATGCCGCGGACTCGATGTCGGCGTCGGATGCGTCGGGGCGGCCGTAGGCGATGTTCTCGCGAACCGTGGCGCCGAACAGGATCGCCTGCTGCAGCACGAGCCCGATGTGGCGGCGCAGCGATTTGATCTTGTAGTCGCGGACGTCTACGCCATCGATGCGAATCGCGCCGCCGTGCGGCTCGTACAGCCGCAGGATCAGGCTGATGATCGTCGACTTGCCCGCGCCTGACGCCCCCACGAGCGCCAGCCGCTGACCGGCGGGGACGACAAACGACACGTCGTGCAGGACCTCTCGGCCGTCTCCATAGTTGAACGACACATGATCGAAGACGATCGTGCCCTTCACCTCCGTCGCCTCGACTGCGCCCGGACGGTCACTGATGTCCGGATCGACGTCCAGCACTTCCGAGATGCGGTCGGCGCTCGCCATGGCCTTCGAGAGGTCGGTCGAGAGTCCGGCGAGGTTCTTGAGTGGCTTGTAGAGACTGTTCAGATACGAGACGACGAGGACCAGCGCCCCGGGGAGCATCGTCCCGCGCAGCACCAGGATGGCGCCGTACAGCACCGCGGCCGCGGTGCCGACCGCGGTGATCAGCTCGGACGAGCGAGTGGCCGCCGCGCCGAGCCGCGCTACCCGGATGCTTTCCTTCACCGTTTCGGCCGTCACCTTGTCGAACGTCCGCATCTCGTGCGTCTCGCGCGCGAACGCCTGCACCAGCGGCACCGCCGACAACACCTCGCCCATGCGCGACGCGACCTGGCCTTCCTGCTTCTTCTGCGTCTTCACCGAGATCTTCGTCTTGCGGTACACATGGAACAGGCTGTAGCCCAGGAACGGCATCGTCCCGAACGCGATCAACCCGATGCGCCAGTCGACGGTGAACAGGATCGCCAGCATCCCGACGACCGTCAGCAGCTGGGAAGTGAATTTCAGGAGCGAGTCGGCGAACAGATCCTTCAGCGTATTGGTGTCGCCCGCGATCTTCGTCAGCAGATCACCGGAGTGCGCCTTGGTGTGAAACGACAGCGACAGGCTCTGCAGGTGCGCGAACAGCTCGCGCCGCAGGGCGTACACCGTGCGGTAGCCGAGCGACGACGTGATGAAGACCTGGAAGTACGAGCACACCCCCGAGATGAACGAAATCAGCACGATGCTCCCGGCCGCGGCCAGGATGAACGGCACGGTGCTGCCCGTCGTGAGCGGCTCGAGGAAGCGCATCGAACCCGGCAGCGGCCTGTGGAGGATTCCGTGATCGAGGATCAGCTTCAGCGGCCAGGGTTTCGCCAGCTCGGTGAGAATGACCCCGAGGGTGCACAGCCCCGCGATCGTGAGGCTGCCTTTGGATTGCCCGAGGTGGGTGGCGAAGAATTGACGAAACCGCGTGCGATTGGCCCGGGGCATGGCGGGAACGATGCAACCGGAACGTCGATTTTGCGAGATTCTGACGCAGCGGCGGCTGTGCACCCGGTCCCAGTTGCAACCTTCGGCGCCCGGTTCTCGTCCTCTAGAGCATGCCGTTTTCCCTGCTGCTCGGCCTCGCCGCGCTTCAAGGGCCCAGCTCGAAGGCCCAACCGGAGCCGGCGCCGCCTACCAGCGTTGCGGCGACACGGGCCGCCGTTCCCCCCGTCATCGATGGCAAGGATGACGACGCGGTGTGGCAGCAGGCACCGCGCATCACGCAGTTCCGGGTCTTCCGCCCCGTCGATGGAGCCATCCCCAAGTTTCAGACTGAAGCACGCGTCGCCTACGATGCCCGCAACCTCTACGTCTTCGTGCGAGCCTTCGACCCGCACCCCGACAGCGTCGTCGCCCTGCTGGCGCGTCGCGACGTCATGACCCCCAGCGACGTGATGAGCATCTTCATCGATTCTTATCACGACCGTCGCACGGGGTACGAATTCGACGTCAATCCGGCGGGTGTGAAGGTCGATGCCGCGATCTTCCAGGACGGCAACGAGGACATGGCCTGGGACGGCGTCTGGGAGGTCGCCACCCAGATCGACTCCCTGGGCTGGACGGCGGAGTTCCGCTTCCCCCTTTCGCAGCTGCGCTACGCCGTTGGGAAGACCACCTTCGGTTTCACCATCGCGCGCCAGGTCGAGCGCACCGGCGAGGCGACGAGCTGGCCGCCGTACCACACGTCGCAGCCCGGGCTCGCTTCGCAGTTGGGTGAGTTGACCGGGCTCGACTCCCTCGCCGCCCCGCGCCGCACCGAGCTGCTGCCGTACCTCGTTACTAAGAACATTTCCGTGCCGACCGCGACCGGTTTCGACCGCGGTCAGCGGCTCACCGGCGGTGCCGATTTCAAGGTGGGGATCGCGTCGAACCTGACGCTCACGGGCACGGTGAACCCGGACTTCGGCCAGGTGGAAGCCGATCCGGCAGTGCTGAATCTCAGCGCCTTCGAATCGTTCTTCCCGGAAAAACGCCCGTTTTTCGTCGAGGGGAACGGGCTGTTTCAGTTCAACGTCAACTGCAGCGCGGTGAACTGCAGCAGCGAGGAGCTGTTCTATTCACGCCGCATCGGCCGCGCTCCGCAGCTCGCTTCCGGTGGCGATCTCGACGCGCCCGGCGCCACGACGATCATCGGAGCGGGGAAGCTCACCGGCCGGCTGCCGTCCGGGTTCGCCATCGGGGTGATCGACGCCGTGACGCAGCACGAGACCGGCGCCGGTGGGCTCACCGTCGAGCCGACGACGAATTATGCCGTCGTGCGGGCGACGCAGGATTTCCGCAACGGCGCGAGCGGCATCGGACTGATGTTCACCGGCGTCGATCGCAGTCTCGATTCGATCAGCTCCCCCTATCTGCATCGGACCGCGTACGTCGGCGCGTTCGACCTGCGCCACCGCTTCCTGCACGATCAGTACGAGGTCTCGACGTCGGTCGATCTGAGCCGTGTGGCCGGGAGTGCCTCGGCGATCCTCGGCACCCAGCTCGATCCGGTGCATTTCTATCAGCGGCCCGACGGGCCGCTGCACGTCGACTCCGCGGCCACGTCCCTCACCGGCGATGCGGAAGAAGTCCATTTCGGCAAGATCGGAGGCAACGTTCACTTCGAGACGAGCTATCTGCGGCGCTCGCCGGGCTTCGAGGTCAACGACCTCGGCTTCCTGCTGCAGGCGGATCAGCAGAGCTGGAACAACTGGATGGGAGTGTTCTTCCGCAAGCCGAATTCGATCTACCGCCAGGCACAGTGGAACCTCAACTGGTGGCAATGGTGGTCCGCCGCCGGGCTCCCGACTGAGCGCGCCGCCAATACCAACGTTCACGTGCAGCTGTCCAACCTCTGGTGGCTGCATGCCGGCGGAACGCTGGGCCAGCTGGGGATGACGTTCTGCGACCGCAATTGCACGCGCGGCGGACCGGCGGTGCGCCAGAACTCGTACATCGCGCCATGGGCGGGGATCAACGGCGACGACCGCAAGCGCATCATCCCGAATCTGTTCGTGAACTATTTCCGCGGCGACGCGGGCCACAACGAGCAGCTCAGCCTGCAGCCGCAGGTGACGATCAACGCCTCCACGCAGTTCTCCGCTGCTCTTGGCGTGAATGTGGTCACGGCCCACGCCGACAACCAGTGGTACGGCAACTTCGACACGCTGGGGACGCACTACACCTTCGCGCACCTCGACCAGCGCACCCTGAGCCTCACCGCCGACCTGGGCTATACGGTGACGACGACGCTCTCGGTGCAGTGGCACCTGCAGCCGTTCGTCAGCCGCGGCACGTACTCGAACATCCGTGAGCTCAACGACCCGCACAGCGCGAGCTACGACGGGCGCTACAAGGCGTACTTCGACACCACCGTCACGAATCACCCCGGCGGCGTGGATTCGAAGCAGTTCAACTCCAACCTGGTGCTGCGCTGGGAGTACCGGCCGGGGTCGACGCTCTTCGTGGTGTGGACGCAGGGGCGCAACGGCTTCACGCCGTTCGCCGGCCCCAACGGCATGAGCGGCGACTTCCGCGATCTCTTCCACCTGCATCCTGACAACACCTTCCTGGTGAAGGTGTCCTACTGGCTGAACGAGTAGGCGCGGTGGTCGGAATCGCCGGCTCCGTCCTTCAGGACGGCCGCTCTGGCCGAGCCGGGGCTTCAGCCCACGGACCATCGGCATCTCGGTCAACCTGAGTTTCGAGGAGTCTCCGAGTTCGGCGCGCGCCCTCGAAGGGCGCTTGAGTTGTTGATCACTCCGCTCGCAGCGGTGCGCGTGGATCCGATCGCGACGCGGCCTAGTCCACGCGCAATGCGGTCATGGGGTCGATTCGGGCGGCGCGCCGGGCGGGGAAGCCGCACGCCACCAGGGCCACGGCCGTGACGCCCAGGGCGGCTGCAATGAAGGCGAAGCGGTCGCCGGGCTCGATCCCCACGAGGTAGGCGGCGAGCAGCCGGGCGGAGAGCGCGGCGATCGCGAGACCGGCGGTGCCGCCCACCAGGGTGGCCGCGAGTCCCTGACGCAGCATCAAGACGACGATCGTGAACGGCGTGGCGCCGATGGCGATCCGGACTCCGATTTCGCGGGTGCGGCGCTCCACGATGTAGGAGATCACGCCGTACAACCCGAGACCGGTGAGAGACAGCGCGACGCCGGCCGCGACGAGCAGCACGACGGCGCCGAGGTGGACGGCGGTGAAATTCGCCTTTACTTGATCCGACAACGGCAGCAACTCGGTGACCGGCACCGCCGGGTCGATCGCGTTGATCGCTCGACGGAATCCGGCGAGGGCCGCGGCGGGGTCGCCACGCACGCGCACTGCCAGACGGGCATCTACTTCGGGCTGAAACGCGTTTTGCCAGAACGGCACCAGAACCATCGGCGGCGCAGGGGACGTGATCGGATGCACCGCGAAGTCCGCGGCGACGCCGACGACCCGAAACGCTTTTCCGCCGAGCACCACCGTACGATCCAGCGCCGATTCGTCGGGCCAGAGCGTTCGGGCGGTGCCTTCGCTCACAATCGTGACGAGCGGCGTCCGTTCGTTGTCGTCGTCTGAGAACTCCCTGCCCTCGAGCAATGGAATCCGCAGCGTGGCCATGAATCCCGGCGACACGAATCGGGTGTACGCCAGGAGTGCCGTATCGTCCGACGTACGGCCCAGCGGCATCGTGGTCGGACCCTCGTCCCAGAGGAACCCGACCCCGCGCCCGAACGCGACACCGGTCACGTCCGGCATACCTTCGAGGCGAGCAACGACGGCCCGCAGGAAGCGCTGCGCTCGAGCCGGATCGAAGTGGACCTGTTCCGGCCGCAGCCGGATCAGAGCGACATGGGCGGCATCGAATCGCTGGCGATGCATCAACGAGAGGAAGCTCCGGGCCATCAGCGTCGCGCCCACGAGGAGCGTGAGTGACAGCGCCACCTGGGCGCCCATCAACGCCAGGCGGCCTCGCCCCTGGCCCGCGATTCTGGACTGGGCGGCGTGCTGCGCCAGCGCCACTCGGCTCGTGGTGACGGCCGGCAGCACGCCGAACAGGGCCACCGTGGCGAGCGATGCCGCGAACGCGAATAACAGCACCCGGCCATCGAGGCTCAGGTAGAAGAAGTGGGGGAAGCCCTCGCTGTCGTGTGCGAAAAACCCCATCAGGGCGCGCACGCCACCGATCGACACCAGGACGCCCAGCACGCCCCCGGCGACGCCGATCAACAGGTTCTCGGTCATGAGCTGGCGAATCACGCGCCCGCTGTCGGCGCCAAGGGAATAGCGCAGCGCCACCTCGGGCGCGCGGGACAGGCCGCGCGTGACGAGCAGGCCGCCCACGTTGGCGCACGCGATCACGATCAGGAGCAGCGCGATCCCCGCGAGGAGCGGCGCCAGCCCGGCATAGTCCGAGCGCTGGTCCGTCGCCATGCCGCGCAGCGGCGCCACGACGACTGGCGCTGTGGTGTCGTGATCGAACGCTAGGGCGCCGAGCTCGGCGGTCAACGTTTGGACCTGATGCCGGGCCAGGGCGATCGACGCTCCAGGGGCGAGCCGGGCGAGGACGTCGGCGTCCCGGCAAGCCGGACGGCCGAGGCAGGTCCGGCCCATGACGCCGAGCATCATCGTCGGCAGCCAGAGGTCATTGGGCGCGCCGCCGATCGAGATCCCGATGAATCCGGGCGGCGCGACGCCGACCACGATCACGTCGCGACCCCGCACCTGCATATGCTCGCCCACCGCGCGAGGATCGGCGCCGAACTGCGTGCGCCACAAGTCGTAGCCGAGCACCGCGACGGCATCGCGGTCGGGTACCGAGTCCTCCGACGGCAGGAAGAACCGGCCCAGCACGGGCCGCACGCCCAGCACCTCGAAGTAGTCGGGCGATACGAACGCCCCGAAGCGTTCCGTCGCCGACCCGCGCGCCGATACGAGGAGGACTTCGCGGGAGTCGTGGGCAACGACGGCGTCGAAGGCCGAGGCGTGCGCCCGCAACAGCGTGGCGCCCAGGCTGCCCACCCGTTCGGCTCGGCCATTGGGTCGACGGAAGGAGATCGCCACGAGCCGCTCGGCGTGCGGCACGGGAAGGGGGCGGAGGAATATCGAGTCCACGATGGTAAACACGGTGACCGTCGCCGCGATGCCGAGCGCGATCGTCAGCACGGCCGTCGCGGCGAATCCCGGGTGACGGCGCAGCGAACGCCAGCCATAGCGCACGTCGCGCACCACGTTTTCCACCAGGCGACTGCGCAACGCGTCGCGCGCCGCCTCTTCGTGGCCGGCCATCCCGCCGAACTCGATCCGGGCGCGGCGCCGCGCCTCGGCGTGCGACAATCCGGCTCGCACGTGTCGCTCCGTGAGCTGGTCCACGTGGAACCGCATCTCCTCCCGCATCGCGCGCTCGTCCTCGGAGCGCCGGGTGAGTCCGACGAGGCGGGACAGGGCTGCTCGTACACGGGTGAACGCGCTCATGGAGCGACGACCGCCAGGATCAGATTCACGGCGTCCGACGCCCGCTGCCAGGTACGCTGCTCTTCCGCAAGGCGTTTTCGTCCCGCCGCGGTCAGGGCGTAGTAGCGCGCTCGACGGTTATGCTCCGTCGTCTTCCACTCCGAGCGCACGAATCCCTGACCCTCCAGCCGGTAGAGGGCGGGGTAGAGCGACCCCTGGTTGAGTTGAAAGACGTCGCGCGACCACTGCTGCAACCGCTCGGTGATTCCCCAGCCGTGCATCGGCTCGAGCGAGAGGGTCTTCAGGACGAGCATGTCCAGCGTTCCCTGCAGGACGTCGTCCTTCTGCACCGCATCCGCCATGGCTGTTCCCTTAGATGGACTAAAGGAACATGCCGTTGCTCCTTTAGACTGTCAAGGGGAATGGGCGTTCGCCCAGGGCGGAGGAACCACCGGTCGCGGGGGCACCTCGTCCCCTGTCGGCTTCACGGACAACTCCTCGAACAGCAGATCCGGCACCACGTACGTCGACGGATACCCGAGCGCTGCACGAATGCGGAAAAACGCCGGCACCTCGGCCGGGAGATCCGGGATTAGCGATGCGGCCGAGTACACGGTCTGTGTCCGGGACGCAGCGACGATGTCGCGGAATGCCGGTAGCGACAGGTCCGCGACGGTGGCGCCCCGAATCTGCTCTTCGTGTCCATCAGGGTACAGCCGCACGGCCTCGCTGGTCTCGAAACTCGGCGTGCCTTGCATCCTCTCAGCCATCCCGGCCATCATCGCGAAAGGGTTGTCCATCGTGCTGAGCGCAGCTCCCCCGACCCGCCGGACGATGATCCCGTACGGGAGACCCCGCTCCGCGACGAGACTCAATAACCGCTGGCGCAATGCCGCGTCCGGGAGCCCGGAGTCGGGGGTCACGATCATCGTGCTGACGACGGGGCGGTCCTCGTGCCGGTTCCCACTGCTGCTCGGCACCCCGCGCACGGGCACGCGCGTCGAGAGCAGGGTCTTCAGGATGCCATGATCCACGATACGGGTTTCGTGGGTGCGCACACCGTCGTCATCGACCCGGAACCCGCCAACGAAGTGTCCGGCAAAGGTCGTGAGCGTCGGATTGTCCGAGACACTGAGAAACTTGGGGAGCACACGAGCGCCCAGCTCATCGAGGAAGGGGTCCTGATGCCGTGCGGCCATTGCTTCGAACGCCGGAATGTCCGACGTGGGCCGTCGCACGGCGATGAGCCGCGACCCGATGACGCTACGAAACACCTGCGCGGCCGCTGCTCCCGAGAGCAGCACGGGGCCGTGATACACGTCGGCCGTCACGGCCGCTCGCCGGCGGATCAACGTCGTCACGAGCCCCCGGGTAGCGGCTGACAGGCTGTCCGGCGACGGCAGGTCGGAGACTGTGGCCGCGCGGGCGGTCCAGGTCTCCCCGAGCGGCATGCCATCCGCAGTGCGGGTTACCGCGTCCACGCGCACGGTGGCATTCGGGAGCGAGCGCGTGAACGACGATCCTTCACTATTGAGATAGATCGTCCGCTGCCGTTGCGCGGTGACCGACACCTCCGACTGCTCGATCTCGTGCGCGTCCCGGAGCAGCAGCGAGAGTTGTCGTGCGAGAGCGATCGCCGCGTCGGCCGAAGGCGCCGGGGCGGAAATGGTGTCGGTCGTCGTGGCGACGGAGTCGCGACTGAAGTCCGGAAGCGCCGGAGTGTGGCCGCTCCCGGTCTGCGCGGCACGTTTGCGGGAGTATTGCTCGAGTGCCTCCTTGTAGGCGATGTCCGTTGCGAGCCACAGCTGGCGTCGCAGAACGCCGTAATCGTCGTCCAGGGGGATCTCGGCATTCCTGCCCTCCCAGCCCCCCTCCAGCACCACGAAGTCACTGCCGGTGGGCATCGCGAAGAAGTTCGTGTTGTCGAACGTGTAGTCCCCAACCCGCACCTCGACGGTCAGGACTCGCCCGCGCGTCCCGTTGCGGTGCAGCAGGCTGCCCCGGCTGGCGGCGACGGTGAGCACGTCGGACTCATCGATCCGATACGCGATGAAGTAGGGGCGCGGCATCGTGTCGAGGTGGAGCCCCTGCATCGAACGCGCGAGCTCATCCTGCATCGCGCGCCGCAGCACGGAATCATTCTGGGCCGCCAGCGGTGTCACGAACGTCACGAGACCGAGGAGAACCAGCACCAGTCGCATCAGTTCTCCGGCGCGGGAAGGATCGGAGGTTCGTCGGCAGCCTTCGGCTTCTTTTGGACTTCGACCTGTGCGAGCAGCACCCCCGGCGACACCGCCGACACGGGCACGAGCCCCGATTCCGCCCCGCACAGGCCGTTGAACACCGCCACCTGATCGTCTGCGGCGAGGATGCGGCTGAACACGGTGAGCGGCGTGCCGACAAAATCCACCCCGCGCACCAGCTCCTCCCGGCCGTCGGGGTACACGCGGTACACCATGATGGGGAGGACCGCGAAGGCATTCGGCTCGCCACGGCCCGTGATCGTAAACCCCCCTTCGATGTCGTCGAACAACAGCCCGTAGGGCTTGTGTTGCCGTTTGATCTCGGCGATCAGCATCGCCTTGAGCTGGGCATGCGTCCGGGGTCGCGCCGCTTCCACGATCAGGTTGGACTGCCGCGCCACCGGAGTGAGTCCCACCTGGCTACGCCCGTGTCCATTGGAGTGGGAAAAGCCTTCGATCGGCGAGCGCGACATCAGGAAGTTTTTGAGAATGCCGTTCTGGACCACCGTCACGCGTCGTGCGGCCACACCCTCATCGTCGTACCGGTAGAAACCGGCGAGGTCCGTCGCGCCCAGTCGGGAAAGCGTCGGATCCGAGTAGACCGACAGTCCGGGAGGCAGCACCGCCTGGTTGACCGCCTTCTTGAACGTCTGCCCCTCGTCCTCCCGCTTTTCGCGTTGTCCCTCGATCCGGTGCCCGAACACCTCGTGGAAGAACACGGCGCTGGCACGGCCAGTCAGGATCGCGGGGCCGGTGTAGGGATCGGCGACCGGCGCGGCCTGCAGCCGGTGCAGATCCGCGATCATGTGGTCGACCGCCTTCAGGACCGTCGCATCGTCGGGGAGCCCCTGCAGCGTGAACGCCATGAAGGACTCGTAGCGCGGCAGGTACATGCCGTCCTTCGCCCTGGAGTACGCGGTCACGTACAGTCGATCGATCGGCTGGGACGTGACGATCGCCGTTCCGTCGCTGTTGACGTACCAGCGCGTTTCGATCTCGGCGTCGAGCGTGGCCTCGGCATCGTAGATATCGGCAAAGCGGCGGAACGGGGCCGTGTAGGAGCGCAGCTTCGCCTCCCACGCCGCGCTGTCGATCGTTTGCGTGGCGATCGTGTCGGCATACTGGACCGCGGGTTCGGCGGAGAAATCCGGTGCAGTGTCCTCCGCCTCCACGCTCACGGCGGCGCTCGCCCGGACGGACGCCAGGTGCCGGGTCGCCTGCCGGTACTTCCGATCGGTCTGCGTCCACAGGACGGCCTGCAGGGCGGCGGTATCGTCGTCGATAGGGACATCCACGGAGCGATCGCCCATTTCCATGACATCGGCAAAATCCGGGAAGTCGCTGCGCGCGGCGTGCGTGTTGTCGAGCCGGGGTGTGCCGACCCGGAGATCCACCACCAGTGCGCGCTGGCGGTGCTGCGCATCCTCCGTGATTGCGCCGAACGTGCTGCGGATCGTGTAGCTGTGCACTTCGCTGACTTCGTAGCTGAGGAAGAACGGCGGCAGGGGTTGCGCGCGCAGCGCCGTGAGGTTGCGATTCAGCTCGTGCTGCATCGCCTGCAGCATGGGCGACGTCGCGGCAGGGGCAGAAGGGGGCGTCTGCGCGCGTGCTGCGCCGGCGAGCAGCGCGCCGATTCCCAGAACCCTGGTCCAGGCACTCATCATCCATAAGCTGCGCCGGACGGCGGGTTCCGGCAATCAGCGTCGCGGCGCCGAACGGGACGACGTTACCTGGCGCGCACCCGGTCCAGGACGAAGCGGATCGCCTGCACCACCAGATCGGGCTCCTGGTCTTGAATTGCGTGCCCGCTCTTCGTCGTTACGATGTGGATCGCGTTGGTCGACCGGTGGAACCACTCGTCGTGCATCTCGCGCCACGCCGCGTGCCCCCGGGCGGTGCCGTTCACGTAGCGGGCCTTGGGATCGACCCGCATGCTCGTGAGCACGGCGAGCGGCACGTCCGGCAGCGGCTGCATTCCCTCGACCTCGCCCGCCGCCTGAATGCGCATCGTCTCGCGCGTCTCGGCCGCATCCGCCCCGGGCTGCAGCGTCTTGAGCACCGAATCGAAATACGTCCGGAAGGTCGCGGGGTAGGTGCTGTCGATCGCTCCCCAGCGCCGCACCTGCTGCTCGTGCGTCGCGTCGACCAGCACCATGCCTGTCACTTCGTTGGGATACAGCGAGGTGTATAGCCGCACCAGAATGCCGCCGTACGAGCGGCCGACGAGGATGTAGGGCGGCTTGAGGTCGAGATGCGCGAGCAGCGTGTGCAGCTCCGTGGCACAGGTACGCGCGCTGTGGTCTCCCGGGCCGAGCTGCGAGCGTCCATTGCCGGACCGGGAGTAGACCACCACGCTCGACATCTGGGCGGCCGACGCCCACACCTTCTTCCAGTCATCGAGGCCATCGTCGCCTAATCCCGCCTCGAACACGATCGTCGGCGTCCCGGTCCCTGCCCGGAGTACGTCGAGCTTATGTGTCCCGATGTCTACCAGTTGGGGGGATTGGCCAGAGAGGGCGGCCGGAATCGCGACCGCGGCAAGCCACACGGCGAGACGTCGCAACAGCATCGCTGGGCTCCCGGCGCCGTCCCTCAGGAGAGGGCGCGCCACGTCAGAAAGGTGCCGAAGGCAGTTGCCCCTACGCCGAACATCAAGTGTCGTACTTGTCGTGGTGGCGCACCCAGTCCTGGGTGGCCTCGGGATCCTCGTCGCGTCCCTTCGGCACGAGGTCGAGGATCTGGTAGGTGCCATTGATCATGTCGATGCCGCGCGCGTAAGTGGAATAGGTGCGGAAGATCGCGCCACTCGCGTCCTTCGTGAACACGCTCAGCCCTTCGCGGTCCGCCATCCCGGGAACGAGCGTTCCGACGTTGTAGACCGGTTGCCTGCTATCCGCGGGTGTAAAGGACACCCGGTAGTCGTAGTTGAACGAGTTATTGCCCGAGGAGAGCCACTTGAATTGCCATCCCATGCGCTGCTGGAATGCCGCGATCTTGGCGCGCGGCGCCCGCGAGATCACGACGAACGACACGTCGCGCTGGCGCAGGTGCGGGATCGTGGCGTCGTAGTGATCGGCCCAGAAAGAGCAGTGCGGGCAGCCGGCGGCGTCGTCAGGGTTGAACATGAAGTGGTAGACAACGAGCTGGCTCTTGCCGTCGAAGAGGTCGCTCAAGGATTCCGGACCGTTCGGGCCATCGAACACATACGATTGTTCGACCTGCTCCCAGGGGAGATCGCGGCGCTCGCGGCTCAACGCGTCGCGCAGCTTGGTGAATTCTTTCTCCTTCTTCAGCAGCGCCGCGCGGGCAGTCAGCCACTGGTCGGGGGAGACGACGGGATGTGCCATGATACTCATCCTCTCGGTTGCGGGGTGGCGGCGCCGGACGCCGGCCGTTAATATTCTACCAATAGGTTGAATAATATGCCGACGCCCGCCGTGCGCAATCGGTCCCTCGACCGGGTCTACGGCGCGATCGCGGATCCCACGCGACGCGCCATGCTCACCGTTCTGGCGGGCGGCGACGCCACCGTCGGTGCGCTCGCCGGCCGGTTTCCCATCACCTTCAACGGCGCCTCCAAGCATGTGAAAGTGCTGGAGCGCGCCGGACTCGTGACCCGCCGCGTGCGCGGGCGCGAGCATTGGTTGCGGCTCGAGCCCCGCCCGCTGCTCGACGCCGCGCGCTGGCTCGACCATTATCGGGCGTTCTGGGACAGCCGGCTGGCCGCGCTGGAAACACTCCTGGTCAAGCGTCGGAGTCGCTCGGAGTCCCGCGCGTGAACGCGCAGCGAGGGGGCCCGCTCGTCGTTCGCCGTACCATCCCCGCAGCGCGCGAGGAAGTGTTCGCCGCCTGGCTCGACGCGGCGAGTCTCGCGACGTGGATGTGTCCCGGGGCGGCGCGCAGCACGGCTGAGGTCGACCCACGGGTCGGCGGATCCTTCCGCGTCGTCATGGACCACGCGGGCGAGCAGGTCGAGCATACCGGGACCTATCTCGCGATCGAGCCGCCGGAGCGGCTTTCCTTTACCTGGATCTCTCCCTACACCGACATGCTCCCGAGCATCGTGACGGTCGAGCTGCACCCGCGCGGCGACGCCACGGAGATCGTCCTGACCCATGAGCGGCTGCCCGCCCGGCATGTGGAAGCGCACAAGAAGGGATGGGGGGATATCCTGCGGAAGCTCGAAGCGGCGCTGCGCTAGTCTACCGGTAAATCCACCACACGATCGGGGCCGGCAGGAACGCGACGAGATCGATGATTCCGCTCCACGGCCCGTGCTCGGAGCGGCGAAAGTCTCCATCCCCCAGCTCGTGCGCGAACCCCACCGAGAAGACGGCTACGAAAATCGCCGGCGGCGGCGCTCCGAGCAGCGCGAGCACCGCCGTGAGGCCGATCCCGACGAGGAAATGCTCGAGCAGCCCGAGGGGCACGATCCAGCTGGGGAGCATGCCCCCAACGCTACTACGGTTTGCGGGTCGCCGTAAATCGCCGTGCGGTGCCCTGGGATGCGTGATCGACCGCCACCCATTGCTCCGTGCCGACGAGTGAGTCCCCGTGGATGGCCACGTCGTAGTTCATGATCACCTGCGTGTGTGTCTCGCCGTCCATCTCACGCCGCACGATATCGCTCGGCTGCGTCACCGCGAACTGGGCGCCGCTACTCGTGACGGTGCCGGCCAGCGCCCGGGCCGGCCCTGCGGCAGTGCCCGTGGCGTTGAGGTTCTGCCACGTGCCGTGGATCGAATCGCCCGAGACCTGTAATTCGATGCGCGCATGCCCCTTCACGGTCGACTGGGCGCCGTTGACGATGCGGACCTGCGCATCGAACTCGGTGAACCAGGTCCCGGCGATCGTGGCCTGAGCGGAGACGGGGGCGACACCGGTGCAGCAGATGGTGGCAACGAGACCGAACGGCCGGGGCATGATGGCTCCGAGGGATGGATGACGACAGGATGCGCGAGGAGCGGGATCGGTCGCAGGGCCGTAGCTTCGGGGCTTCCCCCGGAGGCTCCATGCCACGCCGTATTCCCATCCTGCTGGCCGCCGCCGTCCTCAGCGCCGCGCCGCTTGCCGCGCAGCGCGCGATCGCCGACACCGACCTGTACGCGTTCCGGTGGGTCGCGGGGCCACAGGTATCTCCGGACGGCAAACAGGTCGCCTACGTCCTCGTCACCGTGAACGCCAAGCGCGACGGCTACGAGACGCGCATCTGGGCCGTGGCAACGGACGGCAAGAGCGCTCCGCGCCGCCTCACCGCCGGTCCCCACGACGGCGCACCGCGCTGGTCCCCTGACTCGAAGGCGCTCGCCTTTCTTCGTCCGGTCGGGGACGACGGCTCGCAGCTCTTCCTGCTGGCGCTGGATGGCGGCGAGGCGGTGCAGCTGACGGATGTCCCACGCGGCGCATCGCCCGCGGTCTGGTCCCCCGATGGGCGCACGATCGCGTTCGTCAACGGCGCGACGCCCGAGGACATCGCCCGGAAAGCGAAGGGCGGGGAGCCACCGAAGAAGAGCGACGTGCGCGTGATCTCGCGCGCCGAGTTTCGCAGTGACGACGAGGGGTACGACGAGCCGGAGCAGCACGGCCATCTGTGGACCGTCGCCGCGACGACCGGCGACCAGCCGCAGACCGCTCACCAGGTCACGACGGGGCCATTCGACGAGACGCTGCGTCAGTGGAGTTCCGACGGCCGGCGGCTCTACTTCACATCGCAGCGCGTCGTGGAGGACTACTACACGCGGCCCGACCAGGATCTCTTTTCGGTCGCCGCCGCGGGCGGCCCGATCGACACCGTGGTGAACATCGACGGCCCGGTGGACGCCCCGGTCGTCTCCCCCGATGCGCGCGCGGTCGCGTTCCAGGGTTTCGTGAACCCGCCGCAGCCGCGCTCCTACCAGGAGCAGGACCTCTACATCTGGCGCGGTGGCCGGCTCACCAACCTGACCGCCGATTACGACTTCGACATGGGCTCGGGCGTTCTGGGCGACCAGGCGCCCCCGCGCGGCGGCGGGGGCGGTCCCATCGTCTGGTCGCCCGACGGCAAGTTTGTCGTGACGGCGACGACGGAGCACGGCCGCTCCAACCTCGTGCGGTTCGACGCCGCAACGGGTATCCGTACTCCGCTGACGACGGGCGACCACGCCATTGTCGCCTGGTCGGCGACGCCCGACGCACGGACGTTCGCCCTCACTCTGAGCGATCCGGCGCACCTTACCGACCTCTACGCCCTCGATGCGGCGACCCGGAAACTCACGCAGCTCACGCGGGTCAACGACTCGCTCTTCTCGGGGCTCACGCTGTCGACACCCGAGGACTTCTGGTATCCGAGCTTCGACGGTCGCAAAGTGGAGACGTGGATTCTGAAGCCGCCGGGCTTCGATCCGGCGAAGCGCTACCCGCTGATCCTCAACATCCACGGTGGCCCCCACACGGCTTACGGGTACATCTTCTTCCACGAGATGCAGTGGATGGCGGCGAAGGGGTATGTGGTGCTGTACCCGAACCCGCGCGGCAGCACAACCTACGGGCAGGATTTCGGCAACATCATCCAGTACAACTATCCGGGAGACGACTACAAGGACCTGCTGGTCGCGGTCGACTCGGTGATCCGTCGCGGCTACATCGACACGACGAAGCTCGGCGTCACGGGCGGATCGGGCGGCGGGTTACTGACCGACTGGGCGGTGACCCACACCCATCGGTTTGCCGCTGCGGTTTCGCAGCGCGACGTCGCCGACTGGCTCGGCTTCTGGTATACGGCGGATTTCACGCTGTTCCAGCCGACGTGGTTCCGGTCGGTGCCGTTCCACGATCCGCAGGAATTCCTGCGCCGCTCGCCGGTGCAGTACGTCGACTCGGTGACGACGCCGATCATGTTCGTGCTGGGAGACGAGGACCTGCGCGCGCCCGCGACGCAGGGCGGTGAGGCGATGTTCCGGGCGCTCAAGTATCTGCACAAGACGGCGGTGATGGTCCGTTTCCCGGGGGAATCGCACGAGCTGTCGCGCTCGGGGAAGCCGAATCACCGCGTCGAGCGGCTCGACCACATCCTCAACTGGTTCGACAAATACCTGCTGGGCAAAGAGATCGCGCTGTACGACCAGCAATAATCCTCAGCGCAGTCCCACCGAACCCTTCGCTGCGGCGATCAGCTTCGCCGGGTCGTAGCCGGTCCCTGACCGGAAGACGAGCTCGACCTTTTCGACGTCGGCGATCTGTGCTGCGGGATTGCCGTTGACCACGACGAGATCGGCGTCCTTTCCGGCGGCGATCGAGCCGACGTGGTCGGTGCGGCCGAGGAACGTCGCGCCGTTCAGCGTCCCGATGCGGATCGCCTCGAGCGGGGTGAAGCCCGCTTCCACCAGCAGCTCGAGGGCGCGCTGGTTCGAGAATCCGGCCACCACGCCGCCGTAGCCCGTGGGGTCGGTGCCGGTGAGCACCAGCCCGCCCGCCTGTGCGTACATCCGCTCCAGCTGCATCTCCTTGCGGAACAGCACCACCCACGTCGAGTCCTGCGACGTCGCGATGCGCAGCCGCGTGCGGGTGTACTGATCGCGCGCTTCGGGGAGCATCGCGTCGAGCACCGCGGTGGGAGCGGCGGGGCGCCCCGGCACGAACGTCTCGAACACGGTGAGTGTCGACGTCAACGCCACGTGCTTCGCGACGAGGGAGGCGATCAGGTCGCGTACGGCGGTGCTGTTGGGATCGAGGGCGACGAGGGACGCGACGACCGAATCGCGATCGGGGCAGACGTCGGGCTGCTTGCGGGGGACGAAATCGGTGGCGACGAGGAAGCCGTGCTCGAGATCGTCGATACCGAGGTCCGCCGCTTCGCGGAACGTCACGGAGCAAAGGTGGGCCGTGAGCTTCAGCCCGCGGCGGTGGGCCTCGGCGATCGCCGCGCCGAGCTCGGCGCGCGAGATGTGCATGTAGGCCTTGAAGGACGTCGCACCCTGATCCGCCCAGAACGCCACCATGCGGCGCGCTTCGTCGGCGTCCTTCAGGGCATGGACCTGCGACAGCGGCAGGCCCGGACCCTCGAGGTAGGGACCGGTCACGTCCATCGCGGGACCGGCCATGTCCCCCGCGGCGATGCTCTTGGCGATGTTCAAGTCGGCGTAGGGCTCGATGCTGCCCGCGGTGCGCATCGTCGTCACTCCGCCGGCCAGGTAGAGCTTTGGGAAGCTCCACCCCTGCTCGGTATACATCCCGTTGCCCGCGGGATAGAACATGTGTTCGTGCATCATCACGAATCCCGGGAGCACGGTGCGGCCCGTCAGGTCCTTCACCTCCGCTCCCGCCGGCACCGCCACACTCGCCGCCGGTCCTGCCGCCGCGATCGTGCCGTTCCTGATGATGATCGTCTGGTCATCCTGCGCCGGGGCGCCCGTTCCGTCGATGACTCGCACGTGGGTGAGGGCCACGACAGGTGACGACACAGCAATGAACGGGCGGACCGCGGGGCCAGGTGTTTGAGCGGTGACGAGCGCCGGCAGGAGCAGGGCAGTGAATGACGGGAGGAGAGTTCGCATGGCGATAGGATACGGTCGGAACGAACAGCCGCCAAGGCAGACGCCATCGCGGCGTCGCGTGCTGGCTCCCGGCTCGTCGCGCCACGACGACCGATCCGATGCACGCGCTCCGGTCGGAGACCTAGCGCGGCGGGACCGAGGGGTGCGACGGAACGTCACTCGTAGTGCAGTGCTTCGATCGGATCGAGCTTCGCTGCTCGTCGCGCGGGCCAGATGCCGAAGAACAATCCGACCGCCACGCTGCAGCCGAAGGCGAGGAGCACCGCCGCGGGCGCGATGAGGGTGTTCCAGTGTGCCCACCGGGACAGGAGCACGGCTCCGACCGAGCCCACCAGGATGCCGATCACCCCTCCGATCAGGCACAGGACGACGGCTTCGATGACGAACTGAAACAGCACGTCGCGTTTGCGGGCTCCGACGGCCTTGCGCACCCCGATTTCTCGCGTGCGCTCGGTCACCGAGACGAGCATGATGTTCATGATGCCGATTCCGCCCACGAGCAGGCTGACGGCGGCCACGCCGACCAGCAGCGACTTGAACGTCTGGGTCGTGGTCTCCGACGTCATGAGCACGTCCCGCTGGTTCCGGATACGAAAGTCGTTCTCGGTTCCGGGCCGCAGCTTGTGCTGGCGGCGGAGCACACGCTCGATCTCGATCATGGCGAGGCTCATGGAGTCGACCGCGACCGCCTTGATCGTGATGGTCCGCAGCCGGCCGGTCCCGATCACGCGAAAGCGGGCGGTCTGAAACGGGATGATCACGTCGTCGTCGTTGCTGCCGGGGCCTCCGCCTTTTTCCGCCAGGACGCCCACGACGGTGAACGGAAACGCGCCGATCTGGATCTGCTGCCCGACGATCTCGGCGGGAGTGGTCTGGAGCTGACCCGGGATGATCGAGCCAAGAACCGCATAGCGACGCCGCAGGGCGGCTTCTCCGGTCGTAAACATGCGTCCAGCCGACAGGCCGTAGTTCCGCACCGTCACGAAATCCGGCGTTGTGCCGATGACGTCCTGATTGACGTTGCGACCGCCGAACTTGATCTGGAAGTTGCGCTGCAACTCGGGGACGACGCCGGCGATGTAGCGCGCTTCGTGGGCGATCGCGGTGTCGTCGTCATAGGTGAGGGTCGACGCCCCGCCGATCGCCACGCCGCCGCGGAAGTCCTGTCCCGAATACACGTTCAGGAGCGTCGGGCCGAGGGCGTCGATGCGATCCTGCACTGCCCGCTGGGCTCCCGTCCCCAGCGCCACCATCGTGACCACCGCGGCGATGCCGATGATGATTCCGAGCGCGGTCAGGAGCGAGCGTAAGGCATTGGCCCGCAGGCCATCGAGGGCGACGCTGACTCCCTCGGCGAACTGCATGCTAGGACCCTGCAGGCGGGACATGGCCGTCCGCGGGCGGCGCGGCACCGCGGGCCTTGGCGGCCACTTCCATCAGGGCGGCGCGAAATGCCCCCGGGGTGGACCACTTCCCGAAGTTCACGGCGAGGCGCAAGGGGATGAGGCCGAGCCGGATGGCCGCACGCTCCCCCTCGGTGCTGACGGCCCATGCCTGCTTGGCGAAGGGCATCGCGTCGGGGATCGAGTTGCTGAGTTTGGGGCTCTGCCTGGAGCGGCTCATGGGCTCGACATTAGCGTGTAACCTCCCGAAACTGCAACAGTTCCGGGTTCGGAAACCGTACAGGGGCTGCGTCCGTAGGCCAAGGCATGATCGCGCCGCTCATGCTGGCACTCGCCGTGGCCGCTCCAGTCTCAAACCCCCAGCAGGGCGTTCCCGGAACCCGCTACACGTTTCGCATGACCGTCGGCTCGGACGAGCCCGTCGTCGGGACAGTGCGCGAGGGAACGCATCGCCTGCGTGTCGACATTCAGAAGCACGGAGCGTGGGACGACGACTATCTCGTGATCACCCACGACGGACACCGGGTGATCTCGGTGCACCCGTCGGACCGCGAATACTCGGTGGTCGACGACTCGGTATTCGAGCGAATCGCGGGAGTCGGCCTGCAGGCGGTGTCCAACACCGGCGTGGTGCGGTTTCGCGTGCACGACGCCCACATCTCGGGCGAGCGGCTCGGGTCGGGCGACGCCGTGGCGGGACTCGCGACCGAGCACTATCGCCTGCGGCAGGTGTACACCGTCGACGTGGACGCCTTCGGCATGCACGGGGACGAAGTCCACCAGAGCGTGGTCACCGACTACTGGGTCGCGCCGAGCGCTCATCTCCTGCCGAATCCCCTGATCGGCATGCTGTCACAGATCGGCACCGCGTTGGCGCAATCGGATCCCGATTTCGTCCGCCGCTCGAGCGCCATTCGCGATTCGCTGTTCTCGGGGACGCCGGTGCGCATCGTCGTCTCCATGACGACCGATGCGAAGGACGAAGCCGGCAAGCCGCCGGCGGTCCACCGCTTCGAGGTCACGGAGATCGAGGACGCCAACTTCGATCCCGCCATCTGGGAAATTCCGACTGGGCTGCGCCGCAGATCGGGGCTCTCCTTTAACTTCTGAGGATGCCGGACGTCGCGCTCGTCACCTACGTCGAGCTGCCGGACCTCAATCCTGACGATCATCCGCTGCGCGCCGAGCTCGTGGCGCGCGGCGCGTACGTACACGCGGTGCGCTGGGACGACGCCGCGGTCGACTGGCGCGGCTACGACGTCGTCGTGCTGCGCTCCTGCTGGGACTATCATCGCCGCACGGCGGAGTTCCGCGACTGGCTCGCGGCCCAGGAGCGCGCCGGCACCCGGCTCTGGAATCCCGCGGCGGTGGTGCGGTGGAACCTCGACAAGGCGTACCTGCGCGACCTGCGAGCCGCGGGCGTCGCGGTCCCCGACACGCTGTGGATCGAGCCGGGGCAGGCGCCCGACCTGGTCGCGCTCGTCGCGTCGCGACCCTGGGAGCGTGCCGTCGTGAAGCCGCGCATCTCGCTCTCCGCTCACGACACCTGGATCACCGATCGGACCAGCGCCGCCCGCGACCAGGAACGGTTCGCGCGGCTTGTCGCGGAGCGGGGGGCGCTGGTGCAGGAGTTCGTCCCGGAGGTGATCGACGCAGGGGAGCTGTCGCTCGTGCATGTCGCCGGCCGGTTCAGTCACGCAGTGTGCAAGCGCGCTGGCCCCGACGACTTTCGGGTGCAGCACCAGTACGGCGGCTCGGCGGAACTGGTCGAAGCGAGTACGGCGGCGCGATGGGGGGCGCAGCAGGCGCTCGCCGCAGTCCCCGGGGCGTGGCTCTACGCGCGGGTGGACGGGGTGGAGCGCGACGGGCGCCTGATGGTGATGGAGCTCGAAGTGATCGAGCCGGAGCTGTTTCTCGTCTGGTCCGGCGACGCGGTCCGGCGTCTCGCGGAGGCGATCCTGGCGCGGGCTTGACGCCAAGCCGCCTGCTCGACATATGGGGCCGTGCGTTCAACCGGGTTCAGCCACTCACGGTTCAGGGGGTGCGCATGGAGCAGCGGATCGGCTTCGGCAAGCGACTGGGTGCCTTGGTACTGGACATCGTGTTGTGCGGCATCATCGCGTTCGTCGGCGGCGGGACGATCGGCGGGTGGCTCGGGGCGTACACCGGGGCGGCCGCGGTCGCGGCGACGAATGCCGCCGCAAACGCAGGGCAGGACGCGCAGGCGGCCGCGGCCTTCGGCGGAATATTCGGAGCGATCGCTGGATTCCTCATCGCGTTCGCCCTCATCTGCGCCGTGTACTTCCTCCTCGAGGGCTTCACGGGGTACACCCTGGGCAAGTTCGTTCTGGGAATCCGGATCGCGAACGACGACGGGACGGCGGCGGGCGT